>CAITZZ010000387.1 GCA_903897005.1 uncultured beta proteobacterium | reverse complement strand
TCAACAGGAGACACCATGAAACTCAAGACCCTCATCACCGCCATGAGCATCGGCTTTGGCACTTGCGCCTTTGCCCAGGCACCCGGGCCGGTCCGAATCGGTTTCATCACCGACATGTCCAGTCTGTATGCCGACATCGACGGCCCGGCCGGCGGTGAAATGGTCAAGTGGGCCGCGCAGGATTTCGGCGGCAAGGTGCTGGGTCGCCCGATTGAAGTGCTGACGGCGGATCACCAGAACAAGGCCGACGTCGCCAGTTCCAAGGCCCGTGAATGGATGGACAAGGAAGGCCTGACGCTGCTGATTGGCGGCACCAATTCGGGTACCGCGCTGGCCATGTCCAAGGTGGCACTGGAGAAGAAGCGCCCCTTCATCGTCATCGGCGCCGGCTCCGCCCGTCTGACCAATGAAGACTGCTCGCCCTACTCGATCCATTACGCCTATGACACGGTGTCCCTGGCCAAGGTCGCTGGCAACGCGCTGGTCAAGGCCGGCAACAAGAGCTGGTACTTCCTGACGGCCGACTACGCCTTTGGCTACTCGCTTGAAGGCGACGCGGCTACGGTGGTGAAGGCCAACGGTGGCACGGTGGCCGGTGCGGCACGGCACCCCTTGAACGCCTCCGACTTCTCGGCGTTTTTGCTGCAAGCGCAATCCTCCAAAGCACAGATTCTGGGCCTGGCCAACGCCGGCGGTGACTTCACCAATGCGATGAAAGCCGCCAAGGAATTTGGCATCACCAAGAGCATGAAGGTTGCTGGTTTGCTGGTGTTCATCAACGATGTGCACAGCCTGGGCCTGTCCAATACCGAGGGCCTGCAGCTGGCCGACAGCTGGTACTGGAACCAGGACGATGCCTCACGCAAGTTTGCCAAGCGCTTCTTCGAGAAATACAAGCGCATGCCGTCGAGCCTGCAGGCTGCCGACTACTCCGCTGCCGCGAATTACCTCAAGGCCGTACAGACTGCCGGCACCACTGACACAGAAAAAGTCATGAGCACGCTCAAGACCATGAAGTTCGACGACTTCTACGGCAAGGGTCAAATCCGCGCTGACGGCCGCATGATTCACGACATGTACCTGTTTGAAGTGAAGTCCAGCAAGGACTCCAGCACTCCCTGGGATTACTACAAGATGATCGCCAAGGTCCCCGGCGAGCAGGCCTTCACGACGGTGGCCGAGTCCAAGTGCACCTTGCTGAAAAAGTAGACTGACGGGAAGCGACGCACCTTCATGGAAATTTTCGGCATTCCCCATCAGGCCTTTCTGGGCCAGCTGCTGCTGGGGCTGGTCAATGGCGCGTTTTACGCCATGCTCAGCCTGGGTCTGGCAGTCATCTTTGGTCTGCTGGGGGTCGTTAATTTCGCGCACGGTGCGCTTTACATGCTGGGTGCGTTTGCAGCCTGGATCATGCTCGACAAGTTCGGCATCAACTATTGGGCTGCGCTGCTGCTGGCGCCGCTGGCGGTGGGGACGCTGGGCGTCGTCATCGAGCGGCTCTTTCTCAAGCACCTGTACAAGCTCGATCCGCTGTACGGATTGCTGCTGACCTTTGGCTTGGCGCTGATCTTCGAGGGCATCTTTCGCGAGCTCTACGGCGCCTCGGGCCAGAATTACGATGTACCGGCGCTGCTCTCGGGCGCCACCAATCTGGGCTTTATGGTGCTGCCCAACTACCGAGCCTGGGTTGTGCTGGTGTCGCTGCTGGTCTGTCTGGGTACCTGGTACCTGATCGAGCGCACACGCTTGGGCGCCTATCTGCGCGCCGGCACCGAAAATGCGCCCCTGGTGCAGGCTTTTGGCATCAACGTGCCGCTGATGGTGATGCTGACCTATGGCGCCGGCGCCGCGCTGGCCGGCCTGGCCGGCGTGCTGGCCGCACCCATCATTCAGGTCAATCCGCTGATGGGCTCGAACCTGATCATCGTGGTTTTTGCAGTGGTGGTGATCGGCGGCATGGGCTCCATCATGGGCTCCATCGTCACCGGTCTGGGGCTCGGTGTGGTGGAAGGTCTGACCCGCGTCTTCTACCCCGAGGCCTCCAGCATTGTGGTCTTCGTGATCATGGTGATCGTGCTGATGTTCCGCCCGGCCGGTTTGTTTGGCAAGGAAAACTGATCCATGACCCCCGCTGCCAAACTGATTCGCATCACCTACATCGCGCTGCTGATTCTGGCGCTGCTGGCGCCCATGATCGGTCTCTATCCGGTGTTTGTGATGAAGCTGCTGTGCTTTGCCATCTTCGCCAGCGCCTTCAACCTGCTGCTCGGCTTTACCGGATTGCTGTCTTTCGGGCACGCCGCGTTTTTTGGCTCGGCCGCCTACATCACGGGCTGGCTGATCAAGATGCAGCACTGGACGCCGGAGCTGGGCATTCTGGCCGGCATGCTGGGCGCCGGCGTGATCGGTGTGGTGGTCGGCTTGGTGGCGATACGGCGCCAGGGCATCTACTTCGCGATGATCACCATGGCGATTGCGCAGATGGTGTTTTTTGTTTGCCTGCAGGCATCCTTTACCGGGGGTGAAGACGGCTTGCAGGGGGTGCCGCGCGGCGCCCTGTTCGGCCAGTTCTCACTGGCCTCGGATACCGCCATGTACTACCTGGTGGTGGCCGTGTTCGTGGCCTGCTTTCTGGCCATCTCGCGCATCGTGCACTCGCCGTTTGGCCAGGTTCTGAAGATGATCCGCGAGAACGAGCCGCGCGCCATTTCGCTGGGCTACCAGGTGGACCGCTACAAGCTGCTGGCGTTTGCCCTGTCGGCCGCGCTGTCGGGTCTGGCCGGGTCGCTCAAGACCCTGGTCATGGGTTTTGCCACTTTGTCGGACACGCACTGGTCGATGTCGGGCGAGGTAATCCTGATGACGTTGCTGGGTGGGGTCGGCACCTTCTTTGGCCCGGTGTTTGGCGCCGGCATCGTGATTTCACTGCAGGACATGCTGGCCGACAAGGTGGGCTCCTGGGTCAACGTGATCATCGGTGTCATTTTTGTGCTGTGCGTGCTGGCGTTTCGCAAGGGTGTGGTCGGTGAGTTGCAGGCTTTTCTGGAACGCCGCCGCGCCGCCGCCAAGCTGCAGGCACGCTAGGCTGAGCCGGTCTGCAACGCCCTCAGAATGACAGCGCTTGTTCTGGACGCCACCGACCTGCAGTTGCTCGCGCAGTTGCAGACCGACGCCGCTCTGAGCAACCAGGCGCTGGCTGAGCGCCTTCACATTTCACCGCCAACCTGTTTGCGCCGCGTCAAACGACTGCACGAGGCGGGCCTGATCGAGCGTGAAATTGCGATATTGAGCGTGGACAAACTGGCCGCGCTGGCGGGCCATGGACTGTGCGCGATTGTCGAAATCACGCTGGACCGGCAGGACAACGCAGCGCTGGAGGCGTTTGAGCAGCGTGTGGCTGCGCAGGATGCGGTGCAGCAGTGTTACCGCGTCTCGCCCGGGCCCGACTTTTGTCTGGTGGTGCACTGCGCCAACATGCCGGAGTATCTGGCGCTGGTGCAGCAGCTTTTCACGGTCGACGCCAACGTGCGCAACGTCAAGACCTTTTTCAGCATCAAGCGCAGCAAATTCGGCGCCCGGCTGCCGCTGCCCGAATTCCGGAAAAAGTAAGTCTCGCCTGTTGGCCGACTCAGTCGTAGAACCAGGCCGTGGCTTCTTCGGTGGCCCACTGCAGGGCCAGGTGGGTCTCATCGAACAACATGCTGCACAACTTGCTCGTGGTGCCGGGCTCGCGCGTCCAGCCCTTGAGGGCAATGCCGATGCGTCGGCGGTCGCCGCCCACGCGGTAGGTCAGGTCGCCATATTCGTTGACCACCCGACAGAGCAGCGCCACGAAGGCATTGACCACCACGCGCACGGGCAGGTCCTTCTCCTTGGCCTGGTTCTGCAAGGCGCGCACAAAGCGCAGCAGGTAGTCCAGCTTGCACACGTGCGAAAAGGTATTGGCAAACTGGCGTACGTTGGAGCCCTGAATGGCCATCAACTCCCGCTCGATCACGATGTCCAGGCCCTCGTCCTGGTACTCGGGCAGGCCGGGCTCGGCCAGCATGCGCTGTATGCGGGCCACGGCGCGACCGACGCTGGTGTCGGCACCTATCAGGGCTTCTCGAAACGCCAGACCTTCGGTCGGTTGCGTGCCCTTGCCGCCCGCAGGCATGGCCGCAGCGGCGCGCCGCAAGTCAGCCATCATGTTTCGAATCTTGGCCTCGCGCACCGGCACCGTTCCGGCGATGTCGGCCAGGGTGATACGCAAAAACAGGTGCAGGATGCCCAGACGCTCGGCCTCCGACATCTCGCGCATGGGAATCAGGTCCACCAGCGCAGCCAGTGAACCTTCGCCCGTGCTGAGCACACCGAACACGTCGTGGAAACGGATGATGTGCAAGAACAGCCAGTGGTCCAGTTCGGTGCTGAACATGGCGCGCAGCGCCCCCTGCTCGGGGCTGTACAGCAGGTGGTAGTAGCCGATCGTGGTGTGACGCTCACGCTGGATGATTTTGCCGATGTCGTGGTAGAGCGCCGCCACCGCAATGTAGCCATGGGCTGCCTTGGCCGACCAGCCACGTCGCTGCATCTCGGGCGACTCGAAGATCGCCTGGTAGTCGCACTCCAGTTCGGCCATCAGGAACAGGAGCTCGTCGTCATCTGTCTGTACCACGCCACTCAGGCCATGCTGGTTGATTTGCAGCGCCTTCTTCACCACCGCGCGCACATGTCCCGGCGTGTCCCGGTTGTCCTTGGGGTCGCGCTCGTGATCTACCAGCCCTGCCAGGTCACGGCCAAAGGGCAACTCGGCCAACAGGGCATCGCTTGGCCAGGGCTCAACCGCCAGAGCAGGGATCAGGCGTGCAAAGGCCGACTCGGGCGGGAAGTGTGGCTGGGCGAAGGCTGGGTTTCGATCTGAATTCATAGCCGTGAATCCTACTGCAAAGCTATTTATTTTTCTTCGGCCGCTTCCAGTTGGGGATGCTGACCTGCCTGGCGCGCGCCACGCTCAGGGCACCCGGCGGCGTGTCCTTGCTCAGGGTCGAGCCGCCGCCCACGGTGCCACCGGCACCCACGGTAAGCGGCGCGATCAGCACGCAGTTGCTGCCGATGTGCACGTCGGCTTCAATCACGGTGCGGTGCTTGTTGGCGCCGTCGTAATTGGCGGTGATGCTGCCGGCACCAAAATTGACGCGCTCACCGACCGTGGTGTCACCCAGATAAGCCAGATGATTGGCTTTGGCACCGCGCGCCAGACTGGAATTCTTGACCTCGACAAAGTTGCCGATATGCACTTCGGCTCCCAGTCTGGCGCCCGGACGCAGCCGCGCATAAGGCCCGACCAGTGAGCCAGCGCCAACCTCAATGAAGTCTTTCGAACCCGGTGTGCCGCCCTCGATGTGACTGAAGGCGTGAATGACAGCGCCAGCACCAATGCTGGCATTCGAAATCACGCAGTTGGCGCCTATGCGTACATCATCAGCCAGCGTGACCTGGCCTTCAAAAACACAGTTCACGTCAATCGAAACATCGGCTCCGCACTGCAGGACACCGCGCACGTCCAGGCGCGCCGGGTCCGCCAGGCGCACGCCCTGTTCCATCAGTTCCAAGGCGGTCCGCCTTTGACAGGCGCGCTCCAGTTCAGCCAGTTGCAGTGGGCTGTTGACACCAGCCACCTGCAAGGCATCGGTGATCTTGTGCGCCACCACCTCAACACCATCGGCGACCGCAAATTTCACGATGCCGGTCAGGTAATACTCGCCCTGTGCGTTGTTGCGGTCAAGCCGCGCCAGCCACTGCTTGAGTTGCCGGGCGGGCAAGGCCATCATGCCGCTGTAAACCTCGTTGATGGCACGCTGCTCGGCACTGGCGTCTTTTTGCTCGACGATGGCCTGCACCGCCTCGCCACGACGCTGGATGCGGCCGTAGCCGGTCGGATCGGCAAAGTCAATCGTCAGCAAGGCCAGCTTGTTGCCAGCACAGGCGGCAATCAATTGCTGCAAAGTATCGGCGCGTATCAAGGGCACGTCGCCCGACAGGATCACGACGACGCCATCGTCGCGCAGCACCGGCAAGACCTGCTGCACCGCGTGGCCGGTACCCAGCTGAAGCTCCTGACGCACGAAGTCGAGATCAAAGGGTCCGGCGCCACCGCTCTTACCAGCCAACGCGGCCTCCACTTCGGCGGCGCCATGACCGGTAATCACGATCACTTGCCGCGCCGAAAGCTCGGCCGCAGTATCCACAACATGCTTGAGCAAAGCGCGTCCGGCCAAAAGGTGCAACACTTTAGGCAATTTGCTTTTCATGCGCGTGCCTTTGCCGGCCGCCATGATCACCACATCCACAGCGCCTGGCGCGGTGGCTTTTTTTGAAATATCACTCATGCCCATCCCCCATCAGTCAACAAGTCGATTCCTGAAGCTCCGCCACATTATCGGTGTGCTGCTGGCCGTGCTTCTGCTCTCGGGCTGCAGCGCGGTCCGGCTCGCCTACAACAACGTACCGGAGCTGGCTTACTGGTGGCTCGACAGCTACCTTGACTTCAACTCGGCGCAATCAAGCAGGGTGCGCGCCGACCTCAGCACGCTGCAGGCCTGGCACCGGCAGAACGAACTGCCGCTGCTGCTTGCCACGCTGGACAAGACGCAAGCCATGGCAGCGGGCACCGTGAGCGCGAGCCAGGTTTGCGCGATCTCAGACGAATTGCGACCCCGTCTGCAGGCGCTGCTGGACCGGACTGAGCCTTCGGTGCTGGCGCTGACACCCACTTTCAGCACGGCGCAGCTCAGCCACCTGGCGCAGCAGTTTGAAAAGCGCTCCGAGAAATGGCGCGAGGAGTGGCTCTCGGGAACCGCGGCGCAGCGCCGGGAGCGGCGCGCCAAGCAGCTGATTGAGCGGATCGAGTCCTTTTACGGACCGCTGGACAACGCGCAGCGGGTCTTGCTGCAAGGCGCTGTGGCCGATTCTATTTTTGATCCGGTGCTCAATCACCGCGAAGTGTTGCGGCGTCAGCAGGACACGTTGCAGACCTTGCAAGGCCTGCAAGGCGGCAAGGCGGACGAGCGCAAGCTCAGGCAGGACATGCGCGCACTGGTGGAGCGCGCCATGGCGTCGCCGGATGCGGATTACCGCAAGTACGCTGCCCGGTTGCAACTGGAGACCTGCGGCACGCTGGCGGCCCTGCACAACAGCAGCACACCGGCTCAGCGCCTGCAGTTGACGGAAACCCTGAGGGATTACGCTGGCGATGTGCGCGCACTGATGACGAGCACGCGCTAAAGCCTAAGATCAGGCCATGGCCATCAGCGTTTTTGACCTTTTCAAGATCGGTATCGGACCGAGCAGTTCCCACACCGTGGGACCGATGCGCGCGGCGCGCCTGTTTGCGCTGGCGCTGCAGCGCGACGGTCTGCTGGAGGCGACGAGCCGCCTGAAATGCGAGCTCTATGGCTCGCTCGGCGCCACCGGCAAGGGACACGGCTCTGACACCGCCATCATGCTGGGTCTGATGGGCCACAGCCCTGACACGGTGGATGTGCAGGCCGTGCCAGCGCTGGTGGAAACGGTGCGCAGCAGCCAGCGCCTGACGCTTCTGGGGCAGAAGAACATTGACTTCACACCTGCGCAGGACCTGCTGCTGTACCAGCGCCAGGCCATGGTCGAGCATCCGAACGGCATGCAGTTCAGCGCCCTGGACGCGCAGGGCCAGTTGCTGAAGCAGAGCAAGTACCTCAGCGTCGGCGGTGGTTTTGTCGTCACGGCGGGCGCTGCCAACGAAGCCGTGCTGCACGCCTTTGAGAAAACGCCCCACCCCTTTGCATCGGGCGACGAACTGCTGCGCCTGTGCCAGAGCCAGCAGATGAGCATCAGCGAGCTGATGTGGGCCAACGAGCGCACCTGGCGCAGCGATGCGGAGATCCGCTCTGGCCTGCTCAACATCTGGCGTGTCATGCGGGAGTGTGTAGCGCGCGGCCTCACCGAGCAGGGCACGTTGCCAGGACCGTTCAAGGTTCCGCGACGCGCCCCGGTGCTGGCGGCGCAACTGCGAGAGCGCGCCGAGCGTGCACTGGCGGACCCGCTGTCGGTGCTGGACTGGATCAACGTTTACGCCTTTGCCGTGAACGAAGAGAACGCCGCCGGTGGCCGCGTGGTAACGGCGCCCACCAACGGTGCTGCCGGCGTCATTCCGGCGGTATTGCACTACTGCGACCGCTTCGTCCTGAATCAGGGTCAGCGCGGCGGCGCGGCTGTCGGCGAGGACGCCGTGATCGAGTTCCTGATGACGGCGGCTGCCATTGGCATGCTGTACAAGCTCAACGCCTCCATCAGTGGTGCCGAAGTCGGCTGCCAGGGTGAGATTGGCGTGGCCTGCTCGATGGCCGCAGCCGGGCTGGCTGCAGTGCTGGGCGGCAGCCCGGAGCAGATCGAGAACGCCGCCGAGATTGGTATGGAACACAATCTGGGCCTGACCTGCGATCCGATTGGCGGCCTCGTTCAGATACCGTGCATAGAGCGCAATGCCATGGGCGCCGTCAAGGCCGTCAACGCGGCACGCATGGCGCTGGCCGGCAATGGCCAGCACGTTGTCTCGCTCGACAAAGTGATCAAGACCATGCGCGAGACCGGCGCTGACATGAAGACCAAGTACAAGGAAACTTCGCGCGGCGGGTTGGCGGTCAATATCGTGGAATGCTAGGCTTGCCTCATGCCTGCACCTGCCAGCGAATTCGCCCTCTATTGCTGTGAACTACTCTCCACGGTGGGCCCCTGCGTGGCACGCCGCATGTTTGGCGCCTATGGCATCAGTACCGACGGCTTGACGCTGGCAATACTGGCGGACCTGGGCAGCGGCGAGAAACTCTGGCTCAAGGCCAGCGAAACTTCTCGCGGCGCCTTCGAAGTCGCCGGCTGTGAACGCTTTGTCTATCTCGCCAAAGGCAAGGCCATGAGCATGAACTACTACTGCGTGCCCGACGAGGCTCTGGAGTCACCCCAATCCATGGCGCCCTGGGCGCGCATGGCGCTGCAAGCGGCACTGGCTGCGCGCGTGCCAAGAACCGCGCGCAAGGCCAAAAGACCAGGTTCACGCAACCCAGTTCTCAACGCTTAGACCTTTCACGCGGACGAATTCGCGCTCGTTGTTGGTGACCAGGACCCAATCGTGCGCGATGGCGTGGGCGGCGATCCAGAGGTCGTTATTGCCAATGCTCAAGCCTGCGCGCTCCAGACTGCTGCGAATCACGCCGTAGTGATGACCCACCGCGGCGTTCAGCGGCATCACCTGGATCAGGCCCTCAAGCTGTTGCAGGGTGGCAAGAGACTTTTCACGCATCTGGCTTTTTTCAGCGCCGTGGCGCAGCTCGCCGAGCGTGACGACCGACATGGCGATGGCATTGGCACTGTGCTGCTCGAAACGTGAACGAACCGCAGCCGGGTTGTTCTTGGCGATGTAGATGCAGATGTTGGTGTCAAGCAGGTAGCGGACGGTCATTCAGAAACTCTCCCGATCCTGGGGAGGCGTGTCAACGCGCCCGTCGGCCAAGAAGTCTGCTGGCAAGGCGCTGAGGGCGTCGAAGATGGTGGTGGCATTGGCGGGTTGCTCGCGCAACACGATGTCGCCACCTTGCCGGAAGATCTGCACACGCTCGGCAGAGAGACGAAACTCCTTGGGCAAGCGCACCGCCTGGCTGTTGCCAGATTGAAAAACTCGGGCGTAAGTCATGGCGCCTCCTTCTGCTAAATATACACGTTAAGTATATACATTTACCCACATGGATACAAGCTTCCGTGGAGCCAGGCACTGGATCCCGGGTCGAGCCCGGGATGACAGTTGCGGAGCCCGGGATGACAGTTGCGGAGTCCGGGATGACGACTGAGGGGGCCGGGATGACAACCATTGGTCCGGGATAAAGATAGGTCAAAAACAGGTAACGATGGCGTCGCACACCTGGTAGGCCTCGTCCACCAGCGGCATCCAGCGCCACTTGTCGAAGGTGGTGCAGGGATGAGAAATACCGAGGCAGATCAGATCGCCCACCTGCAGCGCCGCATGCTGCGCATCGCTGCCGCGCAGGTAGGCGTGCTGGTCGTTCAGTGCGCTGATCTTCCAGTCCGCTGGTGCGGCGCTCGGTACGGTGCTGCCACGGCGGCAATGCAGCAGCGGGATCGGCATTTCCAGGTCGTAGGAAATATCGCGCTTGCCCACCGCCAGAATCGCCAGACCCGGTTCCGGGCAGGACTGCACGCGCGCCCAGACTTCCATGGCTGCTTCCAGACCGGCGCCGCAGCCGGTGCGCGCCGCCACAGCGCTCATCATGCGTTTGTAGTTGCCCTGATCGTTTGTGACGTAGCAGCCGGATCGCAACAAGCCTTGCACCGGTCGTCCAAGCTCGGTAGTCAGCGCGCTGGTCACCAGGTCAAAGATGGCCGAGCCCCCTGCGCTGAGCAGGACTTCATGGCTGTCAAACAGCTCTTGTTCGTCACAGGCTTTGGCCACCGCCACCAGCAAGTCGGTGAGACGGCGCGCATAGGGCTGGTCCTGCT
>CAITZZ010000386.1 GCA_903897005.1 uncultured beta proteobacterium | reverse complement strand
TGCCAGCTCAGTTCTACAGCATCCCCGCCGCCAGCTCTGCGGTGCTGCTGCTCAGTGGCGGGCTCGATCCGGTGACTCCGCCACGCCACGCGCAGCGGGTAGCCCAGGCGCTTGGCGCCAAAGCCAGGCACGTTCTCGTGGCCCACGCCGGGCATGGCGTCATGACACTGCCCTGTTTGCGTGATGCGCTGCCACGTTTCATTGACGCCGAGGATGATGCGCAGGCAGCGGCGGTGGACCTCGGCTGTGCTGGGCGCATTCCGCGACCGCCGGCATTTGTTCCGGTGCTGCAAGGAGGTGCGCCATGATCCGGATCGAACATCTTGCGCGCAGCTTCAAGGTGCCGCCGGCACCAGGGAAGTCGCTGCCTTTCAAGCGCGCTGCGGCAGCGCTGGTGCAGGCCGTGCGTGACGTCAACCTGCTCGCGCCCAATGGACAAATCACGGGGCTACTCGGACCCAACGGGGCCGGCAAGACGACCACCTTGCGCATGCTGGCGGGATTGATCAAGCCCGACGCCGGGCGCATGACGGTCGACGAAGTGGACGTTGCCCGAGAACCTCTGGTGGCGCTGTCTCGTCTGGGTGTGCTCAGCGATTCGCGTGGCCTGTATCCGCGCCTGACAGCGCGTGAGAATATTGTTTACTACGGTGCCTTGCAGGGCATGACGCGCGATGCGGCGCAGGCGCGTGCCGAGTCGCTGGCGCGCATGCTCGACATGAGCGCCTTGCTGGAGCGCCGCACCGAGGGCTTCAGTCAGGGCGAGCGAATGAAGACCGCCCTGGCGCGGGCGCTGGTGCACGATCCGGCCAATATCGTGCTGGATGAGCCGACCAACGGGCTTGACGTGATTGCCACGCGTGCCTTGCGCGAGTCCTTGCGCCTGCTGCGCTCGCCCGAAGGAGGCAGCAAATGCATTGTCTTCTCGACCCACATCATGCAGGAGGTGGAGCGTCTGTGTGACAGCGTGGTGGTGGTGGCTCACGGACGCTCGGTGGCCAGCGGCACGGTAGCGGAGTTGCTGGAGCGCACCGGCAAGACCGATTTTGAGGAAGCCTTTGTGCAGTTGGCCTTTGTCCCGGTCGACTTGACTGCGGTGGGAGTGGCGGCATGAACTTTATGAGCGTCGCGCGGGCCGTTTTCCGCAAAGAAATCATCGACTCCCTGCGTGACAAGCGCACCATGCTGGGCGTGTTGCTATCCGGGGTTGTGATGGGGCCGTTGATTCTGATTGCCCTGTCGGGCTTTATTGCGTCGATGGAGGAACACGCCGAAAAGCGCGAGGTTTACGTCAGCGGGCTGTCCCACGGACCGAGCCTGCAGAATTTTCTGGAACGCCAGACCTGGGTGGCGAGGGAGGCGCCAGCTGATTTCGAGGCGCTCTTGCGAGCCTCCAAGCTGGGTGATCCGGTCATCTTGCTGCCAAGCGACTTTGAGTCAGCCATAGAGCGTGGCGAGGCGCCGGTGGTGGAGGTGGTGAGTGACAGCGCGAACCGGCAAAGCAGTTCGGCGCTGCCGCGCGTGCTGCAACTGCTGGGCGGGTTCAACCGCGAACGAGCCGGCTTGACGCTGGCCACGCGCGGCGTATCGGGCGCTGTGCTGGAGTCCATGCAGGTGCAGGAGCGCGATCTGGCCAGCACACAGACGCGCGCCGCGCAGCTGACCGGCATGCTGCCGTTCTTTGTCATGATGGCCGTGTTGTATGGGGCGCTCAACGCAGCCATGGATACGACGGCGGGCGAGCGTGAGCGTGGTTCGCTCGAGCCGCTCGTCATGAACCCGGCCCATGCGCTGGCCCTGGTGTTGGGGAAATGGGGTGCTGTGGCCAGCGTTGGCATGCTGGTCGCACTGCTCAATTGCCTGAGTTTCCTGCCGGCGCAATGGCTGTTGCGCAGCGATGTGCTACAGGCCATGTTTCAGTTCGGTACGCGCGAGGTGGTGCTGTTCCTGTTGCTTCTGCTGCCCTTCGCAGCGGCGCTTTCGGCGCTTCTGATGGCGATATCGATTGTCTGCAAGAGCGTGAAGGAGGCACAGGCCAGCGCAACCGTGTTGGTGCTGGGCATTTCGCTGTTGCCGCTCATGACGCTGCTGAACCAGAGCGGCGAGGCGCCCTGGCATTTGTGGGTGCCGGCGCTGGCCCAGAGTAGCTTGATGACACGCGTCATCAAGGGGGAGGACCTGACACTGATGCAATTTGCCGTGCCCTTCCTGGTGTGCGTGGTGCTGACAGTTGCCGGACTCTGGTTTGTCGCGCACCATCTGAGGCGAACGGCCGTTAAATGAAGCCGGGTTTGCCCTACCTTACGCAGGCCTGCGCACCCCTGACGCGCGAGGTCAGCGCTGTCAACGAATTTGGCGAGCCGGCGACGGTATCGATTCCAGCCGAACGCGC
>CAITZZ010000385.1 GCA_903897005.1 uncultured beta proteobacterium | reverse complement strand
TTGTTTTGCGGATCAAAGCAGCCTTCTTCTTTTGGCACTTCGGTGCGCACAAACATGCCAAATTCGTCGTGCACGTCGTCCATGTTGACCAACTGGCCTGAGTTGGTATAGCGCACCAGGAATTCACGGTCATACAGGCCGAGCGCGATCAACTCGTGGATCAGGGCCAGCAGCAGGGCGCCGTCGGTGCCCGGCTTGATTGGCAACCATTCGTCGGCGATCGCCGAGTAACCCGTGCGCACCGGATTGATGGAAATGAAACGCCCGCCGTCGCGTTTGAATTTCGCCAGCGCAATTTTCATCGGGTTGGAGTGATGATCTTCGGACGTACCCATCATCACAAACAGCTTGGCACGTTCCAGATCGGGACCACCAAACTCCCAAAAGGAGCCGCCGATGGTGTAAATCATGCCGGCGGCCATGTTGACTGAACAAAAGCCGCCGTGCGCCGCGTAGTTCGGCGTACCAAACTGGCGGGCAAAGAGGCCGGTCAGTGCCTGCATCTGGTCGCGTCCGGTGAACAGGGCGAACTGTTTCGGGTCGGTCGCGCGTATTTTCTTTAAACGCTGCTCCAGTATCGAGAAGGCTTCCTCCCACTCGATCTCATTGAACTGGCCGTCGCCTCGCTCGCTGCCCGGTTTGCGCAGCAAGGGCTTGCCGAGGCGCGCCGGCGAGTACTGCTTCATGATGCCGGCCGAGCCCTTGGCGCAAATCACCCCCTGGTTCAGTGGATGATCCGGATTGCCCTCGATGTAGCGCACCTCGCCATTGCGCAGGTGAACCCGGATGCCACAACGGCAAGCACACATATAACACGTGGTGTTGCGCGTATCGGTGCTGGCGCCGACCAGCGGTGCGGCTGTCGGATCGTGAAGCGGGATGGCGGACATGCGGTCGGTATTCTTCTCACGGGCAGGGTTTGCAGAGTGCTCCTATTAGAGGCAAAGCCACCCTGCTTCGTCTATAGCCGGCACGGGTAATTCGATATAGCCCAAATGGGTAGCGTGAAGAGTTCACCCGGCGGCAGTTGCCGATTCTCAAAACAATCTGCCGCCATTTGGTCCGCATTGGGGTTTTCACGATTCATCAGACATGCAGAATGGATTAGCATGGCCGCACTCGACATCCCTATGACTGGAACTCAGATCTCGTTCGATCCGCCGCACCACGCCGCCAGTGCGCAGCCAGGCATGGTCGTGCTCGACCGAACGGATGGCGGCCCCGTGCTGCAGTCCTTGCTTGAACGCTTTCTGGTTTCCATCATCGCGCTGTCGGGTGCCCGGGCCGGCACGGTACAGGTGCTGACGGATGACGGAAAGTGCATGCGTCTGGTGGCGCAGCAGGGCATGCCGACGCAGTTGCTGGCCACCGAGCGCCTGCTTGAACCCGGCTGTAGCGCCTGCAACATCGCCACCGGCTCTGATGTACTGGATTGGGTGGACGAGGTACGGTCCTGCGTCCGGCACGGCACCGATGCCTACCCTGGCCTGCGAGGCCAAAGCGTGCTGGCAATCTCCCTGAAGCATGACAACCAGACACTGGGTATTTACAACCTGTTTTTCGAAGCCAGGGCAGAAATCAGCCCGCAGACACAGACTATTCTGCGTCTGGTGGCGCAGTTGCTCGGTCTGACCCTGCACAACGACCGCGTTGAGCGTGAACACTTGCGCACAACGGTCATGAAAGAGCGCCAGGAGATGGTCGATGAGGTACATGACGCGATTGCGCAAACACTGGCCTATGTCAAGATGCGGCTACCCCTGTTGAGCGATGCCATGCTGTCCCATGATGACTCACGCTCGCTGAAATACCTCTCGGAAGTGAAGATCGCCGTCGGTGAGGTGCATGACAACCTGCGAGAGGTCATGACCTACTTTCGCACCCGCATGGACCCGATGGGACTGTTGCACGCACTGCAGAGCATGGTTGACAGCTTTTTTGATAGGACAGGTATTGCGCTTGAGTTCAGAAATTCGACTGACGAGCTGAACCTCAACGAAAAGCAGGAGATTCAAGTGTTTCACATCGTTCAGGAAGCACTGGCCAACATCGCGAAGTATTCGATGGCCGAGCGTGCTATCGTGACCATCCGCAAGTCAGCTGAGGGTCTTGAATTTTTGGTTGAGGACGACGGCTTGGGTATCGCTGCACCGGCCGGATCAACTTCCCAGAACGCCGCAAAAGCGCTTAAACCATCGACCCATTTTGGAATGGAGATTATGCAAAATCGTTCGCAGCGCCTGGGCGGCAGTCTCGAGGTGAGCCGGATTGACGGTGGCGGTACCCGGGTGCGCTTGTTGCTACCCCAGGGTTCGGCTATGAGTAGGAGCACTGCATGAATACCAGGACCCGGGTCATGTTGGTAGATGACCATGCGCTGTGTCGCAGCGGCTTGACGGAACTGCTGGAACATCGGGGCAACATGTCGGTCGTGGCTGCCAGCGGCGACCCGGCTTTGGTCGTGGCGCTGTTGCGGGAACATCAGCCCGACCTGTTGGTGCTTGACTTGCGCCTGGCCAAGGTCGATGGTTTGAGTGTCATGCGCATGTTCCGTGCGGATGGCTGTGAAGTGCCGGTCGTCATACTCACCATGAGCGACGATGGAGCGGATATGTCGGCGGCGCTGCGGGCCGGCGTCCGGGGTTACTTGCTCAAGGACATGGAGCCAGAGGAAATCATTGACGCCATCGGTCGGGCGGCGCGTGGCGAGATGGTCGTAGCCCCGGCCATGATGCTGCAATTCGCACAAATCCTGCAATCCGGCCCCAAGGGGACGGGTATGAGTGGCCTGGTAGCCTCACTCACCGAGCGTGAGCGCCAGGTCCTGGATCATGTGGCGCGCGGCCAAAGCAACAAGGTGATCGCCAAGGTGCTCGACATCAGTCACAACACGGTCAAGATGCACGTGCGCCACATCATGGATAAACTCAATTTGCACTCCAGAGTGGAAGCGGCCGTATTTTCATTTGAATACAGCAATTCGCGCGAAGGCCTCAGGGCCGCGAGTGATGTCAAACCGTTGTGAGCGCCACCGGAGGTTTGAACCAGGCCAGTTCATCATGCAGTTTGACAACGTTTCCGATGATCGTCAGACAGGGTGATTTCAGACCCGCTCGTGCCACCCGGTCAGGCATATCGATCAAGGTACCCGTGACAACTTTTTGGCTCGCGATGCTGCCGTCCTGCACGACTGCGATGGGCAAGTTGGGTGCGGCGCCATGAGCCATCATCTGGCGGCAGATTTCGGGCAAACCACCCAGACCCATATAGATGACAACGGTCTGGTTTAGCCTGACCAGGCTTGGCCAGTCCAGATCGGCCGTCCCGTTCTTCAGGTGACCGGTAACGAAAATGCAGCTTTGCGCGTAGTCGCGATGCGTCAGCGGAATACCTGCATAACTCGCCACACCGGATGCCGCCGTCACACCGGGCACGACCTCAAAGTCGATACCCCGCGCGGCCAGTGCTTGCAATTCTTCGCCACCGCGCCCGAAGATGAACGGGTCACCGCCCTTCAGCCGCACCACTTGTTTGCCCTGAGTGGCCAGACTGATCAACAAGGTGTTGATCTCCTCTTGCCGCAGGGTGTGCTCGTTGCGGCGCTTGCCGGCATAAATACGCTGTGCTTTCGGTGAGACAAACTCAAGCACCGCACTTGACACCAGATGGTCATAAACGACCACTTGCGCCTGTTGTAGCAGACGCACAGCGCGCAGTGTCAATAGTTCAGGATCGCCCGGGCCGGCGCCTACCAGATAGACCCGACCCACAGGGGGCGGGGGTGGAGTGCAATCGGCCTTCAATGGGACCGCCCGCTGCTGTTACAGCTAGAGACGCCACAGGAACTGCTGGCACACGCTGCGCTGGCGCAACCGGCGTCTGAGCTTGGCGCCGCCTGGGTCGGTCGGCTACGGCTGAAGATAAAGTTGAACTCGCCAGGCTGGAGCTCTACGTAGTCCAGTAGAGTGTCAAGCAGTAATTCATGAAACTCCGATCCAATTACGACCTGCACGCCCTCGAATTCCAATTGAATATCGTCGTCTTTGGCATCGTCAAATCCCATCCCGTATTGGATTGAACCATCGACGTCTAGCTTGGCCGCGACGCGCAACGTCAGTTCCTGCTCAGGGCTGGCGCTCGCCGACTGCTGGATCTGTCGCGCGGCAGCGCCGCTTAATGTAAACATGGCGTTCTCCTAAAACTCAATGGCCTGCAAATTCTGGCAGGTCGGTTCCACGTTGGCTGACCCGTTGCATGACTTCGAACTGATTTTGTTTTTTCGAACAAAATCAACAAAAGCTGAGGCCCAATCCGACCCACAACCACTGCGCAGATGGGCATACGAGGCGAGCACGTTGCGGTAAACGATACCGTCGTGACTGCCGTCAACACCATGACCGCGCGTCACGCGATACGCAAATTTCAGCTCCGGGTCCAGGTTTTCCAGGCTCGAGTAGTGAAACTCGTGCCCGCGCAGTCTGGACGGTGTGGCCTGCGAGCTGACCGGCCAGGGTGCATCGCTGGTGAGATCGAGCTCAACGTAGCCGCGACCGACCGGGCGCTCGTGCATCACGACATCGGCTGGCAGTGCACCCACCATCTGGTAAACACTGTCTTTCCATTGCAAGCTGCGCGCCAGGTACATCAGTCCGCCGCATTCAGCATAAACCGGCATGCCAGCCTCAATGGCGTTGCGCAGGCCATCGCGCAGCGCCGTATTGGCCTGCAACTGGGACATGAACATTTCCGGAAAGCCACCGCCGATGAAAAGGCCGTCCACCTCGGGCAGCCGGGCGTCTTGCAGGGTGTTGAAGGGGACGATCTCGGCGCCAGCCTGCTGCAACGCCGCCAGGTCGTCCGGGTAGTAGAAACCAAAGGCGCGGTCGCGCGCCAGGCCGATGCGTACCGGCACGGGTGCAGGCGTCGGGTGCAGCGCAGGCACGACACGCTCCAACACCGGCAGCGGGACAGCGCTTGCTGCGATCTGCTGCAGCCGCGCCAGATCAACCTGAGCCGCGATCCGCTGACCCAGCGTGCGCACGCGCTGAGCCGCGTCGTCGAGTTCGCTGCTGGGGGTCAAGCCGAGATGCCGTTCAGTCAGCGCAAGTTGCGCGTCGTGACCGATGGCTCCGAGTACCGGCACATCGGTGTAATGCTCGATCACCGCGCGCAACTTGGATTCATGACGGCTGCCGCCGAGCTGGTTCAGAATGACACCAGCAATGCGGATAGTGGGGTCGAACGCCTGATAACCCAGAATCAGCGGTGCCACACCGCGCGTCATGCCGCGCACGTCCAGCACCAGCACCACGGGAAGACCGAGCAGTTGTGCAAGGGCAGCGTTGCTGTTGCTGCCGTCCAGCGCCAGGCCGTCGTACAAGCCCTTGTTGCCCTCGACAATGCTGATATCGGCCGAGCACGCCTGGCGCGAGAAACACTCGACGATCGCCTGTGAACTCATCAGATACGGATCAAGGTTGAAACAGGCGCGCGCGCTGGCCTGCGTCAACCACATCGGATCAATGTAGTCAGGCCCCTTCTTGAAAGCTTGCACCAACAAGCCCTGCGCCGATAGCGCCGCGCACAGACCCGTCGTAACGACGGTTTTTCCCGACGACTTGTGCGCCGCCGAGAGCATCAGTCGCGCCATGCGCGGCACTGATTCAGCTTGCTGCAAGGGCTTGTTTGGCACGATGTTTCTGCAGCGCTGCGTCGTCGAGCCGTTGTGGCAGGAAGGCGATCAGTCTGAGTGCCATGATGACGATCAGTCCGACCATAGCCAGTCCGAGCAAGCCCAGGCCCCATTCGGACAACGATGGCGTGTAGCTGTTGACCACCCCATCGAAGAAGCTGCTGCTGACCTGACGCCCTGGAAACAGCGGCAACGGTTGCGCCTGGCTTCCCAGGATCGTGACGTACAACTGCGCAAAAGCCCCAAGGACGACCAACGCAAGACTGGCCGCGATGCGAACACGCATTTGCGCAATGCCCGGATGCAGCAACAGCCCTGCCGGAACCAGCGTACCCAGCAGAATCTGGCCGAGCCAGAACAGCGTGGTGTAGATGCCGCCGTCGAACAGGATAAAGCACTCGAAGTCGCGGTTCCTGGTGAAATAGTAGTTCGTCATGTGATGAACCAGCACGAAGTACAGACCGACACCGATGAAAATCACTTGCAGGCGCGCCAGCCGCTTCAGCAAGGCGTCGCCCAGAGCAATGTTGTTGTTGCGGCATGCCAGCAGCAGGACCAGCACGAACACCGCAAGGCCGTAACTCAGCGACAGTGCGATGTACATTGGTGCAAAAATAGCTGAATCAAAGCCCTGGCGCGCAACCTGAAAACCATAGATCGAGCCGGTTCCGGTGGTCAGGCCGATGCGCCAGGCAAACGCCAAACCAATCGCCCACGGTGTGAAACGCCGCATGCCCGGCTCCATCAGGGTCCACAGATAAGCTCCGACAAAGCCCATAAATCCGGAATACAGGTACAGATTCCAGCTCAGCACCGATTTGGGATTGAAGTGAATCATGGCCTGGCTGGCCCGGTCCGGCCGCCCCAGATCGAGCATCAGCAGCAGCAGGCCGGTCAACACCATCGCGATCGCGAGCACGCCCGACAGCGGCGCCACCGGCTCGTATTCGACCTTGCCAAAAACTGAGGCCAGCAGCGCGACAGTGAGCGCGCCGGTGCCCGACAGCATCAGGAAAATAGAAAACACATCGGGCAGACCCCAGACAAACTGATTGTTCATGCCGGTCACGATGTGGCCATGGTGTTCAATGTAGAGTAGCGCGCTCACACCCAGCAGCAACATCAGCACCAGGCCGGCCAACAGTTGGTAGTGACCGCGACTGCCTCCTTGCAACTTGTTGAGCACAATATTCATGGGCAATTCTCTGGGTTCAGATACCGAGGTAGCGCACACCCGTGTCGAGATTCAGGTTTTCCCGAATCTGGCGCGTTGGATAGCTAGCGATCCGGTTGGCGATCTCGCTGGAGGGATCATTCAGGTCGCCAAACAGGAAGGCCGCATGTCCGCTGGCTGTGCAGGCCGCAACACAGGCTGGCTGTTCGCCACGGTCGACCCGGTTGGCACACAGGTTGCAGGCTTCCGCAGTGCCCATGCCACGCGGCGCATCGGGTTTTTGATGAGTCACCGGTGCATGAACGAAGGATCGCGCCTTGTAGGGGCAGGCCATCAGGCAATAGCGGCAGCCGATACAGCGGTGCCGATCGACCAGCACAATGCCGTCAGCACGCTTGAAGGAAGCGCCGGTCGGGCAGACATCCACGCACGGCGGTTCGGCGCAATGCTGGCACATCATCGGCAAGTACTGCTTTCTGCCGCTGCGCACTTCCTTGATTTCGATCTTGCGTATCCACTGCGAATCCGTCGGCAGTGTTCCGCCAGACAATCCATTCTCGCTATTGCAAGCCGTCACACAGGCCTTGCAGTCGACGCCGCACTGGTTGCTGTCGATCAGCATACCCCAGCGAACCTTGCTGCTCGCGCCGGCGCTGAGCGCCGCACCCGCAGGCGCGGCTTGCGCGATCTCGATCAGTCGAACCCCCGGTGCCAGCGCGATACCCGTCAGACCCGCAGCAGCCGCAGCCAAAAAGCCACGACGGCCGGACCGGCTTGTAGCAGCGTCGTTCGCAGGAGTCGGGTTGTCGTGCTTCATGGCTTGACCTGTGGCTGTGCAGCGCTGTTGGCTGGCGTGTTCGCGTGACACTCAAAGCAGTCGATTTTTACCGCCGCATAGTTGTGGCAACTTTGACAAAAGTTGCTCGGTTCGGCAGTCACGCTTTGGCTGCTTGGGCTGGCGTGACAGGCAATGCAGGCTTTCAAGGAATGCTTCCCGGTACGAATACCCCCACGCAGCGTGTCGTCGCGCTGGTGCATGAGAAGTTTCATGTGATTGCGTCGCATGAAGGCGGGGTCGGCCACACATTCGCCGCCACGGGCAGTCTCGATCACTGGCTGCAGCGCCCGGCTTGATGAAGCCTGAGCTGCCTGTGCCCACGCTGCCGGGATGGCTGCCAACAGCAGGACCAGCCAGCACAAACTGCTGACGATGCCAAGCCGCGGTGTGCTGCGTCCAGCCATGTTGTTTACTCTCCCAGACCCATCTTGATGTAGCCGGAGGGACAGACGTCAGCGCAGATGTGGCAGCCAATGCACTTGTTGTAGTCGGTGTCCACGTAGCGGCCCGTCGTGGACTTCGATTTGGGCACTTTGAACACCGCCAACTGCGGACAATAGACCACGCAGTTGTCACACTCGAAGCACTGGCCGCAGCTCATGCAGCGCTTGGCTTCGGCTTGCGCCTGGGCCTGCGTCAGCGCGATGATGCGTTCCTCGCTGTTGCCGAGCACATTGGAGACGTCGATCGTCCTCATGTCGCGCACCTTGCGCGCCGTATAAGGGAAGTGGCCCAGGTACAGTTCGTCGGACTTGATCACCGCCCGATCCGAGCGGTTGTCGTAGTTGTGGACGCCAATGCTGGAGGTATCGGTGCCGCGCATCGCTTCATTCGCTTGTCCGATCTTGAGGCCTTTTTCGGCCATTTTGCGTGGCAAGTCAAACGAACTCTTGTCAACCTTGGGGCGCTTCTCGACCGGCCTGCCCGCGAGATAGTCGTCAATTCCTTCAGCGGCGATGCGGGCGTGGCCGATCGCCGTCGTGAGCAGATCAGGCAAGACAGCGTCGCCACCGATGAACACGCCAGGCGTGGTGGTGGCCTGGAATGTCTTGTCGATGTTGGCCAGATTCTTCGTGTTCTTGAACCCGGCCATGTCGTCCCACTCGATCGATTGCCCCATGGCGGCAATGATGAGGTCGCAGGGGATGTCGTACTCGGAGCCCTCCTTGACGACCATTTTCTTGTTGATCCAATCGACCTTGGCCACCCGCAGCGCGGTCGCTCTGCCGTCAGCGCCTTGCACCACCGAAACAGGGATCACGTGCGTTTGTATTTCACCACCCTCGCGAACCACCGCGTCGACTTCGATCTCGTCGGCCGGCATTTCCTCACGGGTGCGGCGATAGGCAATCAGCACCTTGGCGTTCTCGCGTTGACCCTGAGCGTTCAAGCTGCCAGTGCGCAGGGCCACCGATGCAACGTCCATCGCTGTATTGCCGCCGCCGATGACGATAACGCGCTGCTCGAAGTTGGTGAGCCTGCCTTCATTGAAATCACGCAGGAGCTTGAGCCCATCGATGCAGTTCGGTGCATCGGCCCCCGGTATATCCAGGCGGTTGCCTTTTTGTGCACCGATGGCAATGAAAATGGCATCGAAATCACTTTGCAGATCTTCGAAGCGGACATCTCTGCCAACGCGCGTATTCGTGTGAACTTCGACGCCCATGTCGATGATGCGTTTGACCTCGGCATCCACGATGGCATGATCGACCCGGTAGGGTGGCAGCCCGAAGGCCAGCATGCCGCCGATCTTGCCGTAGTCTTCAAAAATGGAGCAGGCATGACCCATCTTGCGCAGTTGGTAGGCGCAGGCCAGACCACCGACGCCACCACCGATGATGGCAACGCGCTTGCCACTCTCCTTTTCGGGCTTGCCAAAGCCCAGACCCATTTCAAGTCCGTAGTCACCCAGAAATTGCTCGACCGCGTTGATGCCGACATAATCCTCCACCTTGGAACGATTGCAGCCACCCTGGCACGGCGCCGGGCAGACGCGGCCCATGACGGCAGGAAAGGGATTGCAGTCAGTCAGCCGGCGCCAGGCATATTCCTGCCAGGGCATGGTCGGCTTGCCATCGACGCCAACCGGAGGTTTTTCGATGCCGCGCACAATGTTGAGCCAGCTGCGGATGTCCTCGCCCGCCGGACAACAGCCCTGGCACGGTGGCGTGCTCTGAATGTAGGTCGGGCATTTATAGCTGTGATCCGCGTCAAGGATCTTCGCCTGCCAGGTCTTGATCTTGGTGTCGCCATCCTTGTAACGGCGAAAGCTCAGCGGCTTGACGGTCAGGGCTTCGGTGTTAGCGGACATGTGGAAAGTCTCCTAGCATTTTGTATATGAATAACGAGTGGGTAGAGTTACTTGTCACCCAGGCGTATCGCTTTGCTGACCAATTGGTGCACACCACCTACCATGCTCATGTCAAAACCGTAGTAAGGCAGCACTTTGGTGAACTGGGCTTTGCAGATGGCACAGATGGTGGCCAT
This sequence comes from uncultured beta proteobacterium, assembly GCA_903897005.1. GTDB lineage: Bacteria > Pseudomonadota > Gammaproteobacteria > Burkholderiales > Burkholderiaceae_C > Rhodoferax. Next base: position 15,221 of record CAITZZ010000385.1, on the reverse strand, counting down.
GAAGTTCACGCCATGCTCGTCGACGACATCCTTCAGGGCCTCCATGCGTGGCATGGCACCCTTGACGCGCAACTCCAGCAGATCGTCGGTCAGCAGGCCGCCACCGCCGCCGCAGCAGAAGGTGTCCTCCCGAATGGTGTGCGACGCCATGTCATGGAAATGGTTCGCCACCGAGGTAATAATGCGCCGCGGTATGACGAACTGTCCGCCTGGCATGTCGCCCATGCGTGAGGCCCGCGCCACGTTGCAGGAATCATGGAAGGTAATGATGCGCCCATCATTGGCGTCCTTGTCAAACCTTATAGCGCCGCGTTGAATCAGGTCGTCAGTGAATTCGCAGATGTGCTGTGGCACCGGGTAGCGTGGATCCAGAAAGTCGAACGGTCCAATCAGGGTATTCCAGAAGCTGTAGGCAACGCGCCAGGCGTGGCCGCATTCGCCAACCACGATCCGCTTCACGCCCAACTCCAGTGCTGCCTCGCGCACCCGCATCGAAATCTTGCGCATCTGCTCGTAGTTGCCAATGAACATGCCAAAGTTGCCCGCTTCCGAAGCGTGCGAACTCAAGGTCCAGCTGATGCCGGCGGCGTGAAACACCTTGGCGTAGCCGATCAGGCTTTCCACATGCGGCTCCGAGAAAAAGTCAGCCGAAGGCGTGATCAGCATCACCTCAGCGCCCTTCACATTGAGCGGAAACTTGACGTCGATGCCGGTCTCGTCCTTGGTGTCTTCCTCCAGGCCTTCGAGCGTGTTTTCGAGCGCCGGGCCCGGGATACCCAGGTTGTTGCCGATGCGGTGTACCTTGCCAATGATTTCGTTCGAGTATTTCTGACCGAGTCCGATCGAGTCCATGATCTCGCGCGCCGCCATCGTGACCTCGGCGGTGTCTATGCCGTAGGGACAAAAGACCGAACAGCGCCGGCACTCTGAGCACTGATTGAAGTAGCTGTACCACTCATCGAGCACCTCGCGCGTCAGATCGACCGCACCCACCAGCTTGGGGAAATACTTGCCGGCGAAGGTGAAGTAGCGCCGATAGACTTTGCGCATCAGGTCCTGGCGCGCCACCGGCATGTTCTTGGGGTCACCGGTGCCCAGAAAATAGTGGCACTTGTCGGAGCAGGCGCCGCAGTGCACGCAGGCGTCCATATAGACCTGCAGCGAACGGTACTTGCCCAGCAACTCGCCCATCTTGGCGATCGCCTTGGCTTGCCAGTCCTCAACCAGTTGTTCCGGGAAACCAAGTGCCTTCTGCAGCGGCGCACCCGCCACAAAGGGTTTGAGGTGCGACATCGCACCCACCTGTACCAGCGGAATGACCGGGTAGCTCTTGAGCTTGGGGGTTTCAAATGCAGCGGTGGCCATGGTGCGTGTGCGTGTTCAGGGACGCTTGTCGAGTGCGCCGGCCCAGGCAGAGATATGCCGCACTTCGCGGGCGTTATCGGCCTGATTGCGGGTCGGACTGAAGAACAGCCCTGGCGCATGCAATAGCTTGCTGATGGGAAAGATGATCATGAGCAGACCCACCAGCGCCAGATGCGCCAGCAGCAGCGGGTCAGCGGGCAGCGCCTGCCAGTCAAAGCGCAGCAAGCCCAGTATGAAACCCTTCACAGCCACAATGTCGGTGTGCACAACAAATCGCATGCCAAGCCCGCTCAGGCCGATCGCCAGCAGCAGCGCCAGCATCAGGTGATCCGAAGGTGTCGAGATGTAACGTACGCGGTCAACCAGCCAGCGTCTGGCCCACAAAGCGCCCAGTGCCGCCACCAAGGCAATACCGGCGATGGTACCCACGGGTTGAATCAATACCACCGGCAGCCACACCGGCTCCTGAAAATAGCGCAAGTGACGCAACACCACCAGCAGCAGCGCGACGTGAAAAGCCCAGCCAAACAGCCAGGTCCATTTACTTGACTTGAACAGACTTTCAAACAAAACGGCTTCGCGGGCCATGCGCCAGCCCACGCCGGCAACGGTGGTCGGCGCTGGCGTCGTGGGAATCTTCAGCGGCGCCGGTGTTTTGATGTAACTGCGCAGTTTCAGGCTCAGGCCGACGACCAGCACCCCCGTGGCGACATAGAGCAACAGGGCGTAGCCAAGCGTCAGCATCGACATGTCAGAGTCCGGCGCTGGCCTTAGATACAGCCGGTCGGCTTGGGCAGACCGGCAATCTTGCAGGCTTGTTTGGCTGGACCATAGGGAAACAAGTCATACAGGTACTTGCTGTTGCCTTTTTCCTCGCCAAATTGCTTGCCGATGGCCTTGGTCAGCACGCGCACGGCCGGCGCGATCTGGTATTCGTTGTAGTACTCACGCAGGAAGTTGATGACTTCCCAGTGGTTATCACTGAGTGGAACCTTTTCCTCTTCCGCCAGAAAGACCGCAGCCTCGGGAGTCCATTCGGCCAGGTTGAGAAGGTAACCTTCTTCATCTGTCTCGAAGGTCGTACCGTTGATTTCAAAACTCATGTTGTTCTCCAGATAAAAAGTTGTAACTGGCGCGCCCTCGCCTCACAGCCAGGAATGTGATGTCTTGTATTCCACCGTCAAATCGACAAAACCGTCGTAATCGACCGCTGTCACGCCGTCAATCAGTTTGCCCAGCACGCCGCGGGCATCGAGGTCGGGTCGCAGTGCATAAACCTTGAGCGTGGCGCAGGCCTCGCGGATGACAGATTCCATAGCGCTGCCGACGGTGGCCCCGTAAACGCCGTCTTCGATCAGCAGCAGCGCGTTGCCGGGTTGGGCCATGCGCAAACAGCTCTGGAGTGTGCTGGTCTGGAACGGCGACTTATTGACAATATGCAACATGATGGTTTGTCCTTTTCACTAAAAGCTCAAGATCACATCTTGTTGCGCCATGAGTTGCCCCATTTGCTGTGCGTCGAACACCTCTACCGGAACCAGCAGATCCTTCTCCGTCAGGCCGCGCTGCTCCAGTGAGTTACGGTCAACATAGAGCTTTTCCACGTCATAACCGTCCAGCGCTCGGTAGCTGGGTGAAAAGTTCTTCATGCCTATGCCTTTGGTCTGCTGGCCCTTGACCAGTTCATAGACGCCGTCGTCGATGAAGACCAGACTCACGTCCTGATCAAAAGTGGCGGCGATCAGCACCACCTCCAGGCTTTCCAGTGCGTAAATGGTGCCGTAAGGTGCCTTTCGGTTCACAAACATGAACTTCTTGACTTTAGGGCCGCTGCCGCCGCTTGTTGGTTGTTCGCTCATTTTTTTGGTCTCGTCCGTTGCGTCCATCAATCGCCAAAAGTGACAAGGCGATCCGTCTTGATTCCACTGTCGACCAGCTGGCCCAGGCCCGAGATTCGAAACCCCGGGGCCAGAACTTCTTCCTTGATACCGCGGCGTAAGGCGGCTGCCACGCACACCACCAGGTCCACCTTGTTCGCTGCCGCCAGCGCCGACCAGCGGTTCACTACATGGCGGTCGTCCTGCGGTGGCTCGGTCAGGCGGGTCGCATTGTTGACCCCGTCGTGGTAGAAGAACACGCGCTGGATTTCGTGGCCCTTGGCCAGTGCAGCGACCACAAACTGGTAGGCGCTGTCGGAAGCCTGGTGCGTGTAGGGGCCTTCGCTGACAAGTAAACCGAATTTCATGATGTTCTCTAATCAGTTGGGGACAGAGCAAAGTTCGCTTCGTGTAACTCTTGGTCTGTCCCGCAATGTTTCAAAAGCGGATGTGGGTCGATGCATTCAGGCTAGCGCGGGACCCGCGCCAGTCATCGATCAGGTATTTCGAGAAAGGCAGGTCGCACTTCTCAAAGAACCGCGGCCAGCCGATACGCTCAACCCAATCGGAGAGACGCTCCCAAGGCCGACCGTCCTCCTTGTAGACATGCAGAATCTTCTTCACAACGGCGGCGACCTCAACCCAGCGCGGTGGATTGTTGGGCAATCCTGAAGCGACCATTTTCATGAAAGTCGGCTTCGCACGGGCGTTCGAATTCTTGCCGCCCACCCAGATCGAGAGCTTGGTGTGCTCGGCATCGTTGATTTGCATCGGCGGGCACGGCGGGTAGCAGGCGCCGCAACACATGCACTTGGCCTCATCAATTTCCAGCGACGGTTTGCCGTTGACCATGGCCGGCCGGATGGCGGCCACCGGACAGCGCGCCACCACCAACGGGCGCTCGCACACATTGGCGACCAGATCATGGTTGATCTTGGGCGGCTTGGTGTACTGCACGATGATCGCGATGTCGGCCTGCCCACCGCAATTGATTTCGCAACAGGATGTGGACATGTGAACCCGGTTCGGCATCTCCTCGTGCCTGAATTCATAGTGCAGTTCGTCCATCAGCGCCTTCACCACGCCGGAGGCGTCGGTGCCCGGAATATCGCAGTGCAGCCAACCCTGCGTATGGGCGATCATGGTCACAGAGTTGCCTGTGCCACCGACCGGAAAGCCGCTGCTCTCCAGGGCTTCGATCAAGGGCGCGACACGCGTCTCCTCGGCCACCATGTACTCGATGTTGGAACGGATCGTGAAGCGCACATGCCCGTCGGCATAGTTGTCGGCTATGTCGCACAGCTTGCGCACAGTGAACAGGTCCATCTGGCGCTGCGTGCCAGCGCGTACCGTCCAGATCTCGTCGCCACCATGCGCGACATGGTGCAGCACACCCGGACGCGGCCGGTCGTGGTACTTCCAGTTGCCATAGTTCTTCAGCATCAGCGGGTGCAGATACTGTTTGTTATCGGGTACGCCGCTTTCAATCGGGGTGCGCATCGTTGCCATGTTTGTCTTCCTGTTTTCGTCAGAAACTTTGAACTACTGTCATGCTGTCGTGTGGCTGTCGCCTGCTCCTGGCCACTTCCCTGTCTCAGCCGTCAATCCGGACATAAGGGTTGGTACGTGGCGTGGAAACCATGCTCGGGTCAATCGCCAGTTCTATGCCTTCAAGGAAGTTGACCAGGCCGATCCGTTCAATCATTTCACCGGTGCGCTCGTGTTCCAGCGCATTTTCGGCAAAGAAGTCGATGGTTTTCTGACCAAGCTCCACCAGGGCTTCATAGTCTTCCTCAGTCTTCATCGGCATGAAGGGCACGACAACGGTGCCCATCAGGTCGCCGATCTTGAGCGTGCGTTTGCCACCCATCAGGATCGTCACACCCTTGTCCGTGCCGGTAGCCAGCGCCCCGGTCATGACATTGATGCAATGCATGCAACGCACGCAGTTGGCGTTGTCGATTTCCAGCGATTGCGTGTCGTTGAGGGCGACGCTGGAGATCTTCGGGCCCGTGCAGAGATCCTTGGTTTCCTTGAGCATGATGGTCTTGGTAGGGCAGCGGCTCACCACATCGTTCACCAGTTCGGTCATGCCGTGCTTGGCGAACCACTTGCGTGCCAGAGTCTCGTCGGTGCGCATGTTGTCGCGCCAGGTACCGATGACGGCCATATCGGACCGCTGAATGGAATTCATGCAATCGTTCGGGCAACCAGAAAACTTGAACTTGAACTTGTACGGCAAGGCCGGGCGATGCATGTCGTCCAGAAAGCTGTTAACCACCTTGCGGTGCGCTCGCGCCTCGTCAAAGCAGGACTGCTCGCAGCGCGCCGCTCCGACGCAGGACATCGACGTGCGCAATGCCGGGCCCGCGCCGCCCATGTCAAAACCCATTTCGTTTAACTCATCGAACGCACCCTGCACTTTGGCCGTGCTGGTACCCTGGAACATGATGTCGCCCGACTGGCCATGAAAGGCAATCAGGCCGGAGCCATGCCTTTCCCAGACGTCGCACAATTTGCGCAGCACCTCCGTGTTGTAGTGCATGCCGGCCGGCGGTTGAATGCGCAGCGTGTGAAATTCTTTGGAGGCGGGGAACATGTCTGCCACCTCGGAGAATCGGGGAATCACGCCACCGCCGTAGCCAAAAACCCCGACCGTGCCACCCTTCCAATAGCCCTTGCGGGTCTTGTACGAGTGCTCCAGCTGACCCACCAGATCGGTCATGTAGTCATTGTCCTTGGCCAGGCGTTTCAGGCCAGTGACGAAGCTCGGCCACGGCCCGCTCTCCAATTGATCGAGCATGGGGGTGTCGTGCGGTGTTTTGCTCATGGTGTCTCCTGTCAGGGGCGAACGGTGTGCGCCGATTGGTCAATTTCTCTTGGTTGACAGTTGCCTCTCGGTGGACGTTTCTCAGTCAACTCTGAAGCAGATAGTACGTGTCACTGAGCGACGTCCGCTATCACCCGCGTTGACTATTCAGTGCTACCCATTGGGGCTATATGCCCCCACCCGTGCCGGTTATAGACGGCAGTACTGCCCTTGCGCCAAATTAGAGGTGTTGACAGAAATTCGACACCATGACGACCATTACACCGCTCGCAAAGCTGACCTGTCCCATGGGTGGACAAGTCATCGAACTACAGCAACTGGACTATGACGCCGGCGGCATGAGCTTGCTGCGCACGCGGATTCGAGAGCGAAGCAGATTCACGGTGTTTGAAATTGACCCACAAACCGCTCTCCTTTGGGGTCAGGCCCTGCTCGACTGGGCGCAAGTCCAGACGCCAGCAGCGCCACCAGCGCAGGAGCCGGGATGACCGCTTTGCAAGCAATGGCTGATACCGTGGTCGATGCAGTGTTTCCGATCAAGGGGTCAACCTTGCCGCGTGACCATGCACTGCCCCTGCAGCAACTCCTGACTGCGCAGTGGCCTTGGCTCGAGACAGATCCGCTGGCGGGAATTCACCCCATCAAAATGGTGCAAGGCAGCCTGGAATCAGGCCTGCTGTCGCAGCGCGCGCGGCTGGTGCTTCGGGTAACAGCCCAACGCTCAGTCGACTTGCTCGCGCTGCCACGGCTCGAACTCAGCGTGGCCGGACATCGCATCGACCTGGGGCCGGCCCACCTGCGTGAACTACAGCCGCACGCCACTTTGTATGCGTACAAGGTGGCCGCCGAAAGTGCGGACGAGGTGGGCTTCATGGCCTTGGTGGAGCGTGAGCTGGCGCATTTGGAAATCACTGGCGAGCGGGTCTGCGGAAAACATCAGAAAATGCGGGCTGGCGGAACCGAGCTCAACGCCTTCAGCCTGATGCTGCACTCCCTGCCAGCGCAACAGTCTCTGCGCCTGCAGCAGCACGGACTGGGGCGGCATCGCCTGCTGGGTTGCGGAATCTTTGTGGCTCACAAGTCAGCTGCTGCGGTATAGAAATTGCTAAATAGTTTTGACAAAAGGAGATCAGACAATGGGCTATAACATCAACGGTGAAGAGCGCGAAACTGACGTTCAGGGCTTCCTGCTGGAGCCCGATTACGATGATGAAGCCGTTCGCGTCATCGCACTGGCCGAAGGCATTGAGTTGACCGATGCACATTGGGAGGTCGTGAACTACCTGCGCGAGCAGTACCGCGAGCACGGACACACGCCAAACTTTCGCAACATGCTCAAGGGCGTGGCTGAAATCCGCCCGGCAGTGGACAGCAAGTACCTGTACGACCTGTTCCCCCTTGGCCCGGCCAAGCAGGGGCCCAAGGTGGCGGGTCTGCCGCAGCCGCTTGGCAAGGGCGGGTATTAAATGCCCCCACGCTCGTCGCTTCGCGTACTTCGCTGCCCCCCGAGGGGGCTGGCCTTGCTTGGGGCGGCCCGGCGCGGCGGCCGAATGCCCCCACGCTCGTCGCTTCGCGTACTTCGCTGCCCCCCACACTTACTGTTTTGATATGGCCAAGATCCGGATCAAGAGCGGGTGGTTCCAAGGCGGAGCCACCAAGACGTCGCAGCAAGTCGCCAGTGTGATGGCGTCTGTCGCCTGGCGAGTGGCACAGAATACGCTCAAACAAATGCGCTCAGCCGGCTTCGATATCGAAGTGGGGCCGCAGTATTTTGACTTCACCCGTGAGGTGCTGGTCTTCCTGACCCATGTGATCGACCGCATGGCGTATCTGCGCATGGAGGCGCTGAATCGCGCCGAGTTCACCACAGCGCTGGTGCGGCGCGTGGCCGAAGTGTTGCAGGAAAACGAGGACCTGTTCCTGGGCCTGCCACCGACCGGCCAGCCCAGTCATTTTGAAACGTTTATTGACCTGTTCAACGAGTCGGCTGACGCTTACGCTGAGTTCGGCTACGACGCGCAGGGGCCTGATTTTGGTTTTGTACGCTACCTGGGGCATCGCATTGAGTCGTTCATGCCCAAGAAGGACCAGCGTTGGGTCATAGATCAGATGATGGCCACTGAAATCCCGCAGGCCATGGAAATGCTGCAACGCGCGATGCAGGGCGCCTTGTCCACCGAACCTCGCGCGCCACGCCCCTCTCGCGGCATGGCTCGCAACATGGCTAGCGCCGACTGAGTACGCACAGTGACAGACACTCCCTTTGACCTGAACCATCAATCCGCCTACCAGCGTTGGCGCGACGCCAAGCGGCAAAACCAACCGCGCCTGGCCAGGGACCTGATCGTGCCCGTGACCGACCCGTGCGCACTGAGCCAGTCTGAGCAGCAAGCGCTGCTGCAGCGCTGTAAGGTCGCCAATATGGCGATCTATCGCAGCCCGCTGCAAAGGGAGGGCAAAGACATCCCGCGGCTGCTGGCGCAGCAGCTTGGCATGCATCGGCTCGACGGCAATTGGCTGGCCGACGAGGACTGCATTTCGCAGATCAGGGTGGCCGCCCCAGCAGGCGAGCGTGCCGCGTTCATACCGTACACAAACCGGCCCATCAAGTGGCATACCGATGGCTACTACCACCCGCAGTCACGGCACATCCGGGCCATGATTTTGCATTGCGTGCGTGCCGCAAGCGCTGGCGGTGAGAGCGCAGTGATGGACCATGAAATGGCCTACATTGCTTTGCGTGAAGCCAACCCGGACTGGGTGCGCGCGCTGATGGCGCCCGATGCGATGACCATCCCAGCGCGGCTGGACCAGGATGGAGTGGCCCGCCCGGAGCAGACCGGCCCAGTTTTCTCTATCGATCCTTCATGCACCGCACTGCACATGCGCTACACCGCACGCACGCGCAGTGTGCTGTGGAAGAAAGATTCAGTGACCCAGGCTGCCGTGGCGTTTCTCGAACAATTCCTGGCGAGCGATGCATCCCCCGTATTTCGCCTGACACTGCAGCCCGGCATGGGGCTGGTATGCAACAACGTGCTGCATGACCGCGCCGGCTTTATCGACGATCCACGGCAGCCGCGCTTGCTCTACCGCGCCCGCTATCTCGATCGCTTGCGTCAACCCGGGCCGGCCAGCGAGCGCATGCAGGCTGCCTAGTTACTGAACAAACAGCAGGCAAACACCATGGCACAACATGTAAGCGTTTCGCGTGCCGCCCAGTTACTGGGAGTTTCACGCAGTGTGCTGCAGAGCCAAGTGCGCGATGGCCTGCTGGTCCTCAATCAAGGCCTGGTAGCGATTGACTCCTTGATGGCTCTCTATCCCCATACACGGTTGTTGGTATCAAGGTCGCTGGACCAGGCGCAGGAAGTGCGCGAGCGTCCATTGCCAAGTCAGGAAGTTCTTTCGCAACGAGTGTTTGCACAAAGCCAGGAACTGGCCGACGTGCGACTCCATTTGCAGCGCTACCACGAGTTGGTCATTTCGCTGCAAACGAGAGTACGGGAATGCATCCGTCAACATCCGACCGAAGGCGCATGGCGGGAGTTGGAACAACAGGTCACCCAGGGCCTTGCCAAGGCGCTGGCGACCGAATCGGTTGATCTGTTCGAAGTGATGGACGACATGCTCAAAGTCATGACTGCGCAGGTTACCGTGCGCCCCAGCGGGCACGAGTTCCTGGTCGAAGGACGTGCCAACCTGCTGCAATCGGGCCTTCATTCCGGCCTTAAACTCAATTACGGTTGTTCCGATGGCAGCTGTGGCATGTGCAAAGTCCGCGTCATTTCTGGCGAGGTTGTCAGGACCCAAAATTTCAACTATCTCCTCTCGGAAGCCGAGAAGGCGCAGGGTTACACCCTGATGTGTTGCCACACAGCGGCGAGCAGCGAGCTAACGCTGGAAATGCTGGAAGCCCGCGGCCCGCAGGATATTCCGGAACAACTCATCATGGCGCACGTCCGTGCGGTCAGTGAACTGGCGCCCGATACACGTCTGCTTCATCTGCAATCTCCGCGCAGCCAGCGGCTGCGCTTTCTGGCGGGCCAATCGGTGTCGCTGGGCTGGAAGCTACCTGGACAAGATGATGTGCACAGCACCTACCCGATCGGAAGCTGCCCGTGCGATGACCGCAACTTGCTTTTTTTCATTGGTCGCGACGAGGCTGACGAGTTCGCTCGACTCCTGTTTGCCGGTGATATTCAACCCGGCGCTACTATCACCGCTGCGGGCCCGACTGGCGAGTTTGTGTTGGCCGATGGGCACCGTCCCTTGGTATTTGCCGCGTGTGACTATGGCTTTGTTCCCATCAACAGCCTGATCGAGCATGCTTTGTCGCTTGAAGCCTATCCATCAATCTCGCTGTTCTGGCTGGCTACCCGCAGTGAAGGACATTTCTTGGGTAATCATTGCCGCGCCTGGTCGGAAGCGCTGGACCAGTTTGAATACGAACTCGTGACCCATCCGGATGTCACCGTCGGCGCACAGAAAATCCTCAAGTCGATGCGCGCCGACCTGTTTGACATTGACTGCGATTTCTATTTGGCTGGGCCGCGAGATTTTGTCACCACGCTGCATGATGAATTACGCGCCGCTGGCGTCGCAGCAGCGCAGATATTCATGCAAGTGATGTAGAGCCAGAGCGCCACGCGGCGCCAGCGCTCTCCGAAGCATGGCGTTTGATCAAATCTTCAATGAAACGGCGCACAAAACTCTCTGTCTGTGCTCCGTGAAAACGGCCAACAACCAAGCCGTGGCTGTAGCCGATGATCGTCGGGAAGCCTTTCACATGGTGTCGGCCAGCGATACGCATGTTTTCGTCAGCATCGACTTTTGCCAGCAAGAACTTGCCCTGGTACTGGTTGGCCAGCCTTTCCAGCATCGGCCCCATCACCCGACAAGGGCTGCACCACTGGGCGCCAATATCGAGCAAAACGGGTACCGTCTGCGAACGCTCCGGCACCAGCTGATCAAAGTCCGCTTCCACTGCGTCATAGGCCAATTCGAGCATCTCAAAAACCAGCCTGTCCGGACTGTGCACTTGCGCTGTCTGGCCGCGTCACCGCAAGCCCTCAGATGAAGAGGCAAACGTCGGATTCGCCGGCAAACTTCATGAAGGTGGCGGCCCCGCCATATTCAATGCCGTCAATAAATTCGCTGGTCTTGAACTCGAACAAGTCCACTGTCATCTGGCAGGCAACAAACTTGACTTCGGCCTCCAGGCAAATGTCCCGCAGTTCCTGCAGCGACGCGACACCCTTCTTCTTCATCTTGTTCTTCATCATCATCGTCGCCATGGATTCCATGCCCGGCAACATCTGAACCATGACCGGCATCGGCACGGGCATCGGCATGGCAGGGTTGGCCAGCGGACTGATCTTGACGCCATCGAGGCTCTTGCGCAGCAACTGCAGACCATAGAAGGTGAAGAAAATTTGCACGTCCCAGCCCAGTGTGGCGGCGGTTGAGGCCAGGATAAACGGCGGATACGCCATGTCCAGTGTGCCCTTGGTGGCGATAAGCGCCATTTTTTTAGTTGCCATAGTTGTACTCCGTCTGGGCTTGATTGATAAGGAGGCTCAGGCCTTCTTGAGATAGAAGACAAACTTGCCGTTTTCGCTACCCTGCTCCAGCAATGCATTGCCAGTCTGCTCCGCAAAGGCCGCCATATCGCAGACCGACCCCGGGTCCGTGGACAGGACACGTAGTACATGACCTGATGTCATATCGGCCAATGCCTTCTTGGTTTTTACGATTGGCAGCGGGCAGGCAAGCCCGGATGCGTCATATTCCTTGTTGAATTCCATATCTTGTCTCCATTGGATGGCTACTTGTAGTTGCTTACCTTGGTCGAACAGCGGCACCATCGCGATCAAACATGCGCCGTCCTCGCAACGGTCATTCTTGAGGAGCTGTCATGCTGCGTCTATCACCGCAAAGGGTAATGCTGCGTAGCCCATTGGGATAATGGGAGTTCCCATCTGTGTAGTACAAAATTGCCTCGCCACGGCAGCCCAAGGTCGATTCATGCCCTACCTCTTCTCATACGGCACACTTCAGCAGGAAAATGTGCAAATTGCAACTTTCGATGGCCTGGACTGGACTGGACTAAATGAACATTTCGCCGCAACATAGCGCAGCGTTTGCGCTGCTCGACCGAAGCGGTATCTCGAAGATCAACTATGCGCCACTCATCGTCCGCTTGCTCTGGAAGTTCGGCGTGAACATACCGCCACCGCATTTCATGACCTTTGCCGGTAGCGCCGCGCTGACTGGCACAGCCTTCGGCATCACCTTGGGATTCTTGAACCTGCTTTTGGCTATAGCAACTGGCACTTACAGGCTCGAACTTTTGTTCTGGATACCCATCGGGGCTGGCGTCGGGTTTGGGCTTTCAATGGCAGCGTACTACGCGTACGGTCGCAGAAAACATAAGCTGCCGGACTGGTCCTCCCTACGTATCCGTCAAAGCAATGACTAAGCTGGATTGATGAAAGCGGAGCCTGCAATCTCATGGCGATGAACGAAGTCTACGCAACGATCGAACCGGCGCGCGCCGAAATTGACATGCTCGAAGGGCCTGCTGTGCTCGAGTTTGGCAGTCCCTCGTGTGGATACTGTCGCGCGGTCCAAGCGCCTTTGGCTTCAGTTCTTGCCGATAACGTGCAGTTGCGCCATATCAAGATTGCTGATGGCAGCGGCAGGCCGCTGGGGCGTTCGTTTAAAGTGAAGCTTTGGCCTACGCTGGTGTTTTTGCGCAATGCCCTCGCACAGATCAACGTTGTCAATCGATGATCGTGGATATCCCAACAATCGGAGTCACTTGCACCAACTGTCTCTCCAAGGGGCTGTGCTTTGACCTTGCCCCCGGAAAACGTACCCCGTAGCTTATGGGTAAGAGTCAGTTTTAGAAGAGAGTGGCTGTTCTGAACACAGTGTGGTGTTGAAAATAAGAGATGATTGTTTGACTGTTCAATAATAGTTGTATAATCAAAACGTGGACACTTCCTCGGCCGTTAAAGTTTTCGAATCCCTGTCTTCCGGCATTCGGCTCGACATCTACCGGTTGCTGGTCAAGGCCGGTCCCGCTGGTCTGGTTGCCGGTGAAATCGGCGCTGAACTGGGCGTGCCACCGACCAATCTTTCTTTCCATCTGAAGGCACTGACGCAGTCGCAACTGCTGTCGGTGACGCAGGAAGGGCGCTTTCTGCGCCACCGCGCCAATCTTGGTCTGATGCACGACCTGATTGCTTACCTCACTGAAGAATGCTGTTCCGGGCATCCGGAACTTTGCGCGGAAACCTGCCAACCTCATGGCGGGACCGTCTGCCCATCATCCCAAGTTGAATAAAGGACGATTCTCATGAAGAACTTGCAAGTGTTTGATCCCGCCCTGTGCTGCAGCAGCGGCGTTTGCGGCACCGAGGTGGACCAGAAGCTGGTCACCTTTTCGGCCGATGTGGATTGGGCCAAACAGCAGGGCGCCCAGATTGAGCGATTCAATCTCGCCCAGCAACCCATGGCTTTTGCCGGCAACGCGGTGGTCAAGGGCTTGCTGGAGCGCAGCGGCGAGGGCGCCTTGCCCGTTATCCTGCTCGACGGTGAACTGGCACTGGCCGGGCGCTACCCGAGCCGCGACGAGTTGGCGCGCTGGGCCGGCATTGAGTCTGCTCTGGAACCTGCGGCGGCTGGCAATTGCTGCTCGGGTGGGCGTTGCTGCGGCTAATGAAATTCCTCCAGAACCCGCCGCGCTTTCTGTTCTTCACCGGCAAGGGCGGCGTTGGCAAGACCTCGATTGCCTGCGCCACGGCACTTGTTCTGGCTGCTGCCGGCAAGCGTGTTTTGCTGGTCAGCACCGACCCGGCAGGCAACGTTGGTCAGGTTTTTGGCATTGCGATTGGCAACCAGATCACCGCGATTCCGGATGTGCTCCATCTGAGCGCGCTCGAGATCGACCCGCAGGCCGCGGCGCAAGCGTATCGGGACCGCATTGTGGGTCCGGTGCGCGGTGTGCTGCCCGACTCGGTGGTGCGCGGCATTGAAGAGCAGCTCTCGGGTGCCTGCACCACCGAAATCGCCGCCTTTGACGAGTTCACCGCCCTGCTGACCGACGCTGCGCTGACCGCCGACTACGAGCACATCGTCTTTGACACGGCACCGACCGGCCACACCATCCGTTTGCTGCAGTTGCCGGGGGCCTGGAGTGGCTTTCTGGAAGAGGGCAAGGGCGATGCCTCCTGCCTGGGACCTTTGGCCGGACTGGAAAAGCAGCGCACGCAGTACAAGGCCGCGGTGGATGCACTGGCCGACCCGACGCGCACCCGTCTGGTTCTGGTGGCCAGAGCGCAGGCCTCGACCCTGCGCGAGGCGGCGCGCACGCACGATGAACTCGCCGGCATCGGCCTGTCGCAACAGTACCTGGTGATCAATGGCGCCCTGCCCCTGGCTGAGGGCGCGCAGGATCCACTGGCTGCTGCGATTGGCCGGCGCGAGCTGGCAGCGCTCGCGGCCATGCCCGAGGCCTTGCTGGCGCTGCCAACAGATCAGATTGCGCTCAAGGGCTTTGACCTCGTGGGTCTGCCGGCATTGCGCCAGTTGCTGACTAGCGCAGCATCTGTGTTTGCTACTGAAGTCGCGCAGCCCGCTGCCATCGCCGCGCCCAGCCTGTCCGATCTGGTCGAGAAAATTGCTGCCGACGGCCACGGCCTGGTGATGTTGATGGGCAAGGGCGGTGTCGGCAAAACCACGTTGGCAGCCGCGGTGGCGGTGCAACTTGCCACGCGCGGTTTGCCGGTGCACCTCACCACCTCGGACCCGGCGGCGCATCTGACCGAAACGCTGCACGGCACGCTGGAACATCTGACGGTCAGCCGCATCGATCCGCACGAGGTCACCGAGCGCTACCGCGCGCAGGTGCTTGCGGCCAAGGGCGCCAGTCTGGACGCGCAGGGCCGCGCCCTGCTGGAAGAAGATCTGCGCTCGCCCTGCACCGAAGAAATCGCTGTCTTTCAGGCCTTCTCGCGCGTGATCCGCGAGGCCGGCAAAAAATTTGTCGTGATGGACACGGCCCCCACCGGCCACACCCTGTTGCTGCTCGACGCCACCGGTGCCTACCACCGCGACATGGTGCGCCAGATGGGCGCCAGCGG
>CAITZZ010000384.1 GCA_903897005.1 uncultured beta proteobacterium | reverse complement strand
CGTCCTGTGTGCGGTGTTGCCGGCCAATCGCTTCTACTGGAATCCGAAGATCCAGCCCGCCGACACGATTGCTGCGCTCAACGAGCGGCTCAAGGATTACGCGCGGCGCCAGCGTCTGGCTTATGTGGACTACTACACGCCTATGGTGGATGAGAAAAAGGGCCTGAAGCGGGCCTATTCGGAAGACGGGGTACATCCCAATGAAGCGGGTTACAAACTGATGACCAATCTGGTGACAAAGGGCATCGCTGACGCAGTGGCTGGCAAGCCCTGAGGCCGCGCCTGCGCCTCAGCGCTGGCCGGGCACGCGCCGCGCGTCTGCTGCGAAGCTCAGTGCAGCACTGGCATCAAAGCCGACGCCGACCATGTCACCGATTTGCAGCCGGTTCTCACGCGCCGCCACCTTGACGTTGAGCAGCACTTCCAGCCCCGCAATCTGCAGATGGATCACCGATGCATCGCCAAGATGTTCAGCCAGTACAACCCGGGCCGGCACGCTGGCCCCGTTACCCGTCAGATGCAGATGCTCGGGACGGATACCGATCTTTTGCGCCTCGGCTGCCAGCGGTCCTGCGGCGGCCCAGAGGGCCAGGTGCGCAGCCGATGAGCCTGCTACCGGTCGATGGATCAGGTTGATGCGCGGTGCGCCGAGAAAGCTGGCGACAAACTCGTTGGCCGGCTGGGCGTAAAGGTCCAGCGGTGCGCCGAGTTGTTCGATGCGGCCCTGGTTGAAAACGGCGATGCGGTCGCCCATGGTCATGGCTTCGACCTGGTCATGTGTCACATAGATCATGGTGGTGCCAAGTTCCTTGTGCAGGCGCGAGAGTTCGATGCGCATGGTTACGCGCAGCGCGGCGTCCAGATTGGACAGCGGCTCATCAAACAGGAACACGCTGGGCTTGCGCACGATGGCACGTCCGATGGCCACGCGTTGGCGCTCGCCGCCAGACAGGGCTTTGGGCAGACGCGGCAGCAGATGTGAGATGCGCAGCACTTCGGCCGTGCGTTGTACTGCCTGCTCGCGCTCGGGTTTGCTGATGCCGGCCATGCGCAGGGAGAAACCCATGTTTTCCGCCACCGTCATGTGCGGGTACAAGGCGTAACTCTGAAACACCATAGCGGCACCCCGCTGCGCTGCTGGTACTTCGTTGGCGCGCTGGCCGTTGATGAGCAATTCGCCCTGCGTGATGCTCTCCAGTCCCGCGATCATGCGTAGCATGGTCGATTTGCCGCAACCCGAGGGTCCGACGAAGACCAGGAACTCGCCATCGCGCACATCAAGATCAATGCCGTGAATCACACTCGTTTCGCCGTAGCTTTTGCGAATGCCCTTGAGGGCCAGATGTCCCATGTCAAATTTCCAATGCCGATGTAGCCTGCACGCCGTGCTGCGCTCTTTGGCGATCCAGAAAATCGCGGTACCACAAGGCACTGTCCTTGAGCATGCGCTGCTGCGTGTCGTAGTCGACCCGGACAATGCCGAAGCGCTTGGCGTAACCACTGGACCACTCAAAGTTATCGAGCAGGCTCCAAACAAAGTAGCCATCGACCCGTACACCCTGGCGCATGGCCTCCAGTGTGGCGGCGATGTGCCTGGCGATGTAGCGTTGACGCTGTCCGTCGTGCACCTGTCGGTCAAGGACTTCGTCTTGAAAGGCGGCGCCGTTTTCCGTGATGAAAATCGGCGGTAGTGTGTAGTCGCGATGCAGCCGCACCAGCAGTTCGGTCAGGCCCTGCGGGTACACCTCCCAGCCCATATCGGTGATCTCGTTGCCGCCGGTCTTGATGTCCCAGGGCTCACCCGCGCTGACCACGCTGCGCATGTAGTAGTTGACCCCAAGAAAGTCGAGCGGCACCTTGATGTTTCCCATGTCGCCCGGTAATACCCGGGGCGCATCAGCCCCCAGGTCCTGCAGCACGTCGGCCGGGTATTCACCTTTGAGCAGGGGTTCCACATACCAGCGCAAGCCAGCGCCATCAGCGCGCCGCGCCGCCGCCTGGTCAGCCGCCGAATCGGTTGCGGCGTCGATCGGCGACAGGTTGAGCACAATGCCCATGTCGGCCTTGCAGCCCTGGGCGCGCATTGCTGTCAGCGCCAAGCCATGGCTCAGGAACAGATGGTGCGCTACCTGGATGGCGGCCGCGCGGCTTTTGATGCCAGGTGCAAAGATGCCCGACTCATGTCCCAGCACTGCAATCACCCAGGGTTCGTTGTGCGTGCAGATCGACGCCACACGGTCGCCCAGACGGCGTGCCACTTCGCAGGCGTAATCGACAAAGCATGGCACGGTGTCGCGGTTTTCCCAGCCACCCTTGGCCTGCAAGGCAGACGGCAGATCCCAGTGGTTGAGCGTCAGAAACGGCTTCAGGCCACGTGCCAGCATGCCGTCCACCAGTCTTTCGTAAAACGCGAAGCCTGCTTCATTGAAGGCGCCCGAGCCCAGTGCCTGAACGCGAGGCCAGGAGATGGAAAAACGATAAGCATCCACGCCAAGACTGGCCACCAGGTCGAGGTCGTCAGCCCAGCGCTGGTAGTGCTCGCAGGCCTGTCGACCATCGCTCGCATCAGCGATGACGCCGGGAACGCGACAGAAGTCATCCCAGATGGAAGGACCCTTGCCGTCGGTGTCGGCTGCGCCTTCGATCTGGAAGGCGCTGGTTGCCACACCCCAGGTGAAGTCGGCGGGGAAGGCGGTCTTGGAAATGTCGGCGTTGAACATGGCAGTAAACAAAGGTAAAAATTTAGCCGCGTACCGCACCAGCGGTCAAACCGTCGATCAGGCGGCGCGAAGAAATGGCGAACAAAATGAGCAGCGGGATGGTGGCAATCGCTGCCCCGGCCATCAGCGCACCCCACTCGGTATCAGCCGGGTTGTGCATGCTGCGCAGCGCCAGCGGAAAGGTGTACATCTCGGGCGAGCGCATGACGATCAGCGGTCCGATGAAGTTGTTCCATGAACCGATGAAGGTGATCAGGCCCAAGGTACCCAGAGCCGGTTGCAAGAGTGGCAGCACGATGCTCCAGTAAATGCGAAATTCGCCGCAGCCGTCCATGCGCGCGGCTTCGATCAGGTCGCGTGGCACGGCGCTGCTGACGAACTGGCGCATCATGAAAATGCCAAAGGCGCTGGCCGCGCCGGGAATGTAGAGCGCACGCGGCTGGTCCAGCCAACCGAGCGCGTCCATGATCATGAACGACGGGATCATGCCCAGGAAGGACGGCAGCAGCATGGTGCCCATCACCAGTGTGAAGAGTGGCTTCTTGAAGCGAAACTCGAACATCGCGAAGGCATAGCCGCCCATGCTGCAAAACAGCAGGGTCAGGGCGGTGGCCGCCAGCGCCACATACAGGCTCCAGCCCAGGCTGCGCCAGAGCGCAATTTTGCTGATGAGGATGTTGAAATTGGCCAAGAAGTCGGTGCCAAAAAGCAGCGGTGGCGGCAGCGTGAAGATGGCGTCGCGGTTGTGCGTGGCGTAGACGAACATGAAGTAGAACGGCGCCATCATGATGAGCGTGCCCACGCCCACCAGAGAATACGCCGCCCAGGGAGCCAGGCGTTCGGTGTTCATGCCTGACGCTCCTTGAAGACGCGGTTGGTCAGCCAGGTGAGCAGCGCGACAAACAGGAACAGCAACCAGGACATGGCGCTGGCAGTGCCGAAGTCGTTGAAGTCAAACGCCGTGCGGTACATGTACATGGCGGTCGTCAAGCCGGCTTGGTCAGTTCCGCCGCGGTGGTCGATCAGCATGAAGGGTTCTTCAAACAACTGCAGACCACCGATCACCGACAGCGTGACACCGAAGTACATCATGGGTTTCAGGCTGGGCAGGGTGATGTGCCAGAACTGCTGCCAGCGTCCCGCACCGTCCATGGTGGCGGCTTCGTAAATGTCGGCGGGGATGGTCTGCAGCGCGGCCAGGTACAGCACCACGTTAAAACCCAGGTAGCGCCAGAACACCACGGTGGCCACCGCAGGCTTGATGGTCTCGGCGGTGTTGCGCCAGTCAATCGGCTGCGCGGGTGCCAACCAGCCCAGGCCAGGGACCTGCCCGATGCCGTGCAGTGCCTGGTTGATGAGCCCGTAGTCGGTGGAAAACAGCGTGCTGAACATCATGGCAATCGCTACCGACGATGTGATGTAGGGCAAAAAGTAGATGCCCATCACGGCGTTGCGCGTGCGCTTGTACGAGGTGTGAATGAAGTACGCCAGTGGAATGGCCACCAGGTGCTGCGCAATGCCTGTGGCCAGCGCCAGCCACAGCGTATTGCGCATCGACTTCCAGAACCATTCGTCTTGCAGTGTGAAGACAAAGTTGTCCAAGCCGACAAACTGCATCGCCGCCAGGCCACCCGTGGGCTCCCAGGTTTGAAACGCCAGATAGAACGAAAACACCAGCGGGAAGATGCCGAACACCGCAAACAGGATGACGAACGGGCTCAGGAATACATAGGGCGCCAGCTCGGGCGAGAGTCGGGGCAGGCGTTTCATAGGGCGGTTATTGCAGACGGCGCGAGTCGTAGCGGTGGGCGCGCTTGTCCAGCAGCGCCTTGGCATCGGCCAGAGCGGCGCGAATGTCCTTGCCGTGGTTGAGCACTTTGTCCAGTTCGGTGTTGACCACTTCGTCGGCGATGTTGTCGAGCTTGTTGACGCCGATGGGCTGGATGTTCATGGCGGCCTCGCGCCACCACTGGCGCGCCTTTTGGCCGCCCAGGAATTCGAGAGGCTCGTCGTAGAAGGGATCGGTGTGGGCGTCCAGCAGCGCGGGGAAGGCGTCTTTCACCTTGAAGGCGTTGAGCTGCAAGTCACGGTCGAGCGTCATGAGCTTGATGAACTCCCAAGCCTGTGTCTTGTTCTGCGCATTTTTCGGGATGACATAGAAGGTGCCGCCCCAAGCCGCCCAGGTTTTTTCGGGCAACTGCGTGACCCGCCACAGACCTTTGGTGGTGGGGGCGATCCAGGCCGCCATGTGGCCAGCCAGCCAGGCGCCCGACATCTGCGTGGCGATGCCGCCACTCTTGAATCCCTGTGTCCATTCATTGGACCAGGCGGGGATCCTGCCGTCGAGCTTGTTCTGCCGGATGGTGCGCGCCAACTCAAAAGCGCGCACAAAGCGTGGCGAGCCGACCAGCACATTGCCCTGGGCGTCGAAGTACAGGCCGTCGCCCGGTTTGATG
>CAITZZ010000383.1 GCA_903897005.1 uncultured beta proteobacterium | reverse complement strand
GCTACAGCTTTGATGTTGTCGCCAACGACGGCGATGTTGCCCACAACACGACGCAAGCGGTGGTGGTCTCGGTCACCAACCTCAACGACAACGCCCCGGAGTTCACCTCCGCAGGCACAGGCTCTGTGGCTGAAAACGCTGCCATCAGCACTGTCGTCTACACGGCAGCCACGACGGATGGCGACAACCTGGCAGCGCGCACCTACAGCCTGAGCGGCACCGATGCGAGCCTGCTCGACATCAGCAGCGCCGGGGTGGTCACGCTCAAGGCCTCGGCCAACTGTGAGGCCAAGGCCAGCTACAGCTTTGATGTTGTCGCCAACGACGGCGATGTTGCCCACAACACGACACAAGCGGTGGTGGCCTCGGTCACCAACCTCAACGAGGGCCACAGCGGCAGTGTCAGCATCGGCGGCAGCGCCATTGAAGGCCAGAGACTGAGCGCATCAAACACCCTGACTGACCCGGACGGCTTGGGTGCCATCAGCTACCAATGGTATGCCGGCGGCGTGGCGGTGGGCAGCGGAGCCAGCCATACCCTGAGCAAATCGGAAATCGGCATGACCATCAGCGTGTTGGCGAGCTACATTGACGGTGGTGGCTATTCGGAGAGTGGGGCCAGCGCAGCTACCGATACCGTTGCAGCCATGGTTGACGGTACGGCCGTCGTGATCCACAGTACAACTGAGGGGGGGCAGACCACCAGGACCCAGACCGTAGAGCCGGTAGCTGCTGTCAGAAACGAAGACAGCAGCACCGCCAACACTGCCTTGGCCGACATTCCGCTGGCCACCGACAGCACGGGTGCTGCTCTGGTGCAGGTCAGCCTGCCCGTGGGGGTCGGCCTGACATCAAGCGCAACTGTCACGGCTGCGGGCAGCACGGCGCCGACGCTGCGCGAGCAACTGATTGCCGCGTCTGACCCGCGGGTCAATGACAGCACCCAGATGGCCCAGATCATCAGTAACGGCATCGACCAGTACGTGCCGACAGTGACTGACAGCAGCCAGGTCACTGTTCGCACCATCACCTTGACCGTGGCGGCGGGTACCACCACGGCACCAAGCGAGCCGATACACATCTCAGGATCACTGGGCACCGGTGAGAGCGATGCAACTCACCCGCTGCGTCAGGAAGCACTGGTGATTGATGCCAGCCACCTGCCGGCTGGCACTGTGCTGGACCTGGACAACGTCGAGTTCGCCATCATCATTGGCCCGGCCACCGCTACCGGCGGCGCAGGGCGCAACTACGTGATTGGCGACGGCAGTGCTCAGACCATCATTCTCGGACCTGATGACGACATCCTGCACGGTGGCGCCGGCAACGATGTGATTGGCTCCAAGAGCGGAGACGACCAGCTCTTTGGCGACGAGGGTAACGACACCGTGGTCGGTGGCCTGGGTGACGATCACCTTGAAGGCGGGGCTGGCGACGATCTGCTGATGGGAGGCCAGAGCGATGCAGGGCTACTGAGCTTTAGCCAGCTCAAGAACCAGCTGACGATGAACTGGAGCCCCAACAGCACCGAACTGGCTGACAGCACCGGCTGGGGCAATACCGGCAACCACGATGGTGGCACACCGATAGACCCGCGCCTGGGCTTTATGTACCAGAGCACCGAGATGCGCGAGACCGTGACCGAGCTCTACCATTTGCTGCTGAACAAGCTGCCCACAGTAGAAGAGATGAACTTCTGGAGCACTTTGGGCTACACCGTGCCACAACTGGAACAAGGTGCAGCCAATATGCTGCTGAAGTACGTGCTGGATATTCCGACGCAATTTCAGGTGAAGTTTGTCATGGAGCAGCTCTGGGGTGCTGGCAAGGTGACCGATGCCCAGGTGCAGAGCAATACCAATCTGATCAACGCCGGCGGCAGCTGGGGTCAACTCATTGATGCCCTGATCAAGAGCGACAACTTCAAGGTAAGCCTACTCAATGCAGACGGCTCCATGACCCTGACGCAGGTCAGCAGCATGGCCGACAGTGGCTGGGCCTTTGACACCGGAGCCGACACGCTGCTCGGTGGTGCTGGCAACGACACCCTGATTGGTGGCCGTGGCAATGACTTGCTGGATGGTGGAGACGGCGCAGACATTGCACTGTGGTACGGACAGGCGTCCAACTTTGAGCTCAGGATTGTGGGCAGTGGCACGACGAAGGATGTGGCGCTGGTCGATACCTCCAGCGGCGAGGTCGACATCATCCGCAACATTGAGCAATTGCAGATTGGTGGGGTCAACTTTGATGCGACCAGGCTGGAGTCTGTGGCTAACGTGGAGGCGTATCTGGCTACCCACACCGATCATCATTTGCAGGTGGTGCTGGTGGGCTTGGGCAACTGATTCCCTTTCGTCGCTGCGCTCCTCGCAATGACGGCGTGAGGGCGCAATAACGGGAAGAACAGGGCAATGACGATTTGGAAGTGTTTGCAACAAATAGTGATTTACAATTCCGGAATCAAATTCCGAAAGTGTAAAGAATGATCCCGCGCCACGCTACGCCACGCCTGCTTCGGCTGCTGCAAGGCTTTCCGATTGTCACGCTCACCGGGCCGCGTCAATCTGGCAAGACCACCCTGGTACGCCATCTTCTGGCCGACAAGCCCTATGTGTCGCTGGAGGCGCCGGCGCAGCGCGAATTTGCCCGCAGTCAGCCGGCCGACTTTCTGCAGCAGTTCCCGCAGGGTGCGGTCATTGACGAGGCGCAGAACGCACCCGAGTTGCTGTCTCAAATGCAGGGCGTGGTAGATGCCTCTGGCGTTATGGGGCAGTTCGTCTTGACCGGTTCGCACAATTTCTCTTTGCTCGCCAGCGTGACCCAGAGCCTGGCTGGCCGCACGGCGCTGGTGGAGCTTCTGCCTTTTTCGATTGCCGAGTTGCGTGATGCCAAGCTGTTGGCGAGCGACTATCCCAGTCAGATGGTCAAAGGCTTTTACCCGGCTTTGTACGACCGGGCGCTGGAGCCGCACGAGTGGTTGCAAGCCTATCTGGTGACTTATGCCGAACGTGACGCACGGGGGCTGGCCGCCATTCAAGACCTCGGTGCCTTTCAGCGCTTCTTGCGGCTCACGGCGACGCGTACCGGGCAACTGCTCAACATGCAGTCCCTGGCCAGCGACGCCGGCGTGTCGGACAAAACCGCCAAGCATTGGCTGTCAATTCTGGAGACCTGCTACCTCGTTCATCTGGTGCGGCCGCATTTTGCGAACTTTGGCAAACGCCTGACCAAGAGCCCCAAGCTCTACATGACCGATGTCGGACTGGCCGCAGCGCTGCTGGGTATTCAAAGCGCGAGTCAGATGCAACACCACCCCCTGCGCGGCGCCTTGTTTGAAACCATGGTGGTCAACGAGTTTCTCAAGAATCGCGCCAACACCGGGGTGCGCTCGCCGCTGTATTTCTGGCGCGACAACAGTGGCACCGAGGTTGATCTGATTCTGGAACGCGGCACCGAACTGGCGGCAATCGAAATCAAATCTGGCATCACCGTGGCGAGCGACGCTTTTGGCAGTTTGAAGAAGTGGCAAAAATACGCGCAGGAGCGCGGCAACTTTTCGGCCATCTACCCGGGCTTGGTGTATGGCGGCGACGACGCTTACGCCCGTGAAGGCGTGTCTGTCATGCCGTGGCATGGCTTGACTTGACTTGACCGCCTCTTGATGACAACCAATTGTCATCCCGGGCTTCAGGATTTGTCATCCCGGGCGCCTCAGCTGTCATCCCGGGCCTGACCCGGGATCCAGTGCCACGCCACTACTGGATTGCGGGTCGTGGCCCGCAATGACAGAAAAGTGCCCGCAATGACAACCAAGCGGCGCAATGACAATCAAGCGGCGCAATAGCAGCCAGGCGGCGTAACGACGGAGCCGAAGGCTTTATTGCGGTCTGCGCCCGACTCAAGCAGAACTGGCGCCTGATCGATATAATCCGCTGCCCATCGAAACCCGAGCGAATTTGATTGCCCTCAAAATGAACAAAGTACTGCTGTCAGCTTCCATTTTGGTCGTCGCCTCCGTGACGGCCTTGTCAGCTTATGCGCAGGAGATCAAGGGTGACGCACTGGCAGGAAGCAAGAAGAACGCCTTGTGCGTGGGCTGCCACGGCATTGTGGGTTATCACATCGGGTTTCCTGAGGTGCACCGCGTGCCCAAGATTTCGGGGCAGGGCGCCAAATACATCAGTGCCGCGCTGAGCGCTTACAAGAAGGGCGAACGCAAGCACCCCTCCATGAAGGCGGTGGCCGCGTCGCTGACAGAGCAGGACATTGCAGATCTGGCAGCCTATTACGAGACCAGTGGTTCGGCCACCGCCTCGGTGGCACCAGCGGAAGCCGCTGCGGGTACCGTGAAAGCCATGGAACTGGTTGCCAAGGGCGGCTGTGCCGCTTGCCATGGCGTCAATTTCAGCAAGCCGATCGACCCCACCTACCCGAAGATTGCCGGCCAGCACAGCGACTATATTTATGTGGCGCTCAAGTCTTACCGCATCACCGACAAGCCGCAAATCGGCCGCAGCCACCCGATCATGGGCGGCATAGCCAAGCAGTTTTCCAATGCCGACATGAAGGAACTGGCGAACTACATCGGCAGTTTGCCCGGCGAGTTGCAGACGGTTCAGCCGAGCCGTTTTCGCTGAGCCGAGCCTCGCGGCTCAGTCGCGTGTAGCGTGCCGCTGCACGCAGGCGATGTAGGCGTCGCCATCGGGAGGTCGTCCGGCGCGCTGGCTTTCCCACAACATTTTTCCAAGACATTCCATGGCCTCGTGGTGCGCCAGATGCAGCGAATTGCGACGGTGCGTCAGTAATTCGACCGCCTGGCGGATGCCACGCGGCTGATCGATGCTGCACTGCTCGCTGATCGACAGGTGCATGGACAGGTGCAGGAACGGATTGGTCTTGCCTTCCTCGACCTGCAGCATGGCGCCCAGGGCGCGCTCCACATCGGCCAGATCGGCATGGTATTCGGGGTGCTCGGCGATCCACAGGCTGGCAATGGTCTCCAGCGCTTCAAGGGGTTGGCCAGCCTGCGATTTGGCGTACACCTCGCAGAAATAGCGGCGAACATCGGCTTGGGAAGGTGAAAACATAGTGGGCGTATTGTCGCGCGCTGTCGCGGACTTATCAGCCAGGCCGGCTTGCTTGCGGCGAAAATGGGGTTTTTCATTCAGGACGAACGCCATGCCTCAAGCCTTCATCTGCGACGCTATCCGCACCCCTTTTGGCCGCTACGGTGGCGCGCTGTCGAGCGTGCGCACCGACGATCTGGCGGCACTCCCGCTCAAGGCCCTGATGGCACGCAACCCGCAGGTCGACTGGCAAGCCGTGACCGACGTGCTGTTTGGCTGCGCCAATCAAGCTGGTGAGGACAACCGCAATGTGGCCCACATGGCTTCGCTGCTGGCGGGCTTGCCGCTGGACGTGCCCGGCGCCACCATCAACCGCCTCTGTGGCTCGGGCCTGGACGCGCTGGGTACGGCAGCGCGTGCCATCCGCGCTGGCGAAGCCAGCCTGATGATTGCCGGCGGTGTGGAGAGCATGAGCCGGGCCCCCTTTGTGATGCCCAAGATGGACAGCGCTTTTGGCCGCAACAACGCGGTTTTTGATACCACCATCGGCTGGCGTTTCATCAACAAGCTGATGAAAGAAAAGTATGGCACCGACGCCATGCCGGAGACGGCGGAGAACGTGGCCGTTGAACACAGAATCAGCCGCGAAGCGCAGGACAAAATGGCACTGGCCAGCCAGATGAAAGCCGTGGCAGCGCAAAAGGCAGGGCACCTGGCGCGTGAAATCACGCCGGTCAGTCTGGCGCAGAAAAAGGGCGATCCGCTGATCGTCGACAAGGACGAGCACCCGCGCGAAACCAGTCTGGAGGCGCTGGCCAAACTCAAGCCCATCGTGCGCCCTGAGGGTACGGTGACTGCCGGCAATGCCAGCGGCGTGAATGATGGCGCCTGCGCCTTGCTGCTGGCCGATGAAGCGACGGCGGCGAAGAACGGCTTGACGCCCCGGGCGCGCGTGCTCGGCATGGCCACCGCCGGCGTCGCGCCACGTGTCATGGGCATAGGCCCGGCACCGGCCACGCAAAAAGTGCTGGCGCTGACCGGCCTGACGTTGGCGCAACTCGATGTGATTGAACTCAACGAAGCCTTTGCCGCGCAAGGCCTGGCCGTGCTGCGGCTGCTGGGCTTGCAGGACGATGACGAGCGCGTGAACCGCTGGGGCGGTGCGATTGCGCTGGGGCATCCCTTGGGAGCCTCCGGCGCGCGACTCGCCACGACTGCGGTCAATCAGTTGCATGAGGGCGGCGGCCGCTACGCCCTGTGCACCATGTGCATTGGCGTCGGGCAGGGTATTGCGCTAATCCTTGAACGGGTCTGATTCGGCGGATGACGCGGCGCATGAATCCGCTGCTGTTTTATCGCCTCGTGTACCTGGGCATGTTTCTCACGCCCATCAAGTTGCTGTGGGATGCGATGGGTTAGTTGCAATACTTGGCGCGCGTGAGAAAATTCAAAGCATGTCAGCAACCATCAAACCGCCGCGCACCCCGTGGGGAAACTTCCCCGATGTGCTGATTCACGCGGGTGAGTCGGCGGTAAAGCAGCATCCAGCCTATAAGGCAGCCAAAGCGGGGGACGGGCGGTCGGCAACAGCGCTGGTTAACGACACGATGAGTGAGCAGCAAAACCAGCGACTCGTCGATTTGTTGCGAGCTCACACGCCCACGCTGGTGAGCGCCCATGCGTACGAGCGCGAAGGCATAAACGCTATTCCCGAAGCGTTTGCAGTGGAGATCAGCAAGGCCGTCGGTTGGTCTCATGACCTGGGTGTGGCGCAAATCAACGTGGTGACACACACTGGTGCTGACGGGTTTTCGCGATTGGCGCGTCAAGCGGAGTTCGCTGGCACAGTGCAAAACGGTTGCGAGTACGTACTGGTCGATGATTTCGTCGGCATGGGTGGTACGCTGGCGAATTTGAGGGGCTATATCGAATCCCAGGGCGGCAAAGTGCTTGCGGCAGTATCCTTGACGGGCAAGCCTCATTCCGCCAAACTCGCACTATCGTCAGAGCGCTTGCAAGAATTGAGGGGCAAACATGGAACAGAACTTGAAAACTGGTGGATCGGACAATTCGCTCACGCCTTCGACGCGCTTACTGAATCAGAAGCTCGGTACCTCGCCCGCACCGAGGCGATTGACACCATCCGAGATCGAATTGCTGCTGCAAAGCAAGCGTGAGTTGGCTGAGCAAGCCTTTGCGACTCCCACGCGGGCGTCCACGCACAAGGTCACGGCGGCGGCTTTGTCACCGATCTGACATGCGTACCGAGCCCACATTGCTACAGTGGCGCCATGAAAACACTTCAAACCCTTTCCGATCTGGCGGCTCTGGTGGGCCAGGAGGTCGTGGTCAGCGACTGGATCACCATCACCCAGGAACAGGTCAATCAGTTTGCGCAGGCCACCGGCGACCATCAATGGATTCATGTGGATGTGGAAAAAGCCAAGGCCGGGCCTTTTGGCGGCCCGATTGCGCATGGTTATCTGACGCTGTCCCTGCTGCCGCAGTTCTTCATTTCCTCGCTCAAGATCGAAGAGACCCGCATGGGTGTCAATTACGGTCTGAACAAGGTGCGCTTTCCGGCGCCGGTGCCGGTGGGTAGCCGTCTGCGTGGACGCATGAAGTTGCAGAAGTGCGAGCCCATCGATCAGGGCGGCGTGCAGATGACCTGGGAGACCACGGTCGAGCGCGAAGGCGGAACCAAGCCGGTCTGCGTCGCCGAATCAATGGCGCGCTACTACCCCTAGCCGCAGCGCCGGGCAAAGGCTTCGGGCTTGAAGCCGACGCTCACAGCGCCGTCCATCCACTCCACCACCGGGCGCTTGATGATGCTGGCTTGCGTCAGCACCAGCGCCCGCGCGCTGGCGGCGTCCACCACGGCCGTCTGCGCGGCGGCGTCGAGCTTGCGCCACATCGTACCTTTGCGATTCACCAGTGTTTCCCAGCCCACGGCTTGCAGCCAGACATCGAGTTGTGCCGGCGGCACGCCCTGTTTCTTGAAATCGTGAAACTGGTAGGGCACAGCGTGCTCGCTGAGCCAGGCGCGCGCCTTTTTGACGGTGTCGCAGTTGGGGATGCCGTAGAGGGTGATCATGAGAAGTCCTTGCTGTGTCTAGTTCTTTGCTCGGGGGCAATTTGCGCCTGGATCGTCCACCGGCAAAAACCGGATGCGCCGACCAGCTATTTCGAGATCTTTGAGGGCAGGTGGCACCAGACTGAACTCGCCCGCTCGGAGCTTGTCGCGAAACAGTGCGCACTTGGAAAAATCGGGCGGTAGAACTGCAGCCAAACGCCAGCGCGTGTCCGGGCCTTGCGCAAACAGCGCAGCCTGAGCACGGTCGCGGTCCTGTCCCACCACCAGCAAGGAGGTCTTGGGCTCGGCATCAGATTGGATGGCGTAAACGTCACAGACCGTAGCCCGGTTCCTGAAGCAGTCTGGCAGGCGCCACGGGTTGGTCTCCTTGCGCCAGTCCTGTGTCAGAAAAGATTCGGGCAACTGTTTGTCTTGGGGCCAGAATTTCAGATTGGTGCGCAGGTCGGCCAAGGTCGGACGCACGTCGGCGCGCTCGCGTGGGCTCGTCTTCTCCAGCGACTGTGCGGCCTTGATCTGCAGCAGTGCAGCATCCCGGCCCTGTGTGTTGCTCTTGAGTTGCTCCAGTGCTGCGCTGCCGTAGCGTTTGCCTTCGAATCTGAGGTAGTCAAAGTCAAAGTTGTCAGCCCTTTGCTGGCCATTTTCCAGTCGTGCCATTTGATCGGCGACCGAGATTCGGGCTGGGTCAAGTACCGGCGAGAACAAAGCCAGCAGCACCGCCAGGATGATGAAGGCGGTGGCGATATTGACGCTTGCCATCGGCGCCAGCCAGCCCGAGCGTCGGCTCGCGGCCCATGCATAACCGAGTGCGTAGCAGCTTGCCACGGCGAGGCAGCAAGCGGCGATGATGCGGTCGGTCGTCCAGCCGTATTCGCCGACGCGCAAACCGAGTGCGTAAGTGGCTATGGCAACCAGGGGTAACAACAAGCCGCAAGCGAGCCTGGCGCTGACGCGCAGCACGCGCGCCACCTCGTCTGCAATCGCGCCGTTCTGAAAGGCGGTGTTGATCAGGATAACCAGAACTGCTGCTGCCGACAGCAGCAGTGCGCTTGCGTGTCGGGTTGCCCACAGGTGCTCCATGCCGGTGAAGGGCATGCTGGCCAGGAAGGCGCCGATGATGAGCACCGCCACCGGCAGGATCCATGACAACAGAACCAGCAGCAGGTTGCGAATTCCCTGCACGATGGCGGGCCGTACATCGGTCAGGTGCAGCGCGCAGGCAAACGCAAAAGCAGTGACGGGAATGGCAAACCAGGGCTCTTTCAGCAAGTCCATGAAGAAACTCAATTGAATGAGTTTGAACATGGCGGCGCCCAGCCCCAAGACCGCCCAGAAAGCCCCGACAAACAGGGCGGAGAACTGGATCTGAATCAGCAGCTTCCAGGCACTGTCAAAGTAGCTGGGGTAGCTGGCGATCGTTCGTCGCTCTGTGGCCGATGCAAGCACCAGGCTGTGCGCAATGTAAAACCCGACTGCGCCAAACAGCGAAAGCAGAGGCGACGGGTACGGTGCCTTGGGCAGGGCGCCGCCATAGTCCGCGCTTACCGGTGCACCGATGTTGCGCCAAACATCATGGAAGGCCAGACCGGCGGCTATCACCGTGGCCAGCAGCATCCATCGCCACAGACTCTTGCCAGCCAGATGACCCAGCGCCGACATCAGCAGCACAGGCACAAAAATGAAGACCAGCAGCAGGGGCGCAAACAGCAGCGGATCGGTGGCTGGCCAGGTCAGGTCTTTTGCTGCGCGGTACAGGAAGTACAGCGTGCCGCCCTGCAGCAGGCCGATCCCCAACCTGATCCGTGCAATCTGCGAGCCTGGAGGTGACGGGGGAAGCGCATTTTCGGCTTGGAGCGTCGATGCAGGCATGAAATCTCCTCAGTCGGGTTTGAACCCATTTTGCCGCCACGCTTCAAACACCGCAACAGCGACCGCGTTCGACAGGTTCAGGCTGCGCTGGCCGGAGCGCATCGGCAACTTCAGGCACTGCGCGGTGCCGAAGCATTGGCGTACGGCCTCGCTCAGGCCGCGCGTCTCTGCGCCAAACACCAGCCAGTCGCCGCCTGTGAACTGCACGTCGTGCACCAGTCGACTGGCGCGGGTGGTCAGGGCGAACATGCGCTCAGATGACGGCTGTTCTGCGTCCAGGAAAGCCTGCCAGCTGGCATGGCGCTTGAGTTCGGCGTACTCGTGGTAGTCCAGACCAGCCCGGCGCATGTGCTTGTCGTCCATCGAAAAACCGAGCGGCTCGACCAGATGCAGCGTGCAGCCGGTATTGGCCGCCAGCCGGATGATGTTGCCGGTGTTGGGCGGGATTTCAGGCTCGACCAGAACGATATTGAACATGGCCAATGCTATTCGGTTCTGGCTATCACGATGCCCGTGATGTGGGCGGCGCCAGCGGTGCGCAGCACCCGGGCCGCGCCAAACAGCGAGGCACCGCTGGTCATGACATCGTCCACCAGCACCAGTCGTGCCCCTTTGATTTTGCTGTGCTGCATTGGATCGACGGCGAAGACGTCGTTCAGACTGTTCAGTCGCTCGCTGCGGCGCAGCGAGCTCTGAGGTGCTGTGTCCTTGATGCGCAGCAGCAGGCGATGCTCGGTCTTCTCGGGCGCCAGCGCTCGCGCCAGCAACAGCGCCTGGTTGAAGCCGCGCGTTTGCAGGCGTGCGTTGGACAGTGGCATGGGCAGTACCAGATCGGCTGCTTCGAGCGCCGGCTCGACCCAGGGCGCGCTGCGCAGCAGCAGCGCCAGCGCGCTGGCGCGCCCCGGATGCTCGTGAAACTTGTAGCCGACAAGCAGGTCTGACCAGGGGTACTCGTAGGAGACGGCGGCCAGGCAGTGGTCCAGCGGCGGTGGCTGCTTGATGCACTCGCCGCACTGCGCCACCCCGGCTGGCAGGGCCAGAGCGCAGCTCCGGCAACGCGGCCTCGGTTGGGCAAAGCGGTTGACGCAGGCTTCGCAAATGGGCTGACTCGGCCAGGCATGGCAGACCAGGCACTGGCTCGGCAGTGCATCAAGCAGCCTTTGGATGGTTCGCCGCAACATGGAGTCAATATACTCTGGCCACCTCCTGTTTTCCCATAACATGCCCGCCTTGCCTGTACCCACCATCGATCCTGCCGCTGTGCAGCGCTGGCAGCGCGTGCCCGCCAGCGCATCGCCGTGGCTGCACGAGGAAGTGGCCCGACGCATGCAGCAAAGGCTGGACTGGATCAAGCTGCAGCCGCAGAGCTGGGCGCATTGGGAGCCGGTGCGGGGCGGCTTGCAGGCCCATGCCGCGTTGGCGCAGCGCTATCCGGATGCCCTGGGTTTTGTGACCGAGTTTCAGGCAGACCGGGTCCGCTTTGCCACCAGCGCGATCAGCAAACCCTGGTGGCATCCCTCGCGCTGGCGCGCCGCACAGACGCTATTTCAAGTGCCCACCGACGGAGCGGTGCAAATGTTGTGGTCGAACATGGCCTTGCACATGACCAGCGATCCGCAGGCCTTGATGGCACAGTGGCAAAGCGCGCTGGCGGTCGATGGCTTTCTGATGTTTTCCTGCCTTGGGCCCGACACCTTGCTCGAATTGCGCCAGCTCTACCAGTCGCTGGGCTGGCCGGCGCCGGCCCACGAGTTCACCGACATGCACGACTGGGGTGACATGTTGCTGGCGGCAGGCTTTGCCCAGCCGGTGATGGACATGGAGCGCGTCACCCTGACTTTTGAGACGCCAGAACGCCTGCTCGACGAGCTGCGCGGCCTGGGCCGCAATCTGCATCCGGCGCGTTTCCCCGGGCTGCGCGGTCGGCGCTGGTACGATCAATTGCAGCAGGCGCTGGCGCAGCAGCCTCTGCAACTGACGTTCGAGCTGATCTATGGTCATGCGATCAAGCCTCAACCGACTTTTGCGGTGAGCGCGCAGCGCGAAATATCGTTGCAGGAGATGCGAGCCGCCCTGGCGCGCGGCAAAACGGCCGGACCGGCCCGCTGAACTCGTCGCTCCCCTGCACGATTGGCCGTTCATCGCTACAATCCGGCACTTTGCCGGGCGTGCAGATTACAGAAAGACGAGGAGGCTGATTTGTTGTTTGGCTTGCGCTTTTCTCTGCTGCTGCTTGCCATCGTCCTTTTTGTGACGGTATTCGGGGTGATGTTTGTTTCGGTCTGGAAGCACCATCGCTGGGGTTTGGACCGGCGGGTCAATTTTCATGACTCGGTGCTGGTCGAAATTTGCTGGGCTCTGATTCCCTGCGTTATCGTTGTGCTGCTGGTGTGGCCAACAGCCAGGATCTTTTGGGTTTCATAGAAGGACAAATGAAATGAGCGGTTTATTCAGAGTCTGTGTCGGTGCTGCCGCCAGCTTGGGGGCAACGGCGGCGCTGGCTGCCTACGGTTGGCAGTTTCCGACGCCGGTGACCCCGATTGCGCATGAGACGCTGCATGTGCACAACCTGTTCATGGTGATTGCCCTGACCCTGTTCTTTACGGTGCTCGGGATCATGCTGTACTCGTTCTGGGCACATCGCAAGTCACGTGGCCACCAGGCGGCTGATTTTGTGGCGCCGAAGTCGCGCAAGCAGTGGTTCTGGGTGCTGCTTCCCTTTGCTGGCCTGCTGATTCTTGATTACGGTGTTTTCGGCATTCCGGCTTATCACGCGGTTCTGATGTACGAAGACTCCAAGACCAATGCCGATCTGGTGGTCAAGGTGACCGCCAGCCAGTGGCTCTGGCAGTATGAGTTTCCGGCCGAGGGCGTGACGTACACCAGTCGCCTGGCGACACCGCGCGAGCAGATCGACAACGAGCAACCCAAAGGCGAGCACTACCTGCTGGAAGTGGATAACCCGCTGGTGTTGCCGGTGGGCAAGAAGATCCGATTCATCACGACCTCGAACGACGTCATCCACAGCTGGTGGGTGCCCGCCTTTGGCGTGAAGCGCGATGCGGTTCCCGGCTTCCTGCGCGAGTTTTGGGCGACTGTGGACACGATCGGCACCTACCGTGGCCAGTGTTCCGAGTTGTGCGGCAAGGAGCACGCCTACATGCCGATTGTCGTGAACGTGGTGTCGCAGGAAGAATTCAAGACCTGGCTGGCTGGCAAGAAGGCGCCAGCGGCCGTTCTGAGTAGTGCAAATCAAGTCACAGGAGTTGCCAATGGCAAATGAAATGGCACACGACGCGTCACATGGCGCGGCACCCTACCATGGCGGCATGCTGCGCTGGATTCAGACCACCAATCACAAGGACATCGGCTTGATGTACCTGATCTTCGCCATCACGATGCTGATGATTGGTGGCGCCATGATTCTGGTGGTGCGCCTGGAATTGTTCCAGCCGGGCCTGCAGTTTGTCCAGCCGGAACTCTTCAACCAGCTCATCACCCTGCATGGGCTGATCATGGTGTTCGGCTTTGCCATGCCCGCGGCGACCGGCCTGGGTAACTACATGCTGCCCATGATTCTGGGTGCGCCCGACATGGCTTTGCCGCGCTTGAACAACTGGGGCTTCTGGATCCTGCCGCCGGCAGCGCTGATGCTGGTGCTGCCGTTTTTCCTCGGCCTGACGGGCATTGGCCCGGGCGCGGTGGATACCGGCTGGACGATGTACGCGCCGCTGTCGGTGCAAAGCGGCTGGGGCATGGACTTCGCCATTTTTTCCGTGCACATGCTGGGCGTGTCTTCGATCCTGGGGTCGATCAACGTCATTGTCACGATTTTGAACATGCGCGCACCCGGCATGACGCTGATGAAAATGCCGCTGTTTGCGCACGGCTTCCTGATGACGGCGATCCTGCTGATCACCATCATGCCGGTGTTGGCAGGTGGCGTGACGATGGTGCTGATGGACCGGCATTTTGGCACCCATTTCTTCAATGCCGCGGGCGGTGGCGACCCGGTGCTGTGGCAACACATCTTCTGGTTCATGGGACACCCGGAGGTCTATGTGCTGCTGCTGCCGATCACCGGCGCCGTGCCGCACGTGCTGTCGGCCTTCTCCAGAAAGCCGACCTACGGCTACCGGGCTCAGGTCTACGGCATGTGGGGCATCGCGATCCTGTCGGTGGTGGTCTGGGCGCATCACATGTTCACCAGCGGCATGTCGACCGGCTCGCAGCTCTACTTCATGTACAGCACGATGCTGATCTCATTGCCCTTGGCCGTGCTGTTCTTCTGCTGGATCGCCACGCTGTGGCGCGGCTCGCTGACTTTTGAGACCCCGATGCTGTTTGCCATCGGTTTCATCGTGCTGTTCGGCTGGGGTGGTCTGACCGGTCTGGTGCTGGCTGACGCAGCGGCCGATCCCCAGTACCACAATGCCTACTTTCTGGTAGCGCACTTTCACTACGCGCTCTATCCCACCACCGTGATGGGCGCGATGGCCGCCATCTACTACTGGTTGCCCAAGTGGACCGGGCACATGATCGACGAGCGACTCGGCAAATTGCACTTCTGGATCGTGATTGTTGGTTTCAACCTGACCTTCATCCCGCAGTTTCTGGTCGGTCTGGCCGGCATGCCGCGTCGCATTCCCGACTACCCGCTGATGTTCACCGAGTGGAATCAGCTCTCCACGATTGGCGCTTTCATTCTGGGCATTTCGCACCTGATCTTCATCTACAACGTGGTCATGTGTTTCCGTGGCGGCAAAAAAGCAGAGGCCAAGGCCTGGGAAGGCGCTGAGGGGCTGGAGTGGACGCTGCCATCGCCAGCGCCCTATCACTCTTTTGAAACCCAGCCCATCATCAAATGAGCGAAACTGAAAACAGTGGCAGCAGCCGTCCGGCTGCCAACCGGCGTCTGGCGCTTCGCCTGGCGCTGGTATCACTGTTTTTCACTGGTTTTGGTTTTGCCATGGTGCCGCTGTACGACGTCATCTGCCGCATGACCGGCCTGAATGGCCGTACCAATGCCGTGGCCATGCCAGCCAACAAGAACACGCAGGTTGATACTTCGCGCTGGGTGACGGTGGAGTTCTTGAGCCACAGCATGCCGGGCGTTGGACTGGTGCTGAGGCCCGAGCAGTTTTCCATGCGCGTGCACCCTGGGGCCATCGTTCACACCAACTACGTGGTGAAGAACGAGAGCGGGGAGGTCTTCGTGGGTCAGGCTATTCCCAGCGTGACGCCAGCCGCGGCGGCGCAGCATTTTCAGAAGATCGAGTGCTTCTGTTTTAGTCAGCAGACCTTTGCCAAGGATGAGGTGCGGACCATGCCGGTTGTTTTTGTGGTCAATCCGGAGCTCGGCAGCGATCTGCGGACCATCACGCTTTCCTACACTTTTTTTGAAGCCGTGAAGGCGCGAGTTTGATGAAGAACATGAAGTTCCCTACGGAGATGAAACATGAATGACAACCCTGTGCCTGCTTCCAGGGGGCATTACTTTGTACCGGCCACCAGCAACTACTCGACCTTTCTGTCGGCCGGCATCTTCATGCTGGCGCTGGGCTTCATCTTCAAGATAAACGGTTCACCCCCCGGCGTCTGGAGCATGTGGATAGGCGCGGCGTTGATTGTCTACGTGATTCTGGGCTGGTTTGGCGAGGTCATTGGCGAGAACGTGCGCGGTGTTTACACCCAATGGGAAGACCGTTCCTACCGGATCGGCATGGTCTGGTTCATCTTTTCCGAAGTGATGTTCTTTGCCTGCTTCTTCGGCACCCTGTTCTACATCCGTCGCATCGCCCTGCCGGAGTTGAGTGGTTACGAGCCTGGCTACACGCCTTACGCCGGATTCGCCGCCATCTGGCCCAGCAGCGGACCGATGGGCGAGACCTTCACGCCGATGGGGCCCTGGGGTATTCCGGCGCTGAACACCCTGATCCTGCTGACTTCCGGCGCGACACTGACCTGGGCCCATTGGGGTCTGATCAAGAACAAGCGGACGCAGCTCAACCTGGGGCTGGCGCTGACGGTGCTGCTGGGCGTGACCTTCATGGGCTTTCAGGCTTACGAATACATCCATGCCTACCAGGAACTGGGCCTGACGCTGGGTGCTGGCGTCTATGGTGCGACCTTCTTTGTCCTGACCGGCTTTCATGGACTGCACGTCACCCTGGGCACCATCATGCTGATGACGATGCTGGGTCGCGGCCTGAAAGGTCATTTCTCTGAACACAACCATTTTGCCTTCGAGGCCGTCGCCTGGTACTGGCACTTTGTCGATGTGGTCTGGCTGATCCTGTTCGTGTTTGTTTACTGGCTGTAGAATTCTTCGCAGACGCAAAGCGGAGTGCGCGTCAGCGCAGTCCGTGCTGCGGGATGAGGCCGAAATAGGACCCCGCGAGCAGCAGCAGGAACAGGCCGATCGAGAGTGAAATCCGGATCGTCAGGGCCTGCACCATGCGTTTGTTTTGTCCCTGCTTGCGAAACAGCAGGGCCAGCGCGCTGAACAGGCTGCCAAGTATCAAAACCAATACCGCCAGGATAAATATTTTCGTCAGCATGGTGGTCTCTGAAAAGGGGTAACCTCATTATGCAATCGGTCACTGATTCATGCCAAACCTGCGCTTCCAGCCGCGTTTGATTCCTACTCTGGCGACGCTGGCGATGCTGCTGTTGTTTCTTTACCTGGGTCAGTGGCAGGCCGGCAAGGCGCAGCGCCTGAGCGTCGAGCGCTCGCAGTACGCCGCGCGCGCGCAGCGCGAGCCCGTGCGCCTGGGTGCCACGCTGGTGAGCGCCGAGCAACTGCGCGACGCGCCGATCACGGTGCGCGGCCACTATGAGCCGGCGCAGCAGATTTTCATCGACAACCGGCAGCAAGAGGGCCGGGCCGGCGTGCACGTGGTCACGCCTTTGAAAATCGAAGGCAGCCAGACCCGGATTCTGGTCAATCGTGGCTGGATTGGCTGGACCGACGGGCGACAGAAGTTGCCGCAGGTCAGCACCCCGGCGGGGCTGGTGGAAGTCAGCGGCATTGCCGCGACGCCGGTCGTGAAGAAATTTCTGCTGATGCCGGAGCGCCCCGAGGCCTGGAGCCAGCTCTGGCCGGTTCTTGATCTCAAACGCTTTGAACGTCAGCTGAAATTTCCGCTGCAGCCGGTGGTCTTGCTGCAAAATCGATCCGACATGCACGACAACTTGATTCGCAAATGGCAGGCACCGGAGGACCGGGTGGCAATGCACCAGAGTTACGCCTTGCAATGGTTCGGCATGGCGCTGGCGCTGCTGGTTTTTTATGGCGTGGCGTCAGTGCGCCGGGCGGCATCCCCATGAGCAAGACCAAAGCCGATGAGCCTTTGGGGCTGGTCGTTCATTCCATGCCGGCAGCGCAGCAAGCCACTTTGAGTGGCGGACGAAGTGGCAGCATCTGGAAATTGCTGGCGATCGTGCTGGTCTGTTCCTTGCCGGCCATCGTTGCCTACTTTGCCTATTACGTGGTGCGGCCTGCGGGGCGCGCCGGTTTTGGCGAACTGATTCAGCCGGTTCGACCGGTTCCAACCGCTGGCGCAAGCGCTCTCGATGGCAGTCCGGTGGCCTTGTCGTCCCTCAAGCGGCAATGGTTGCTGCTCAGCGTGGCGGGCGCTGCCTGTGAGCCGGATTGCCAGCGCCGCTTGTTCACACAACGTCAGCTGCGCGAGACCCTGGGCAAGGAGAAGGAACGCTTTGATCTGGTCTGGCTGATCAGTGATCAGCAAGCGCTACCCGAGGGACTGCGTCAACGCGTGGCCGACACCACGCTGCTGCGCGTCGAGCAGGGGGTCTTGAACGACTGGTTGCTGGCCGCACCAGACAAGGCATTGACCGATTTCATCTTTGTGATCGACCCCATGGGCAACACCATGATGCGCTTTCCGGCGCAGTTTGACGCGGCTTCCGCCAGCAAGGTCAAGCGCGATCTGGAGCGGCTGCTGCGCGCATCGGCATCCTGGGACTCACCTGGCCGCTAACGTCTGTGACATGAACGCCCAAGCCCTGTTTGACCTCTCGCCGCTGCTGCGCATCCTGTTGCTGGGTGCGCTGTTCGCGTTACCACCTTTGCTCTGGGTCGCCTACCAACAGCGCAACGCCGGAACATCGAGTTGGGCACAGGCGCTCACCCTATTGACTCTCTTTCTCACTTTCGATCTGATCGTGTTTGGCGCCTTCACGCGCTTGACTGACTCGGGTCTGGGCTGCCCGGACTGGCCGGGCTGCTATGGCAACGCCAGTCCCCTAGGCGCCAACGCCCCTATCGCAGCGGCACAGAGTGCCATGCCCGATGGCCCGGTAACGCAAGGCAAGGCCTGGGTGGAAATGATTCACCGCTACCTGGCTACAGCGGTTGGCGCCTTGATCACGGTGCTGACCGTCCGTGCCTGGATCGGACGTTTCAGAGCAGGGCGCAGTGTGCAAGCCAGGCTGCTGAGTCCATGGTGGCCGACCGCCACCCTGGTCTGGGTTTGTCTTCAAGGCGCGTTTGGCGCCTTGACCGTCACCATGAAACTGTTCCCGGCCATTGTGATGCTGCATTTGCTGGCGGGTCTGCTGCTGCTGGTGCTACTGTGCTGGCAACTGGTGCGCGCCAGTCAGCTTGACGGCGCCCGCTCGCTGGCCCTGACGGATCGAAACCTGCGCGGCTTGCTGTGGCTTACTGCAGTTTGCCTCTTGCTGCAGATTGCGCTGGGCGGCTGGGTCAGCTCCAACTACGCGGTGCTGGCCTGCAGTGACTTTCCGCGCTGTCAGGGCAGTTGGTGGCCGCTGATGGACTTTGAGCAGGGCTTTGAGTTCTGGCGACCCCTGGGCCTGACACGCAGCGGCGATTTTCTCAACTTTTCCGCTCTGACGGCCATTCACTATGTGCATCGATTGGCAGCTTTTATCGTCTTGCCCTTGCTGGGTCTGCTGGCCTGGCGCCTCAATGCAGTCCTTGCGCTGCGCCGGTGTTCGCGCTGGCTTGCCGCGCTGACCGGGCTGCAACTCGCCACGGGACTCAGCAATGTCGTGCTGGACTGGCCCATGCTGGCCGCACTTTTGCATACCGGTGGCGCGGCGGCGCTGCTGCTGGCCCTGACCTGGGCACTGGCTTCGAGTCGCAGCCGATGAACCGCCATTCCGTTTCTGCCAGCACGTCCGTGATTCGGCAGTTCTACGCCTTGACCAAACCGCGCGTGATTCAGCTGATCGTGTTTTGCGCACTGATTGGCATGCTGCTGGCTCTACCCGGACTTCCCTCCTGGACCGAGCTCCGGCTGACCCTGCTCGCCTGCCTCGGTATCTGGCTGGTGGCCGGTGCCGCCGCAGCGTTCAACTGCATTGTTGAAAAAGGCATAGACGCCAGCATGAAGCGCACCGCCTGGCGTGCCACTGCCCGCGGCGAACTGGAAGACTGGCAGACACTGCTGTTTTCCGCCGTGCTCTGCAGCGCCGGTTGCGTGTTGCTCTACCAATGGGTCAATCCGCTCACCATGTGGTTGACCCTGGCGACTTTCATCGGCTACGCCGTTGTTTACACCGTCATCCTGAAACCCCTGACGCCGCAAAATATCGTGATCGGCGGTGCTTCCGGTGCCATGCCGCCTGTGCTGGGCTGGGCCGCCATGGCCGGCGAGGTGGGTCCCGAAGCGCTCATCCTGTTCCTGATCATCTTTCTCTGGACGCCGCCACACTTCTGGGCGCTGGCCCTGTACCGTGTCGAGGACTACCGCAAATCGGGTTTGCCGATGCTGCCGGTCACGCACGGCAACCAGTTCACGCGTCTGATGGTGTTGCTCTACACCCTGATTCTGTTTGCTGCCTGCCTGATGCCTTATATCTACGGCATGAGTTCCTGGCTTTACCTCGCGGCGGCGCTGGTTCTGAATACAGGTTTTTGCCTGTATGGTTTTTATCTCTGGCGCGACTACTCCGATGAGCTCGCGCGCAAGACCTTCCGCTTTTCTCTGTGGCATCTGAGCCTGCTGTTTGCTGCGCTGATGCTGGACCACTACCTTTGCTGATTGTCAATATGAACAAAAGAACTGCTCTCAAGGCCTTGCTGTCATCTCTCGTTGTGGCGGGGCTGGGCGCATGCTCGGAGCACAAGCCGGCTTTTGCTGCCATCGACATCACCGGTGCCGACTATGCCCGCGACTTTGCCCTGACCGATCACAACGGACAGCCACGCAGTCTGAAAGACTTTGCCGGCAAGATCGTGGTGCTGTTCTTTGGCTACACCCAGTGTCCCGATGTCTGCCCCACCTCCATGCTGGAGCTGGTGGAGATCAAGAAATTGCTGGGTCCACAGGGCGAACGCGTGCAGGGCCTGTTCGTCACCGTCGACCCGGAGCGTGACACGCCGGAAGTGTTGAAAGCCTATATGGAGAATTTCGATCCAACCTTTCTGGCGCTCTACACCACACCGGAAAAATTGCAGCTGCTGACCAAAGACTACAAGGTGTACTACAAGAAGGCGGCCGGACCGACGCCGACCAGTTACAGCATGGATCATTCGGCTGGCAGCTATGTCTACGATACGCACGGCAAGCTGCGTCTGTACACGCGTTATGGCAGTGGCGCGGCCTTGCTGGCGGGCGACATCAAACTGCTGCTGCAGCAATAGACCTGGCAGCGAGCGGTGGCAAAAAAAAACGGCATCCGGAGATGCCGTTTCTCGTCATGCCGCAAGGCATGAAATTGCTTAACGCTTCTTGGCAGCGCTGCTTGCGACCTTGACGGCCTGGTTGGTCAGGGAGGTGAAATTGGCTTCGGCCATTTCAGCAGCCTTCTTGGCCGAACCTTTGGCGGAGTCGATGGCTTGCTGGCTGGTGCTCAAGGCGTTCTTGAAAGCAGCAACAGCGGACTCGGTTCCGGCCGGTGCGTTCTTGGCCAGGTTTTCCACCACGCCGTTGAATGCGTCTTGTGCTTGAGCCAGCTTGGCTTCGACGGCTTTGTTGAAGTCGGCGCTGGATTCGGTAGCAATCGCGTAAACGTGACGGCCATAGGCAAGCGACTTTTCTGCTGCGGGCTGGAGCAGGCTGCTTTGCAGGGCAAACGCTTGCTGGGGATCTTTCGCGCCGAGAACGGCCTGGAACTGGCTGAAGGCATCACCCAGAACCGCCTTGGAGGTGGCCAGATTGAGTTCGACCAGCTTTTCAAAGCCGGCGTAGGCGTTGGTGGTCAGTGCTTCCAGAGCCTGAGCGTTGGTCTTGGCGGTAGCGGTGAATTGTTCGGCGGTGAAGTTCATTTGGGTTTCCTTGATAAGTGGAGCATCGGGTTGATGCATTGCCTCAGTGAGTTATGTTGCACTGCAGCATGGATCGAATTATAGGGATGATTCAGATCAAGGCAAGTGTTTTGTTGCGCTGCAGCAATCATTAGAGATATTGCCCTAGAAATCGGGATCGTCTGCGAGGTCAGTGATGTCGGCGCGATCTGTGTAGACTCGGCCCACCGACTTGTACAAGGAGACAGAATGCCAATTACCAAGGGGTATCAACAACTGGTGGCCGAGGCCATGGCCGACGTAACGACCTATTCCGTGGCTCAGGTGCAGGCGCGCCTGAACGACTCCACGGTTCAGATCGTCGATATTCGCGACATCCGTGAACTCGTCGACGGTACTGTGCTGGGTGCCTTCCATGCGCCGCGGGGCATGCTCGAATTCTGGGTTGATCCCGCTTCGCCCTACCACAAGCCCCTGTTTGCCGATGAGAGCAGGGAGTTCATCCTGTTTTGCGGCGCCGGCTGGCGCAGCGCGCTCGCCGCCAAGGCTTTGCAGGACATGGGAATGCGCAATGTGGCGCACATCGATGGTGGCTGGGCAGCATGGGTCAAACAGGGCGCACCGACCGAGACGCTGGAGCAGCAAAAAGCACGGCGCACAAAGAAGAGCTGAGTCCTTATCGCCCTGAATTGATGAAATTTGACGCCGTTCTGTTTGACTGTGACGGTGTGCTGGTCGACAGTGAACCGATCACCATTGGGGTCTTGCGTGAGTTGCTGGCCGAGACCGGCTGGGCCTTGTCGCAGCAGGAATGCATGGACCACTTTCTTGGCAGGACCCTGCGTGAAGAGCGCGTCCTGATCGAGGCCAACACCGGGCAGCCCATGACCGAGACCTGGCTGTCGCTGTTCTTTGAACGCCGCAATCGGGAACTCGATGCACGCCTGGAAGTCATCGCTGGTGCCCACACAGCCGTGGCCACCGCTCACGCGCGTACCGGCGAGCGCATCGCCTGTGCTTCCGGTGCCGACCGCTTCAAGGTTGAAATGCAGTTGTCCAAAGTTGGCCTGATCGATTTCTTTGCGGGTCGCATTTTCAGCGGACATGAAATGGCGCGTTCCAAGCCGGCGCCCGATGTCTATCTGGCCGCTGCACAACACCTGCAAGTTCCGCCGCAGCGCTGTCTGGTGATTGAGGATACAACGACCGGCGTGAAGGCGGGTGTTGCCGCTGGTGCAACGGTCTGGGCCTATTGCCCGCAAGAGGAGCAGGGTGGTGCCTTGCGCCAGGCCGGTGCCAGTCGACTGTTTGACCAGATGGCTGACTTGCCGGAGCTGATGGCGCAGGCGAATTCCTTGCCGCGTTGTTGAGGGTCCGGAAATCCGTGACACCGTTCTGGCGACGTTTGCCTGAGGTGGAGGGCGCTACCGTGGGTGACTCCGCGAATGTCCCCCGGCCTTCGGCCTTGTCATCCCGGACGTCCAGTTTGTCATCCCGGACTCGATCCGGGATCCAGTGCCACACCACCACTGGATTGCGGGTCAGGCCCGCAATGACAAACCAGCGGCCCGCCATGACAAAACCATGCGAAGGATCAGGCCGGTGGGGCACTCGGCGCAGCGGCATCAAGG
The DNA here is from genome assembly GCA_903897005.1 of uncultured beta proteobacterium. GTDB lineage: Bacteria > Pseudomonadota > Gammaproteobacteria > Burkholderiales > Burkholderiaceae_C > Rhodoferax. The sequence goes on along the minus strand of CAITZZ010000383.1, from coordinate 11,293 downwards.
AGGAGCCCAAGGCGCGGGGGACAGCCGCGGAGCTGAGTGCCCCACCAGCCATATCCTACTGCCGCGCTTAACAGGTTTCAGCCCCGCGCTGCTTGCCGAAATTCCGCCGGTGACTGTCCGACCCAACTTCGAAAGGCGCGGATAAAGCTCTTCTCGTTCTGGAACCCGACGGCCTCTGCGACCTGCTTGATTGGACGCACCGTGCGCAGTAATAAATCGCTAGCCCGGCTTTGGCGCACCTCGTCCTTCAGGGCTTGCAGCGAAGTGCCTTTCTCCTTGAGTTGCCGATGCAGCGTGCGCGGTGACACGTGCAGCAGGGCCGCCAGTTCTTCCGCACTGCGACTTTGCAATGGATGACTGACCAGCGCCTGGCGCACGCGAGTCGGCAGCAGGCGGTCGCGTCGGTACTGCAGTACGGTGAGCGGCAGGGCACGCTGCAGCATCTGTTGCAGTGCCTGCTCGTCGCGCCTGAGCGGTAGTGCCAGGTAGCGCGAGTCAAAGTGGATGGACGCCGTGCCGCGATCAAACTGTGTCGGTCCCGAAAACAGCACGCGGTAGAAATCGCTGTGGGCAGGCGCCTTGAAGGGGAACTCAGCGCCTAGCAGAGGAATGCGAGAGTCGATCAGCCAGCAAGCCAGTCCGTGGATATTGCGCAGGACGGAGACCAGACAGAACTCGCGCAGAGAGCCCAGATCTCGCTGCTCGGTGATGGACAGGCTTGCACTCTCAGCGTCATTCGACAACTGCAGCGTGATGTCGTCGGCGATCAGGGCGTGATGCCGACACCAGCGCTTGAGCGCCACTTCGAGGCTGCTGGCGCTGATGGAGGCGCGCGCCAGCATGCCGTAGCTGCCCCAGGGCAGGCGCCGGCTGAACCAGCCCAGCGCCTCATCGTCGAGTTCCTGCATGGCGGCGCCGGAAATGCATTCCATCTGTTCGGCGCTGATGCGTGACTTTGAGTCAGTCAGCATTTGTGGCGTGATTTGTGCCAGCTTCAACACCTGGATGGGAGACTTTCCGCGTTGTTCATAGGCCTGCACAATGGCCTTTACGAAAGCAATGGGAGTAACCGAACGGGATGCAGTCTGTCTGGTAGGGACAGGGAGCCTGGAAGGGGGGGCGACGCGCATGGGCACAAGTATGCGACGGAGTGGCACGATTTGCAACCTCGATGACGATTGCCGCGCCGCTGACTCCTCTATGCTCGCAGTGCAAGACAATGGCGCTGCAAGCAGCACTCAACTTCGAATTTCAGGAAGAACACCATGCCCGTTCTCGAGAGCAAACTCAAACCCCGATCCGCCGAATTTCAGGCCAACGCTGCCGCCATGCACACCTTGGTGCAGGATCTCAATGTCCAGATCGCCAAGTCTGCGCTAGGCGGTGGCGAAGTGGCACGCGCCAAGCACACCGGGCGCGGCAAACTGCTGCCGCGTGAGCGTATCCAGATGCTGCTTGATCCGGGTACGCCGTTTCTGGAACTCTCGCCGCTGGCGGCGATGGGCCTGTACCGGGATCGCGACGGCACTGACAGCGCGCCCTGCGCAGGCGTGGTCTGCGGCATCGGCCGTGTCGAGGGCGTGGATTGCATGATTGTCTGCAACGATGCCACGGTCAAGGGCGGCAGCTACTTCCCGATGACGGTCAAGAAGCACTTGCGGGCGCAGGAGATCGCACAGCAGAACCGCTTGCCCTGCATTTACCTGGTTGACTCGGGCGGCGCCAATCTGCCGACGCAGGATGACGTGTTTCCGGACCGCGAGCACTTTGGCCGCATCTTCTTCAACCAGGCCAATATGAGCGCCCTGGGCATTGCGCAGATCGCTGTCGTCATGGGCAGTTGCACAGCGGGCGGCGCCTATGTGCCGGCGATGAGTGACGAGACCATCATCGTCAAGAACCAGGGCACGATTTTTCTCGGTGGCCCGCCACTGGTGAAGGCAGCCACCGGCGAGGTGGTGAGCGCCGAGGACCTGGGCGGTGGCGATGTCCACACCCGAATGTCCGGTGTGGCCGACCACCTGGCACAGAACGACCTGCACGCGCTGGCGCTGGCGCGGCTGGCGGTCTCCCACCTGAATCACCAGAAGCCGGTGCAAGCGGCGGTGCGCGCACCGCTGGCGCCCCGATTTGCTGCGGAAGAACTCTACGGCGTCATTCCGACCGATACGCGCAAACCCTACGACGTGCGCGAAATCATCGCCCGCATCGTTGATGACTCCGAGTTTCACGAGTTCAAGCCGCGTTTTGGCACGACGCTGATCACCGGCTTTGCCCACATCGAGGGCATGCCGGTCGGCATCATTGCCAACAATGGCATCCTGTTTGGCGAATCCGCACTCAAGGGCGCGCACTTCATTGAGCTCTGCTGCCAGCGCAAGATTGCCTTGGTGTTCCTGCAGAACATCACCGGTTTCATGGTCGGGCGCAAGTACGAGAACGAAGGCATTGCGCGCAACGGTGCCAAGATGGTGACGGCCGTGGCAACCGCGGCCGTGCCGAAGTTCACCATCATCATTGGCGGCAGCTTTGGTGCCGGCAATTACGGCATGTGTGGCCGCGCCTACAGTCCGCGCTTCTTGTGGATGTGGCCGAACGCGCGCATCTCGGTGATGGGCGGCGAGCAGGCGGCCAGCGTACTGGCCACCGTGCGCCGCGACGGCATCGAGGAGCGCGGCGGCACATGGAGCAAGGAAGAGGAAGAAGCCTTCCGTGCGCCAATCCGCAACCAGTACGAGACCCAGGGACATCCCTATTTCGCCAGTGCGCGCCTGTGGGACGACGGCATCATCGACCCGGCAGACACGCGCCGTGTGCTGGCGCTGGGCCTCAGCGCCACGCTCAATGCGCCGATACCCGATACCCAGTTTGGCCTGTTCAGAATGTAAGGGAAAGACTCAGATGTTTAACAAGATTCTCATTGCCAACCGAGGCGAGATCGCGTGCCGCGTGGCGGCTACGGCAAGGCGCATGGCCATCAAGACGGTGGCGGTTTATTCGGATGCCGATGCCAACGCCAAGCATGTCAGCGTTTGTGACGAGGCCGTTCACATCGGCGGCAGTTCACCCAAGGACAGCTATCTGCGCTGGGAAAAAATCATCGCCGCGGCACAGGCTACCGGCGCCCAGGCGATCCACCCCGGCTACGGTTTCCTGAGCGAAAACGAAGAGTTTGCACAAGCCTGCTCGAAGGCAGGTCTGGTTTTCATCGGCCCGCCTGCTTCCGCCATCAAGGCGATGGGCTTGAAGGCCGAATCCAAGCGCCTGATGGCGCTGGCCGGTGTGCCGCTGGTCCCGGGTTATCACGGTGCCGAGCAGGACGCAGCGTTGCTGCAGCGCGAAGCCGATGCCATTGGCTACCCGGTGCTGATCAAGGCCAGCGCGGGTGGCGGTGGCAAGGGCATGCGCGCAGTTGACCGGGCTGAAGACTTTGCCGCAGCGCTGGCCAGTTGCCAGCGCGAGGCGATCAACAGTTTTGGTGACGATGCCGTGCTGATCGAGAAATACGTGCAGCGGCCACGCCACATCGAGATTCAGGTGTTTGGCGACACGCTGGGCAATTACGTCTACCTGTTCGAACGCGATTGCTCTGTCCAGCGACGCCATCAAAAGGTGCTGGAAGAAGCACCGGCGCCCGGCATGACGCCGGCGCTGCGCCAGCAGATGGGCGAAGCCGCCGTGGCCGCAGCGCGCGCCGTCAACTACGTCGGTGCCGGTACCGTCGAGTTCATCGTCGAGACGCGGCCACGGACCGGTGATGATGATCAATTTTCCGCTGGGCCGCCCCAAGGAAAATTAGCCCCCTCGGGGGGCAGCGCAGCACACGAAGTGGCAAGCGTGGGGGCTTTCTACTTTATGGAAATGAATACAAGGTTGCAGGTGGAGCATCCGATCACGGAAGCGATCACCGGGCAGGACCTGGTGGAGTGGCAGTTGCGCGTGGCCAGCGGTCAGCCCTTGCCACTGTTGCAGGAGCAGCTCAAGATCAGCGGCCATGCCATCGAGGCCCGCATCTGCGCCGAGAACCCGGACAAGAACTTCATGCCCGCGACTGGCACGCTGCACGTTTACGAACTGCCCGATTGCGTCACCTTCGAGCGCGGAAACGTCGGCTCCAGCGCCGTGGTGCGGGTCGATTCCGGCGTGCGCCAGGGCGACGCCATTTCGCCCTTCTACGACTCGATGGTGGCCAAGCTGATCGTGCACGGCGACACCCGGGCTCAGGCGCTGGCACGGCTGGACGTGGCACTGGCCCAGACGCATATCGTGGGACTGAACACCAATGTCCAGTTTCTGCGCAACGTGGTGCAAAGCCGCTCCTTTGTCGAGGCCGATCTGGACACCGGCCTGATTCCGCGCGAAGAGGCGGTCCTGTTCAAGCAGGAAAAAGTCGGGCTCGCGCTGGCGGTGTCTGGCGCGATTGCGCACACACTGTTGCAGGAGATCGCGCTGGAGGCAGGTCTGGTCGAAAAGTCCCTGTGGCTGGACCCCTGGGCACGGCGCGACGGCTGGCGTTCGCATGGGCCGAGCACGCGCCGCTTCGACTTTGAATTTGCCGGGGTCGTGCACGTGGTGCAGATGACCACGCTACACGATGGCGCGCTGCAACTCGATGTGGCCGGCGCGAGCGAGAGCTTTTCGTTTGCCGCGGTCACCCATGGCATTGACGTGCACCTGGGTGAGCGGCGCCAGATCCTGAATGTCTACAAGAACGGTGCCGCGGTTCACATTTTTTCCGCGCAGGGTGCGACGCAGCTCATCACCATTGATGCGCTGGCCCATGCCGGCGACAACCAGACCGAAGGCGGGCGTCTGACGGCGCCCATGCCGGGTAAGGTGGTGTCATTTGCCGTCAAGGCCGGTGACAAGGTCAAAATTGGCCAGGCGCTGGCGGTACTCGATGCCATGAAGATGGAGCACACCATTTCAGCACCGATGGACGGTGTGGTGGCCGAACTGCTGTACGCCCCGGGGGATCAAGTGCCGGAAGGGGCTGAACTGCTGAAGCTGGTGGTTGGATGAAAATTATCTTCTGTTGCACCGGCACCAAGCCCGAACCCTGGTTGGCAGGGCTGCGCTCGGCCTTGCCTGGCGCAGAAGTCGAAGTCTGGCAGCCCGGTGCACCGCAGGCAGATCACGCTGTGGTGTGGGCACCGCCGCAGCAGTTTTTTGACGAGCAGACAGCGCTCAAGGGCATCTTCAACATCGGCGCCGGTGTCGATGCCCTGCTGAAGCTGAAATTGCCGCCAAAGGCGACGGTGGTTCGCCTGGATGACGCTGGCATGTCGGTACAGATGGCAGAGTACGTCTGCCACGCCGTGATCCGGCATTTTCGCGAGTTCGATGCTTACGAGGCTGACATCCGCGCCGGCAAGTGGTCGTACCGCAAACCGCTGGAGCGCAGCGACTTTCCGGTGGGCGTCATGGGCTTGGGCGTGCTGGGTGCACGCGTGGCGCAGAGCCTGGCGCAGTTTGATTTTCCGGTCGTCGGCTGGAGCCGCTCGGCCAAGACGCTCGCAGGGGTACGTTGTTTCGCCGGTGCCGAGCGGTTCAGTGACTTTCTTTCCGCGACGCGCATCCTGGTCAACCTGTTGCCGCTGACGCCCGAGACGCGCGACATCATGCGCCTGCAAACCCTGTCGCAGTTGCAGAGCGGCGGCTATGTGATCAACGTCGCGCGCGGCGCGCACCTGGTGGATGAAGACCTGCTGAGCTTGCTGGACAAGGGTCACCTGGCTGGCGCGACGCTCGACGTCTTCCGCACCGAGCCGCTGCCGGGTGAACATCCGTTCTGGCACAACCCGAAAATCACCATCACGCCGCACACCTCGGCGCGCACCCTGCGCGACCAGAGCATTGCGCAAATTGCCGGCAAGATTCGCTGCCTGGAAGCAGGGCAGCCGATTGTTGGTGTCGTTGACCCGGTGCGCGGCTATTGAGTACGATCGCGCTGCAAACGAATTGAGGACACGAGAATGAACTTACCCACCCGCGTCAAGCTGGTTGATGTCGGACCGCGCGACGGTCTGCAAAACGAGAAGCAGCCGGTGCCGGCGGCGGTCAAGATTGAACTGGTGCATCGCCTGCAGGCGGCGGGCCTGAAAGAAATTGAAGTCACCAGCTTTGTTTCGCCCAAGTGGGTGCCGCAGATGGCTGACAACGCGCAGGTCATGGCCGGCATCGCGCGCCTGCCCGGCGTGCGCTACTCGGTGCTGACGCCGAACCTGCAGGGTTTTCAGGCGGCCCTGCTTTCAAAGCCTGACGAAATCGTCGTTTTTGGCGCGGCCAGCGAAGCCTTCAGCCAGAAGAACATCAACTGCTCGATAGCCGAGAGCATGGAGCGCTTTGCACCGGTGGTCGAGGCGGCGCGTGCGGCCGGCATCTACGTGCGTGGCGCCATGTCCTGCGCCGTCGGTTGCCCTTACCAGGGCGAGGTTTCGCCCGACAGTGTGAGTTACCTGGCGGCGCTGATGAAGGGCATTGGCGTACAGCATATCGGTGTGGCAGACACGATTGGCGTGGGCACACCGATCAAGGTGCAGCGTGCGCTGGAGGCGACACTGCGGCATTTCGATGTCGATGACATTTCGGGTCACTTTCACGACACCTATGGTCAGGCTCTGGCCAACACGCTGGCGGCGCTGCAGATGGGTGTATGGCAGTTTGACACCTCCGTCGCCGGCCTGGGCGGCTGTCCCTATGCCAAGGGTGCGACGGGCAACGTGGCGACCGAAGACGTGGTGTATTTGCTGCACGGCATGGGGATAGAGACCGGCATCGATCTGGAGAGGCTGGTCGATGCCGGTCAATTCATCAGTGACTTCCTGCAGCGCAAACCGAACTCGCGGGCCGCGACCGCCTTGCTCAACAAAAGGCTGAACTGATGAGTGAGCTTCCGGAAGGCGTCCAGCGCGTCACCGCCGTCCTGCAGCAAGCCGGACACCCGCATCGACCCGTCATGCTGGACGATGCGGCGCGCACTGCGCAGCAGGCCGCCGACGCACTGGGCATTGTGGTGGGCCAGATCGCCAAGAGCATTGTTTTCCGGCGCAAGTCGGATGATGTGGCGGTGCTGGTGGTGACTTCAGGCGATAAGCGGGTTGACGAAAAAAAGGTTGAGGCTCAGCTTGGTGCGCTGGGTCGCGCTGACGCCGCCTTTGTCAAGGCCAAGACCGGCTTTTCGATCGGCGGTGTGCCGCCGCTTGCGCACGCCACAGCGTCGGTGACCCTGATCGACCGCGAACTGTTCCGATTCAAAGAAATCTGGGCCGCAGCCGGGCATCCGCATGCGGTGTTCCGTCTGAGCCCGGCTGACCTGGTGGCGCTGACCGGCGCACCGCTGGCCGATGTGGTGGTGGACACGCCATGACGGTGTCGGAAAACGTGCCCTCACCCTGCATATCGGTTTGTCGCATGAACCCGCAGTCCGGCTTGTGTGAGGGCTGCCTGCGCAGCATCGAGGAGATCGCCCAGTGGGGCAACGCCGGTGACGAACTCAAGCGAGCCATCCTGCGGCGCATCGAACAGCGCCGTGAGAAAGGAGCATCATGAAACACATCACTTTCTATCTTGATTTCATTTCGCCCTATGCCTACCTGGCGTTTGAGGCACTTCCCGAGGCCCTGATCGGGCACAGCTATAGCGTCACTTACAAACCGGTGCTGTTTGCGGCCCTGCTGAAACACCATGGGCAACTGGGGCCAGCTGAGATGCCGGGAAAGCGCGAATGGACCTATCGACAGGTACTCTGGCTGGCCAAGGAGCATGGCCTTGAGCTGCAGTTGCCAGCCAGCCATCCCTTCAACCCGCTGGCGCTGCTCAGACTGGCGCTCGCCTGTGATGCGCAGGGTCTGCCGAACCGCTATGTCTGCGAAACCCTGTTCCGCCATGTCTGGCGCGGTGGCGCCGAGGCCGCTGACCCTGCACGTTTGCAGCTCGTGACGCAGCAACTGGCGCCAAGCCGAGCGGTCAACAGCGAGGAGGTCAAGGCGCAACTCAAAGCCCATACCGACGAAGCCATTGCGCGCGGAGTTTTTGGTGTACCGACGATGGCCGTCGATGACAAATTGTTCTGGGGCTTTGATGCCTTGCCGATGCTGCAGCAATATCTGGCCGGCGACGCATGGTTCGAACGCCAATGGAATGCCACGCAGAGGGTGGTGCAAGCCGCTCGGCGTTGATCGATTCATGAAAACTCCAAGACGAAATCCGAAACCAGTTCATTACCCTGCATCCTGGGTGGAGCCTAATCCTGCATCGGTGCTATGGCGTGGTTCGGATCGCTGAAACGATGACTCTCATCCACCCTTGTTAAACGGCCCCCAAGATGCTTGTCGGATGTCGCCAGAATTGCCGGCCAACTTGACTTTTGTTTGCCCGTCCAGACTGGTAGTAACCAAGGCTTCGTGGCCATCGGTTTGGGTGACGTAGAGAATCAGGCGGCTATTGGGAGAAAAACTAGGGCTCTCATCGGCCGCGGTGTCGGTAATGCCGTTGGCTGCGCCACTGGCCAGTTCCATGACATAAAGTTTGAAGTTGCCGCTTACCCTGGAGATGTACGCCAGCCATCGTCCGTCGGGACTGAGCGCCGGTGAAATGTTGTAGTTGCCAGTGAAAGTGACGCGCTCGGCGCTGCCACCTGCGGCTGGCATCTTGTAAATCTGCGGGCCGCCACCTCGGTCGCTGACGAAATAGATGGACCGCCCGTCGGCGCTGTAGACCGGTTCGGTATCAATGCTGTTGGATTCGGCCAGTCGTTGCGGCGTGCCCCCGTTGGCGGCAATCGCGTAAAGCTGCGACCCGCCGCTACGACTCAGCGTCACTGCCAGCGTACTCCCATCGGGCGACCATGCAGGTGCGCTGTTCGAGCCCCTGAAATTGGCTACCAGACGACGTTTGCCGCTGGCCACATCATGCGTATAAACCACCGGCTTGCGCGACTCAAAGGAAACGTAGGCCAGTTGCCCTCCATTGGGCGACCAGGCAGGTGAAATAATGGGCTCAGGGCTGGTCAATGCGTCCTGGGCGTTCTCACCATCGGCGTCTGCCACCCATAACTGATAACGGTGCTGGGTCTTGGTAACGTAAGCGATTCGAGTGGAAAAAGCACCCTTATCTCCAGTCAGCTTTTCATAAATGAAATCGGCAATGCGATGTGCTGACAGACGCAAATCGGTCACCGTCACGGCATAGCTTTGACCGCCCAAGTCTTGCGCCTTGACTGTGTCCCACAACCTGAAGCGAACGTCATAACGGCCATCCACCAAGCGAGTCACGCTGCCCGACACCAGCGAGTCGGCACCTCTTTGGCGCCAGAGGGCAACGTCAGGTCGGCTAAGTTCATCGAGTGCTGCCCCTGTGGCGTCCATCGCCCGAAACTGCCCACTGCGCCCCAGGTCCGCCGCAATGATCGCAGCAATCTTCTGTGGTGAGCCGGTCTCACCCCGAAAGTTCGCTATTGCAATCGGTAGTTGGTTCAGGCCAATTCCCGCCACATCGACTCGAAACTGGGCCATCGCAGGCGTGATCATCAGCGCAAGCGTGGCTGCAAGCGCCCAACGGCGCGAACGACCCTTTCCAATAGGAGCATTCAAAGCTTGTCCTTCCAATCCATCAGTGCATGCAGCAACTTAGTTGTAGCAAATGTGTTAATGAGCTTTAGATACAGAATGGACCAATGAAAGGGGCCATCTATAGAGACCTTATGAATACCGAGTAATGACTGACAATGACGATTGCACATACACATTCTAGCAAATGTATAATTGTTCTCGATGGGTCTTATTGCATCCCATTGCGGTCGTTCCGCCTCATTTACACCTGGAGTAGTCAATGAAAATCTTCAAGAACCTGTCGATCCTTTTGGGTAGCGCTGTTTTGCTTGCAGCTTGCAGCAGCACACCGCCTGCGCCAGTCGCGCCGCCGCCGTCTCCCGTGGTCCAGGCTCCTGTGGTTGCACCTGCTCCCGCCAAGCCAGCATCGGCAAGTGCATCCAAGGTGCAGTCAGTCGTGATTCCGCCGTACCTTGATCCAAAGAGCGCCATCTCGACCAATCGCAGTGTCTACTTTGACTATGACGTCTTTTCTGTGAAGCCAAATTTCATCCAAATGCTGGAAGTGCATGGCAAATACCTGGCAGGCAATCCGAAGCTCGCCATCCGTGTTGAAGGTAATGCCGACGAACGTGGCGGGTCGGAATACAACCTGGCGTTGGGCCAAAAGCGCGCTGATGCAGTTGTACGAGCTTTGAAGCTGTACGGGATCAAAGATTCTCAAGTTGAGGCCGTAAGCTGGGGCAAAGAGAAGCCCAAGTCGCAAGGGCACGATGAGGCCGCTTGGGCGCAGAATCGCCGTGTCGATCTGGTTTACCCGAACAAGTAGCGTGATTCCCTGAACTCGAGACCAGGGTTTTCAAAGTGAGCGAGGTTGGAGCCCTTCGGGGCTCCCTTTTTTTACCGAACCGCAAGCCAAGGCCAGTCGATCAACATCGCTCCATTCTTCGATGACAATACCCAGCATGCTCCAAGATGCGACTCCCTCGGTAGAAGCAGTAACGCCCGCGAAGGTGTTGCGCCGATTTCGAGTTGTATTCAACGCGGTACGAAGCCACTTCCGGCAAATGGAGAAGCAAGTGGGTCTGGGTGGCGCCCAAGTTTGGGCACTCAGCATCATCGAGCAGAACCCCGGTATTGGCGTGGGTGGGATCGCCTCTCAGATGCAAATTCATCAATCCACAGCCAGCAATCTGATCAAGACCCTCTTGGCGAAGGAGTTGATCATGATGGCCAAGGCCAAGAGCGACAAGCGCAACCTGCATCTGGCCATCTTGCCTGACGGGCAGAAACTACTGAGCACTGTCTCCGGGCCGTTTGAAGGCGTGTTGCCCGTTGCGCTTGGCAATTTGAGTGCCGATACCCTTACGCGTCTGGATCGTGACCTCGATGAGTTGATCCGCCTTCTCAAAGCCGATGAAGCCGCCGCCGATATGCCTTTGGCAGAAATCTAGAGCGATTTGTTTTCCTGTGGGTTCGCGGTAAGGCGTATCTGAAGCGGTGGCCCCCATTCAACACGATGGAAAAACCGGCTGCTGCTAATCTACGCCGTACGCCAATTTTTCATCCACATTGATGGCAAGCTCAGAGAGCACTTCAAGGGTAAGCGGCTAGCGAAGTCATCTTGAATCCGGCGGCCAAGCGGGTAAACATAGTGTCCACGAAACAAACAGGTGGACACTATGGAAACGAAGAGAGTCAAGCGTCGGATGCACAGCGCGGAGTTCAGGGCCGAGATATTG
>CAITZZ010000382.1 GCA_903897005.1 uncultured beta proteobacterium | reverse complement strand
CGAGCCGCTTCAGAACTACAGTGCGTTGGTGCCTGCCCTGAAGGTGATGCTCGATGACCATGGGTACGGTTTGTCCCGCAGGCGTGTGACTGTGTCCACGTCAGGCGTCGTTCCCATGATCGACCGCCTGGCGGTGGATTGCCCTGTGGCGCTGGCGGTCTCGTTGCACGCACCCAATGATGATTTACGCAATGGCTTGGTGCCGTTGAACAAAAAATATCCCCTTCGAGATCTCCTCGATGCCTGTGCGCGTTACTTGCCGGCAGCACCAAGGGATTTTGTGACGTTCGAGTACTGCATGTTGGCGGGCGTCAATGACCAACCTGAACACGCCCGCCAGTTGGTGGATTTGCTGCGCCAACATGGGCGCAATGGGTTGGCGTGCAAGATCAACCTGATCCCGTTCAATCCCTTTCCTGATTCAGGACTTGTCTGCTCGGACAAAGCAACGGTGCTCGCTTTTGCCGGTCAACTTTCCGCTGCAGGTTTGGTCACCACCGTCCGAAAAACCAGGGGGGACGACATCGATGCTGCGTGCGGCCAACTGGCTGGTGATGTAGTCGATCGGACCCGTGTCGCTGACCGCATGGGGCAATTGCGACGCCTGTCGGAAACACCTGTGACGTGGATGAGCCGGGAGCACGCTGGATGAACCATCGATTGTCTGGGCTGGTATTGCTGGGCTCGTTCCTTTGTGGTTTGGTGTCTTTGTCTGGCTGCGCCCAACACGCCGCTGGGTCAACGGCACAGACAGGCGCTGGCGGTGCCGACCTGATCACCGAGTCGGATGAGCCCGATGCGCGCAAGCGCGCGCGCTTGCGTGTGGAGTTGGCCACGGGTTATTTCGAGCAAGGTCAAACCAGCGTGGCTTTGGACGAAATCAAACAGGCACTGGCAGCTGACAGCGGTTATGCGCCAGCGCACAACTTGCGCGGATTGGCGTACATGCGTCTTGGCGAGACTCGCCTGGCAGAAGAGAGCTTCCGTCGTGCACTCTCGCTCGCCCCCAAGGATGCGGGCGTTGCCCATAACTTGGGCTGGCTGCTGTGCCAGCAGTCCCGATTTGCTGAGGCGCAACCGTTGTTTGATGCCGCCTTGGCCAGCCCCATTTATGCCGGGCGGGCGAAAACCCTGCTCACGCAGGGGATCTGCCAAGCCAGGGCCGGTAAACCGGTGGATGCTGAAGCGTCTCTCGCCAAAGCATTCGAGCTGGATGCGGGCAACCCGGTGATCAGTTTCAATTTGGCTCAGCTGCAGTTCAACCGCGGTGAGCTGATCAAGGCACAGTTTCACATGCGCCGCTTGAACAACAGCGAACTGGCCAACGCAGAGTCATATTGGCTGGGGATGAAAGTGGAGCAGCGCCTGGGAAATCGCGATGCATTGCGGCAGCTGGGTGATCAACTCAAGCGCCGGTATCCGCAATCCCGTGAGGCTGGCTCATATGACAGAGGTGCATTCCATGAGTGAGCCCGATACCGCCCGCGAAGACGGCGCGTCCACGGCACCAGCGACGACACCCGGCCAATTGATCCGCCAGGCGCGTGAGGCAACCGGATTGCACATCGTTGCCCTTGCCGCCGCATTGAAGGTGCCCGTTCGCAAACTGGAAGCGTTGGAGGCGAACCGGTGGGATGAACTCACCGATGCCACTTTCACGCGTGCATTGGCGTCCAGCGTGGCACTGCTGGCGATGTAGGTGAACTGGCTGTT
>CAITZZ010000381.1 GCA_903897005.1 uncultured beta proteobacterium | reverse complement strand
TCACTGCCATCCATGATGAGCCGGGACACTCGAAAGGCCAGGGTGTTGGTCTTGCCGGTGCCGGCGCCCGCAATGATCAGCAGCGCGCGCTCATCCTCACTGTGCGAGCCGATACCATGTTCGGCAGCCTGACGCTGCTCCGTATTGAGCGACTCGAATGGATCCGCGCGGACCGACGCTTCGGCTGGCATGGGTTGGGCTAGAGCCAGACACCGTTGTGCGGCATCTGGATCGTCTCGGACGGGCTGCTGCTGATGACAAAAGCGTCGATCAGGAAACTCAGCACCGAGATGAAGATGCTGGCAAAGAAAGCGGTCCAGAAGCTCGATACCTTGAAGCCACGCACCAGCGAGGAGACCAGCATCATCATCAGCGCATTGATCACCAGCAGAAACAGGCCGAAGGTGAGCAGCGTGAGCGGCAGGGTCAGGACAATCAGCAGCGGCTTGACGATGGCGTTGGCAAAGCCCAGCAGCAGCGCAGCGACGATCAGCGAGCTTGCGTCAGCAAAGCGGATGCCCTGAAAGACGCGTCCCGCGACCCAGAGCGAGACGGCGGTGATGGCCCAGTGTGTGAGAAAAGGCAATAGATGGTGAAACATGGTTTTCATCATACTTGGTGCGGCAGCTTGCGTCGCGCAGGCAAATGGCTGTAAGCAAAGGTTTCTGTCGTCATCAACGTGAGCGGGCAGGGCGTTGAGTACCTGAGGCTCAATCACGGGCTTTCAGGAGTTCCAAATGAAGAAGTTGTCTCTCTCCCTTATCGGTGGCTCGGCCTTGCTTGCCTTGACCGCCTGCTTGCCAGTCCATGCTGCAGTCGATGCGGACGCGGCGCAAGCGCTGTTCAAGAAAGACGAGTGCGCCAAGTGCCACTCGGTGGACAAAACCAAGTCGGGTCCGGCACTGAAAAAGATCGCTCTCAAGTACAAGGGCAAGGCCGAAGGTCAGGACAAGATCATCAAGCAGATCACCACCGGATCCAAATTCAAGAACGCGGATGGCGCTGACGAGGAGCACAAGGTGATCAACACCAAGGACCCGGCGGCCTTGAAGAATCTGGCGGACTGGATCCTGTCGCAGTAGTACTAGTTGCGTCGGTACCTGACGCCAAGCAACTGAAGCTCTTCTTGCCCGTCGGGAGCAGACGAGAGGACCTGCACTGAACTGCCACCGGCACGGTTGAGACCACGCAAGTAGCCCAGCGTGTCGGAGACCGGGACCAGAACACTGCTGCCAAAACCGAGCATGCCGTCGGCAACGATCAGACTGCCTGAGCCGCAAGCGAAGGCGCTCTGACAATTCGTTGCCCGATAGCTGCCCAAGCGGGCAATCCAGGCCGCAGGGATGGGTGGAGGGCTGTAATGTTCGGCCAGCAGCGCGGTCTGCCCGTTGCCATGCCACAGCATGACCTGACGGCCCGAGACCTCGCCGAATTCAAACTCGGAATCCTGCGTCTGTGGCGCGGACAGCCAGCCATTGGCCCTGGGTATGACATGGACGGTGTTGCCACTGTCAGGACTGGTCCATTCAAGCGCACCGGGCATACTGCGAACCGTGATGTAGGGTACGCCGTTCATGGCGCTGCCCAGTATGTAGATGCCCTGCATTGCGTCGAGTCGAGCCTGATCCCAGACAACCGGCGCAGCGTAGGCAACGGGCGCTGACGGTACAGGGGTCAGGCCGGTCTTTTCCTGCAGAGCGAGCTTCAGGGTCTGCTTGGCAATCTCGCTGAACGCGAGCTGCTCATCATTGGCGAGTACCACCACACCAAGCTTGTGGTCGCGCAGAATTTCGAGATGGCTGCGAAAACCCGGGTTGGCACCATTGTGATAGCAGAGTCTTCCTGCGTAGGCGAGCTCAGCATCATTGAGAAACCAGTTAAGCCCTATGCTGGTGTCGAAATCAAGGGCAACGCCGCGGTTTTGGGGGCTGAGCATCAACTCCATGGTTTCTGGCTTGAGCACCTGACCGCGTTCACCCTGACCACCGGCATGGACCATCTTGATGAACCTGGCCATGTCCTGGATCGTCGAGATGATGGCCCCGGTTGTGCTGCCATTGTTGTAGAAGCGGGGGACTTCCTGACCCGCTTGATAACCCTTGGCCAAGGTGGCTGAGACTCTGGGGCTGTCGACCGAGACCGAGGAGTGGTCCATCCCCAGTGTTTGAAAGAGCGAGTCAGAGAAAGATGAAAAGCTCTGGCCGGATGCACTGCTGATGACACTGGCGAGCAGCGAGATCGCGCTGTTGGAATATTCGAGAATGAGGTTGGTCGGGTAGCTTTGGTACTCCCCTTGCAGATAGCTGACGAGTTTGTCATTGAAGTCCGCGTCAGGCACCAGGGTCATGACGCCGTTGTTGATGTCGCCTGGAATGCCGGAGTGATGCGTCAGGATCGAGTGCAGTGTGATCGGTGCCCCGGGGCCAAAACCAAGCGGGGGCTTGATGGAGAAGTTTGGAATAAAGCGCGTCAGAGGATCGTTCAGAGCCAGCCGCCCTTGCTCAGACAGTTGCATCACCATGGTGCCCGTGAAAACCTTGGTCACCGAAGCGATTCGGTACGCTGTGCTGGGGTTCGCCAGAATGCGGGCGCCGGCGTCGGCATAGCCGAAACTTTTCACCCAGACCACCCTCTGATCGTCTACCAGGGCAATGGAAAGCCCACCGCTGGCGCCGCTTTGAGTCAGTTGTTGCTCGATCGCCGCGCTCATCTGGGCGATGGTGTCGGTGTAGGTGACGGGTGGAACTCCGCTGTTGCCATGGCAGCCGGCCAGGAGCGCGGCAAAGAGCAGGATGCGCCACCGCTGCGGTGGCTTGAAGACTGAATGACAGAAAGTGGCAAACATTCGGCACCTCCGTAGCAGCAGGAACTGCTGCCGCAAGTGGGTTATACACCCAAAAAGAGCAGGCTTTGCCGCAGTCGCGGCGTATCAGTCCAGGTGGCTAGACAGCCACTGCAGCGTCCGGCCGCGCGCCAGGGCTGCGGTCTTCTGCTGGTACATGGGTCGACCCCAGCAGTTGAAGCCGTGCTCTGCGCCTTCGTAAACGTGAACTTGGGCGTTGGAGTGGCCGCTAAACGCGGCCTGTACTGCTGCCACTGCAGTCTCCGGAATGTGGGTGTCGAGTTCGGCGTAGTGGAACAGCATGGGCACATGGATGGAACTGGCCAGCTCAAGGTGATTCTGAATGCCGCCGCCGTAGTAACAGACCGCTGCATCGACCGCGCCCGTTGCCGCCAACTGGTAAGCCAGGCGGCCCCCCATGCAGTAACCGACGACGCCAACCTGGCCTGTCACTTCGCTGCGACGGCGCAGTGCCTGGGCACTTGATACCAGATCCGCGACCGCGTCCGGGCCATTGAGTCCCTGCATCAGGGCGAACGCTTTCTTGGTGCCGGCTTCGTCGTAGTTCAGATCGACACCCGGCTCCTGGCGCCAGAAAACATCGGGCGCCAGCACCACATAGCCGTCAAAGTTCTTGCCGTCGTGGCTTGGGATGGAAAGGGTAGATCCGCTCATGGTGTTCAGCTCCGTACCGGGGGTGTGGCGCGGCTCTGGCCCTGTCGGGCCAGCATCCAGCCCGGGTATTCGGGCGGCAGGGCGCTGACTTCATCGAGCGCCTGCAGGTCATCGTTGCTCAGTTCGAGTCCGCTTGCGCCCAGATTGTCGGCCAGTTGTTCCGGTGTTCTGGCCCCCAGAATCACTGTGCTGACCTGCTGGCGGCTAAGCAGCCAGGCCAGCGCCACCTGCGCAACCGTTGCCTGATGGCGCAGCGCGATGGGTCGCATGACGTCGAGCACCCGAAAGGCGCGCGGCTTGTCCACCGCCGGAAAGTCAAAACTGGCCCGGCGCGTTCCCTCAGGGCCGCTGCCGTCCGGGGCAAACTTGCCACTGAGCAAGCCCCCGGCGAGTGGGCTCCAGACCATCAGGCCAAGCTGCTGGTCTTGCATCAAGGGCAGCACTTCGCGCTCCAGATCCCGCCCGGCAATCGTGTAATAGGCCTGCACACTCTCAAAGCGCGCCCAGTGATTCCTCTCGGAGATCGCCAGCGCCTTCATGATCTGCCAGGCCGCCATATTGCACAGCCCGATGTAGCGCACCTTGCCGGATCGCACCATGTCGTTAAGGGTGGACAGCACATCTTCCAGTGGTGTCAACGGGTCAAAGCCGTGCAACTGGTACAGGTCGATGTGATCGAGCTGCAGGCGCTTCAGGCTGGCGTCGAGCTCATTCATCAGGTGGTAGCGTGATTGTCCGAGGGCGTTGACGGAGCCCTCCTGCATGACGCCGGTCGCTTTGGTGGCCACCACCAGTTCGTCACGCGGCAGACCCAGAGTCTTGATCGCGTTGCCGGTGATGGTCTCGGACTTGCCAACCGAGTACACGTTGGCGGTGTCGATGAAGTTGATGCCGGCGTCAAAGGACTGCTTGACCAGCGCGGTGGAGGCATCCTGTGACAGACCGCCCATGACCTGCCAGAAACCCTGTCCACCAAAAGTCATGGTGCCCAGGCAGAGTTCAGAAACGTAAAGGCCGGTTCGGCCCAGCAGACGGTAGCGCATGAGGTTCTTTCGAGTGAAGGACGGGTGTTTTCAGGGCCTGATCCTGGCGCGTCCCATTTGCCAGAGCAGAAAACTGTAGATGTCGGCTGACATGGCATAGCGCTGCGTTGCCGTGCTGCCAATGCCGTGGCCGGCCTGCAGGTCCAGGCGCAACAGCACCGGCTTGCCGCTGCTGGTAGCGGCCTGCAGCCGGGCGGCGGCCTTGCCACTCTCCCAGACATCCACACGCGGATCGTTCATGCCATGCACCAGCATGACCGCCGGGTAGGCTGTGCCGTCCAGGATGTTGTGGTAAGTGCTCATCTCCAGCAGCGCAGCAAATTCCACTGCGTCGCGCGTGCTGCCAAACTCCGAAATGTTGGTGATGCCGTTGGCGCTTTCCTCAGAGCGGATGGTGTCCATCATGCCGACGCTGAATACCGCCGCTGCAAAAAGATCGGGCGCGCTGGTGACGGCACGTCCAGCAAAGATGCCGCCAGCGCTGCCGCCCATCACGGCCATGGTTTTGGGCGAGGCATAGCCCTGCTTGATCAGGTACTGCGCGCAGGCGATGCCGTCCTTCCAGGTATTGGGTTTGGTGGTTTTGAAACCCGCCTTGTACCAGTCGTTGCCGTAAACG
>CAITZZ010000380.1 GCA_903897005.1 uncultured beta proteobacterium | reverse complement strand
GGTCTGCATCGCCCTCGGCAAAGGCCTGCCGATACTTCGGGCCTTCCACAGAGACGTTCTTTTCCAGCGCGTCCTCATGGCCGTGCCATCGATCGGTGAATGCATTGCGTGCAATCCGCGCCGTAAAGCCGCGTGGCCAGGCAATCTGCCTTGCGATATCTGCCACCTGGGTGCGCAGCGTGCCGTCGCCATTGGCCTCAACGATGGCCTGGTGGTGTCCCGGCTTCACCAGCGCCTCTGTGGACGCCCACAAGCGCGTGCCAAGCAGGACACCATCGGCACCGAGCAGCAAGGCCGCAGCCAGGCCGCGTCCGTCGGCGATGCCACCTGCGGCAAGCAGCAATGTTTCGGGTGACTGGCGGGTCAGAAAGTCCGACACTTCGGGCACGAAGCTCAGGGTTGCGCGCAAAGCGCCATGGCCGCCGGCCTCGCTCCCCTGCGCCACGATGATGTCGGCGCCGGCGTCCACCGCGTCCATCACATGGTCCATGTCCTGGCACTGGCAAATGAGGGTCGCGCCGACACTGCGGATGTCGTCGATGAAGGGCCGCGGGTCGCCAAAGGAAAGCATCACCGCGGCGGGTCGGTATTTCAGGATGTCGGTGAGCACCGATGGTGACTTGCGCAGCGACCACGATATGAAACCGACACCGACACCGACACGTTGTCCTGCCGCCGCCGTGAATTGTTCATCCAACCAGGCCGGGTCGCCATAGCCGCCTCCGATCAAGCCCAGGCCGCCAGCGCGGCTCACTGCTGCGGCCAGCACACCGCCACCGGCAAAGGCCATCGGCGCCGAGATGATCGGGTGCCTGAGGTGCAGCGCGCGCGTCAGCCGGGTCGTCAGCGCAGTCATGTGGGGTGCGAGCTACATCTGTTTGAAAACCTGGCGCGCCAGCGCCACCGTCGCGGCGATGTCTTCGTCGCTGTGCGCCGCGCTGACAAAGCCGGCTTCGTACAGCGCCGGGGCAATGTAGACGCCGCCGTCCAGCAGACCGTGGAACAGCTGATTGAAGCGCGCGCTGTCGGTCTTCATCACCTGGGGGTAGTTCTGCGGCAACTCGGGCAACAGGAAAAAACCGAACATGCCGCCTTCGCTATCGGCGCTGAATGGCACGCCCTCGGCTTTGGCCGCCGCCGCCAGGCCGGTGACGA
Source organism: uncultured beta proteobacterium (assembly GCA_903897005.1). Taxonomy (GTDB): domain Bacteria; phylum Pseudomonadota; class Gammaproteobacteria; order Burkholderiales; family Burkholderiaceae_C; genus Rhodoferax. Next base: position 21,641 of record CAITZZ010000380.1, on the reverse strand, counting down.
GCAAGCGTGTCTTTCTCGACAAGTCTTCAAAGAAGCCGGGCTTGCTGATCTCCTGCAAAGTGGCCAGACCACAGGCGGTGGCCACCGGGTTGCCCGACAGGGTGCCGGCCTGGTAAACGGCGCCCAAGGGCGCCAGCTGTTCCATGACGGCACGTTTGGCACCAAAGGCCGCCAGCGGCATGCCGCCGCCAATGACCTTGCCCATCACTGTCATGTCAGGCTCAAATCCCGGAAGCTGTCGTGCATAGACGCTTTGCGCGCCGCCCAGGGCGACCCGAAAACCATTCATGACTTCGTCAAACACCAGCAGCGCGCCGTACTCACTGCACAACTCACGGCAGCGCTTCACAAAGGGCACCGAGGCGCGCACGAAGTTCATGTTGCCGGCAATCGGCTCAATCATCAGGCAGGCGATTTCCTTGCCATAGAGACCGAAGGCCTGTTCGAGCTGCGCCACGTTGTTGTATTCGAGGACCATGGTGTGCTGCACCACCTCGGGCGGCACGCCAGCGCTGGTGGCGTTGCCAAAGGTTGCCAGGCCCGAGCCGGCTTTGACCAGTAACGCGTCGGCATGACCGTGGTAGCAGCCTTCAAACTTGATCAGCTTGCTGCGGCCGGTGGCACCGCGCGCCAGGCGGATGGCGCTCATGGCGGCTTCGGTGCCGGAACTGACCAGACGCACCATGTCCATCGAGGGCATGAGCTTGAGGATTTCTTCTGCCAGCTGAACTTCGCGCTCGGTCGGCGCGCCGTAGGAAAAACCCTCCAGCACCGCCTGCTGCACTGCCTGGACCACCGCTGGATGGCCGTGCCCCAGAATCATGGGTCCCCAGGAGCCGATGTAGTCGATGAAGCGCTGCCCGTTGGCGTCCCAAAAATAGGCACCCTGGGCCCGCGTGACAAAGCGCGGTGTGCCACCGACGGCCTTGAACGCCCTGACGGGTGAATTGACACCACCGGGGATCACCCGCTTGGCGCGATCGAACAGGGCTTGGTTGTGGTCGGTGGAGTGTGTCATGTGCGAGGGCGCCTTCGGCTGCAAGCCTGGTTTTACAATGAAGCCATTCTATTGGAAGGCAGTTTGCTGTGAGCTCGACCAACACCTGGATGTGTCTGATTTGTGGGTGGCTATATGATGAAGCCAGCGGTGCGCCCGAGCATGGTCTGGCGGCCGGCACACCCTGGAGCGAGGTGCCTATCAACTGGACCTGCCCCGAATGTGGCGCACGCAAGGAAGATTTCGAAATGGTGCAGCTTTGACCTCGGCAGACCAGTGGCCCTTCGAGTGGCGCTGGATCGATTGGGTACTGCCGCTGCGACAGCCGGCTCTGGCCTATGAGCGCGAGCTGCAGTCACGGATCGACGGCTGCATCCTCAAACTGATCCGCTCCGGTGACGCGGCTTGTGCCCAGGCCATGTCCGACATCAGCCTCGGCCTGGTCAGCGCCCAGAGCGATCTCAAACCGCGCGTTTTCTGGCAGATTTGCGCCGCCTATTTTGAGGCCATGGCGAGCAGTCTGTGTGCGCCCGATGCGGCGGGTAAGCGCGCGCTATCGCAAATTCTGTTGCAATACCGGGCACTGGCGCGCGGCGAAGCCGAAGTCTTGCCACGGTTACCGCGCGAGTTGTTGTTCCTGCTGTCACAGGTCGATGCGCAGCGCGCAGCGCAGCTGCCGCTGCTGGGCGCGCTCTGGCTGGCCTACGAGTTGTCTGCGCCGGACCGGCAAGACCAGGTCAAGGTGATTGGCGACCTGCGCATTGGCATCGCCGAATTCAATGCCTATCTGAACGAAGCCGATGAGTGGTCGCGCTGCCTGCACCAGGAACTCAGCGAGTGGGCACTCGAACTGCAGCGGCCACTTTCGCAGAGCACGCTGGGATGGGCGCATTCACTGGCCGCGAGTTCAGCGCGCATCGGATTGCCGGCCTTGTCCGGGATAGCACAAGCACTCGAACTGGCACTGCGCCACGTGCAAGATCACACGCCCGGTCTGCCACAGCATGCCAGCGTGTTTCTTGATGCGGCAGAAGACCTGCGTCGCTTGTTGCATCAGTTTGCTGCTGGATTTCTCAAGCAACCGGCCGCGGGCTTGTTGCTGTCCTTGCAGGCGATTGCGCGCTTTGAATTTTCCGAATCGGCGTCTATCAGTCTCTCATTCACTGAGGAGACGGCGTCCCTGCTGGAGCAACTCGGCGGGGCGCTTCGACAATGGCGCGCACGTCCCGACAATGCAAGCGCCCGCAACGAAGCCTTGCGGCTGCTCCACATCCTGCAGAGCAATTCACAGCGCGCCGGCGTCAACAGCTTGCAGCAGACCAGCCAGTTTCTGGAGGCGGCCATAGAGGAGTTGGGAAGACGACCCCTGCAGGCAGATCAGCTCGATCCGCTGTTTTCCCGCTTTGATTCCCTCAAAGCCCAGTTGGACAGGCTGCTTATTCGACCTTGATGTTACGCATCGTGATGACGCCGCCCAACAGAGCGGTATCCGCTTTGACACGGTTGGCCAGGCCTTCGGCTGAGGTGCCCTGCACCTGCCAGCCCTGCTGAAACAGTTTTTGCCGCATCTCGGGTGAGCGGGCAATGTCGCTGAAGAGTTCGGACAGCTTGGCTACCACCGGTTTGGGCATGGAGTTCGGTGCTGCGACGGCGTTCCAGATTTCGAGACTGAAACCCTGCACGCCGGCTTCACTCATGCTCGGCAGTTCGGGCACCAGGGTGCTGCGCCCGCTGGAGGTGACGCCAATGGCGCGCAGCTTGCCGGCCTTGATCTGGGCCGCGGCCAGTGCTGGCGGCAGCATGGCCAATTGCAACTGTCCACCCAGCATGGCGTTGGCTACCTGGGGGTAGCCCGGGTAGGGCACATGAACCGGGTTGATGCCGGCCTTGCTCTTGAGCCACTCCATGCCGATGTGTCCGACCGTGCCAACACCTGGCGTGCCGTAGCTCCACTTGTCACCCGCGCTGCGCGCGGCGGCAAGAAATTCCTGCGCCGTGGCACCAGGCGCACCCACCGGAGCCGTCAGCACCAGCGGCGAGACGCCAATCAGGCTGATCGGGGTCAGATCCTTCAGCGGATCGTAGTTGAGCTTCGGGTTGAGCAGCTTGGCAATCGTCATGTTGCCATTGATCATCAGGCCGATGGTGTGGTCATCGGTCGCCTTGGCCACGTAGTCAGCGGCAATATTGCCACCGGCACCCACCTTGTTTTCGACGATGACGGCCTGACCCAGGGCGCGCGACAGCGGCTCTGCCAGGGTGCGTGCCGTCAGGTCCGGTGAGGAGCCAGCCGGGAAACCAACGATGATTCGAACCGTCTTGCTGGGCCAGGACGCTAGCGCAGCAGCCTCCTTGACCGGGTTCTGCGCAGCAGCCCAGGCGGACAGCGTGGCAACGGCAAGGAACAGGGCAATGCGTCGGATCATCAGGCGTACTCGCTTAGTGTTTTTTTCATCTTCTTCATGGCCGCCACTTCGATCTGGCGGATCCGCTCGGCACTGACACCATATTCTGCTGCCAGTTCATGCAGCGTCATGCCGCCCGAATTATCGTCGTTGACCTTGAGCCAGCGTTCCTCAACGATGCGCCGGCTGCGCTCGTCGAGCGCTTCAAGTGCGCTGGCAATGCCGTCGCTGGCCAGGATGTCGCGTTGGTGCGCCTCGATCATGGCGGTGGGCTCGTGCCGGGTGTCGGTCAGATAGGCAATCGGACCGAAGGCGTTGTCGCCCTCGTCGGACGGGCTCGGGTCGAGCAGCACATCGCCGCCGGCCAGCCGGGTTTCCATTTCGATCACTTCCTCGCGTTTTACCTTGAGTTCAGCCGCCATGGCGTCAATCTGCTCTGCGTTCAAGGTCTCGCGGTGCGTGCCGCTGTCGGCGGCTGCGTCGTCGGTCTTGTAGCGCTGCTTCATGGAGCGCAGGTTGAAAAACAGCTTGCGCTGGGCTTTGGTCGTGGCGACCTTGACCATGCGCCAGTTCTTCAGGATGTACTCGTGAATCTCGGCCTTGATCCAGTGCATGGCGTAGCTCACCAGGCGCACCCCCTGGTCCGGGTCGAAGCGCTTGACAGCCTTCATCAGGCCGACATTGCCTTCCTGAATCAGGTCGCCGTGCGGCAGACCGTAGCCAAGGTACTGGCGCGAAATCGAAACCACCAGGCGCAAATGGGAAAGCACCAGCTTCCCGGCGGCGTCCAGATCGTTGTCCAGACGGTACTTGCGCGAGAACTCCTGCTCCTGTTCGAGCGTCAGCATGGGCAGGCGATTGGCTGCCGAAATATAGGCATCAAGGTTGCCCAGCGAGGGCACCATCGCCCACGGGTTGGCCAGCGTCAATGCGGAACCTGAAACTCTAGTTGGATTAGCCATACCAGACCTCCTGTTTGTCATATCCTCAATATTAGCACTCTCTTTGATCGAGTGCTAATTGAAGGGTTCAATCGAAGCGATAGTCGTCAAAATGGAGTGCGGGCGGGGCAATTCAAGGGAAAATAGCCAGACTATGACCACTTCAAGCCCCAACTCCCCTGGCGGCGCGGCGCCTGAGCCACGTCTGACCAGTCTTTCCCACGGCGGCGGCTGTGGCTGCAAGATTGCTCCCGGTGTGCTGTCGGATATCCTGAAAAACGTCAGCGCCATGCCCTTGCCCAAGGAGTTGCTGGTTGGCATCGAGACCTCCGACGACGCTGCTGTTTACCGGCTCAACGACGAGCAGGCCCTGATTGCGACCACGGATTTCTTCATGCCGATTGTGGACGACCCCTTCGACTTCGGTCGAATTGCCGCCACCAACGCGATTTCCGACGTTTACGCCATGGGGGGCAAGCCGATTTTGGCGCTGGCGCTGGTCGGCATGCCGATCAATGTGCTGTCAACCGGGACCATAGGCAGGATCCTGGAAGGCGGCGCCAGCGTTTGCCGCGCGGCCGGTATTCCGATTGCCGGCGGCCATACGATTGACTCGGTGGAGCCGATCTACGGTCTGGTGGCCCTGGGTCTGGTGCACCCCAGCCTGGTCAAGCGCAATGCCGATGCCAAGCCGGGCGACCGCTTGATTCTGGGCAAACCGCTGGGGGTTGGCATCCTGTCGGCGGCGCTGAAAAAGGAAAACCTTGACGCTGCGGGCTATGCCCGGATGATCGACCTGACCACGCAGCTCAACACGCCGGGGCCGGAACTGGCAGCGCTGCCCGGCGTGCACGCCCTGACCGACGTCACCGGTTTTGGTCTGGCCGGTCACGCGCTGGAACTGGCCCGCGGTGCTGCCTGCACGGTTGAAATTGACTGGCCCAGTGTGCCCCTGCTCTCCGGGGTGCGGGAACTCGCCCTGCAGGGCATGGTGACAGGGGCGTCGGGACGCAACTGGGCTGCCTATGGAAAAGACGTCGAATTGCCGGCCGACTTTGCCCGAGTGGATCAGGACCTGTTAAGCGATCCGCAAACCAGTGGCGGTCTGCTGGTGTCCTGCGCGCCCGGCGCGGTGGACGCCGTGCTGGCCATTTTCCGGCGGCATGGCTTCGCCGCCGCCACCGAGATCGGGCAGATTGCTGCGGGTCCGTTGACTGGCAAGTTGCGCCTTCAGTCGCGCCGATAGCGGCGCAGGTAGCGCCTGTCCAGCCAGCCCTTGAGCCACCCGGCCCAGCGGCCCTGCGTCGAGAAGCCGCGCCAGCTGAGCAGCGCGCGGCCTTGGCCATACCTTACAAAATTCAAGCGATCCGGCCCTGGCTGGCGCCGGCGCGCCGGTGAGCCCGCCAGCAGGGCGAGCAGGTTTTCGGCCAGGGCCGGCCTGGTGCGGCTTGGCGTCGTGCTGGCGGCAAATACCTGGGGGTGGCTGACTGAGCGTCCGAAGGCATCCACCACAACCTGGCCATGCCGGTCCAGCGTCAATGCGCTGCCAGCAAGCCAGGCCGGGGCTTGCCCGGCGCAGGCGATGACGGGGGCATCACAGGCCAGCCGCGCGCCATTGCCGAGCAGAACCTGCTCGGCCTCAATGCCAACCGCCCGCTCTGCCAGCACGGTGACTCTGTGTTCTTTCAGGATCTTGAGGATGCGCTGTTCATGGCCGAGCGCGGCCGCGCCAGCCAGGCCGGTGGTACCTGCCACCAGAGTGACCGAGGACCCCGGCAGGCGTTGTCGCATGGCCAGCGCCAACTCGATGCTCATCTGGTCGTCGCCCATGACTGCGATGCGCAGCGAGCGGCCTGTTGCCATTTCAGTCACCTTGGGCCACAAAGCGCAGAAGGCTTGCAGCGGCCGCACAAAAAGGCCGTGCTCACGGGCGCCGGGCAGGATGGCCTCGATTTGCTGCCGGTTTTGCAGCGCTCCGGTATCGATGGAAAGCCAGTCAAACGCAAAGGTGCTGCCGTCGGCCAGCTGCAAGGTACTTTCTTTGACGTCAAGCGCCGCAACGCTGCCGGTGAGCCAGCGTGCCCCCGCTTTCGGTAGCATAGGCTCCAGGTCGATCAGACAGTCTTCCAGCGCGTGCTGGCCGGCCACAAAGCCCGGGACCCTGGCGGCGTAAAGGTGCAGCGGATAAGACGAGATCAGGGTCAGCTGCACGCCGGCGGGTTGTTTTTTGGCCAGCGTGGACAACAGATCAAGATGGGCCTGGCCAGCACCGAGCAACACCAGCTTTCTCATGGCTGCAATGCGGGGAGCGTGCCTGGCAAGCTGAGCGTGTGCATGGGCGCTGATTATCCGGTCAGGGGCTGGTTGATAATGGGCCCGCGGTCGGGCCCGGATTCCGGTCGGTAATTCTGTGTTTTTTCAAGAAAGATTGCAATGAAAAGATGGATGATGGTAACCCTGCTGGTAGTGGCAAGCAGCGTGCAGGCGCAGACAACGGCCAAGAAGGAACTGGTAGCCAAAGTCCTGCTATTGCAGCAGCCCGCCATCGAGCAGGCAGCGCAGGCGCTGGCGGAGCGGCCCGCCCTGCAGATGCTGCAGCAGGCCGGCATGGCCTTGCAGCAGCAGGTACCGGCTGACAAGCGCGAGGCCGTCGCCAAGGAGATTCAGGCGGAAGCGAAAAAATATGCGGACGAGGCGGTGCCGCTGGTGCGCGAGCGTGCCATCAAGCTGGCACCATCGACCATCGGTGCCCTGCTCGAAGAAAAGTTCAGCGAGGACGAACTCAAACAGCTGATCGCGATCATCGAGTCGCCGGTGAACCGCAAGTTCCTGCAGCTCGGCGGCGAGATGCAAAATGCGCTGATCGACAAGCTTGTGGCTGAGACGCAGGGAGTGGTTGAACCGAAAGTCAGGGCGCTTGAGCAGGCCATCGGCAAGCGCCTGGCCCAGGCCGCACCTGCAGCAGCGCCAGCAGCGCCAGCAGCGCCTGCAGCGCCTGCAGCGCCTGCGGCCAAGGGCGGCAAAGCACCGGCCAAGGCTGCCAGCAAGTAAGCTGCTTCAGGACAGTAGCGCCTGCGCAAATTCGCGGGCGTTGAAGGTTTCCAGGTCTTCGAGTTTTTCGCCAACGCCGATGAAGTAAACCGGCAGTGGGCGCTCGCGGGCAATCGCCGCCAGCACACCGCCCTTGGCGGTGCCGTCAAGCTTGGTGATGATCAGTCCCGTGAGCTGCAAAGCGTCGTCGAAAGCCTTGACCTGACTCAGCGCGTTTTGTCCTGTGTTGCCGTCGATGACCAACAGGATTTCGTGCGGTGCCGTGGCGTCGGCTTTTTGTATGACACGCTTGATCTTGCGAAGTTCTTCCATCAGATGCAGCTGCGTTGGCAAGCGTCCGGCGGTGTCAACCAGCACCACGTCCTTGCCCCTGGCTTTGCCGGCGCTCACAGCATCAAAGCTGACGGCCGCCGGATCGCCCCCCTGCTGGCTGATGATTTCGACCGTGCTGCGCTCGGCCCAGACCCCAAGCTGCTCGCGCGCCGCAGCCCGAAAGGTGTCAGCCGCAGCGAGCAGCACGCTGCTACCCTGGTCCGCCAGATGCCGCGTGAGCTTGCCAATCGAGGTGGTCTTGCCGGCACCGTTGACGCCTGTCACCATGATCACGGTGGGCTTGTGCTGCCCGATGACCAGCGGTTTTTCCAGCACCTGCAGCAGACTCGCAATCGACTCCACCAGCAGTTCCTTGACCGCTGCCGGGTCGACGGTCTTGCTGTCCTTGACACGTTTCTTCAGGTCATCGAGCAGGTATTGCGTGGCCTTGACGCCGCTGTCGGCCATCAGCAGCGCGGCTTCCAGATCCTCGTACAGTGCCTCATCGATGCGCGTGCCGGTAAAGACCGTGGCAATGCTGGTGCCTGTCTTGCGCAGACCCGCTTTGAGTTTGACCAGCCAGGTTTTGCGCGCGGGTGCGTCCGGTCGGGCTACTGCGCTCGCGTTGCTGGTGTCAGCGGCAGGGTCGGGTGAAGGCTTCTTTTTGAAAAAACTGAACATGACTTGGGTTCTTGGAATCGCCCCATTCTATGAAACGACTCCGAAAACCCCAGCGCATCATTGTGTGATGGCTACCAGCACGCTGCAAGGAGCGTGCTCAATCAGCGCCTTGGAAATCGAGCCGCGCCACCAGCGTGCGGCCCAGCTGTCGAGATGCCGGTGGCCGACCACAATCAGGTCGGCAGAGATTTTTCGCGCGTATTTGGTGATCTCGTCAACCGTCTCGCCGGCCAGCACTTCGCCGCTGGCGGCGTGGCCGGCCGCGCGCAGGCGGCGCATGCCTTCGTCCAGCACGGCCTGCAGCGCCAGCTTTTCGCGCTCCATCAGTTGCGGGTCGTAAACGCCCACACCCATGCCCATCACGTCCATGTTCAGCGGCATCACCGCTACCAGCATCAGCTCGGAATGCGACCACTGCGCCAGATCCTGGCAGTCCAGCAAAGCCTTTTGGCCACTTTCAGAACCGTCGTAAGCGAGCAGAATCCTTTTGTACATGGTGCCCTCCAGAAGATGCAGCTTTGGGTGAAATACAACGCGAGCATAGACCTTGCGCGGCGCCGATGCAACTGGCCTTAACTGCGTTAAGCTGTGGTCATGAAGCAAAAAGCGGCGGTCACGAAACAGAGCCACGAGGTCCGCATCATAGGCGGGCAGTGGAAGCGCAGCAAGCTGGCCGTGGCTGACAAGCCAGGCTTGCGACCGACGCCGGACCGGGTGCGCGAGACGCTCTTTAACTGGCTTGGCCAGGACCTGACGGGCTGGCGCTGCATCGACGCATTCGCCGGTACCGGTGCGCTGGGTTTCGAGGCCGCTTCGCGCGGCGCCAGGGAAGTGCTGCTGGTGGAGCAGGACACGGCCCTGGTGGCGCAGCTCAAGCGCGTGCAACTGCAGTTGCAGGCCAGTGCCACGCAGATCGTGCGCGGCGACGGTGTGGCGGCTCTGCGGCAGCTTGCCGCTGCCAGCATGGACGCTGTATTTTTGGACCCACCCTTCGACTCGGTACTTTTCGAGCCTGCTCTGCTGGCCGCCGCCCGCGCCCTGGCGCCAGACGGATTTGTCTATCTGGAAGCACCGATTCTGTGGAGTCAGGCGGCGCTCGAACCGATCGGGCTGACGCTGTATCGGCACCTCAGGGCCGGCGCCGTGCACGCCCATTTGCTCAGGCTGTTGCCGCCGGCGCCGGCACAGGCTGCATAATGCGGCGCAGGAGAGTAAATTGGGGAAACAAGAGAGTGAAGCTTCAGCCCTAACCGACCCACAGGAAGAGGATGGTGCAGAAAGTGATTGCAGTTTATCCCGGTACTTTTGACCCGATTACCCTAGGCCACGAAGACGTGGTGCGACGGGCTACCCAGTTGTTTGACCGTGTCATTCTGGCGGTTGCCGCCGGACACCACAAGAAGGCCATGTTTTCACTGCAGGAGCGCATCGACATGGCGCGCGAAGTGGTCAAGGCCTACCCGCAAGTGGAGGTCGAGAGTTTTTCCGGCCTGCTGCGCGACTTTGTGGTGGCGCGTGGAGCCAAGGCCATGGTACGCGGCTTGCGCGCCGTGACCGACTTTGACTACGAGTTTCAATTGGCCGGCATGAACCGCAGCCTGATGCCGCATGTGGAAACGGTTTTCCTGACGCCCAGCGACCGCTACCAGTTCATCTCCAGCACCTTTGTGCGCGAGATCGCATCGCTGGGCGGTGAGGTGAACAAATTTGTATCCCCCGTGGTCAATGAGCGCTTGATTGAAAAAGTGCGCGGGCAGGCGTAAACCTAGCCAGAGCTAGACCAGGCCCTGGCCTGCCAACCAGCGCAAGAGCGCGGCGTTCACCTCGGCCGGCCGCTCCATGGTCAGCATGTGGCCGCACTCGCGCAGCAGCACGAACTCGGCGCCCTGGATCAGTTGCGCAATCTCGCGCGAGCATTCGGGCGGCGTCAACTGGTCGGCGTCGCCGCACATCACCAGGGTCGGGCAGCCAACGTCAGCCAGATGAAGTCGGGCGTCGGCGCGCGCCATCACAGCGCGGTTTTGTCGTATCAACTGCTGGGCACCGGCGCGCAGCACGAAGTCAAGATAGCTTTGTTGCAGCAGCAAGTCCTCGGCGCGACCCGGATGAAAGGCCAGCGGCAGATTGGCCTGCAGCACCTCGTCAATGCGACCCTCTTCAAACAGATTGATGGCTGCCTCGCGCAGCGCGCGCATGGCCTCGGTTTCCGGCCTGGCGCTGGTGCCAAGCAGCGCCAGCGCCTTGACCCGTTGCGGTGCCTGGCGCACGACCTCCATGGCCAGCATGCCGCCCATCGAAGCGCCGCACAGGATCAGCTCTCCCGCATGTTCTTGCAGCAGACCCGCGGCCATCTCGCTCAGACTGGCGTGGCGGCTGTGTACATCACTGACCACGGCATGCAGGTGCGCCGGCATGGCCTCGAGTTGCTGCTGCCACATCGCGGCGTCCGCGGCCAAGCCCGGAAGAAAGACAAGTTGAGTCATTTGAAAATAATCCTTTGGCAGACTGGCGTATATTGAGACATCTTGGAGAAATTGAAATGAAGATACTACTGCCAGTCGATGGGTCCGATGTTTCGCTGGAGGCGGTCCGCTTTGCCATTCGCATGGCGAACGCCGGCCTGGAGACCAGGGTTGTGCTGGCCAATGTTCAGGAACCGGCCAATTTGTATGAACTGGTGGTGGCGCACGACCCTGAGGTTCTGGAGCGCGTCCGCGCCAGCGCGGGCGCTCACACGCTGGAGGTGGCGCAGGCGCTGCTGGCCGAGGCCGACATCGACTTCGAGAGCGAAGTCGCCTCGGGCGACCCGGCACACACCCTGATCGACATCCTGGAACGCCACGAGTGCGATCTGGTCGTGATGGGTGCCAGCGGCACCAGCACGCTGCGCAGTGCCCTGTTGGGCTCGGTCTCCAATGAAGTCCTGCATGCGTCGGGCGTGCCGGTGCTGATCGTGAAGGCGACTCAGGAAACAGCTCCGGATATGCCTGAATGACCGAACTGATCCTGATCCGCCATGGCGAAACCGACTGGAACCGCGAACTGCGTTTTCAGGGCCAGGTTGACGTGCCGCTCAACGCCGTCGGCCACGAGCAGGCGCGCCGCCTGGGCCTGCGGCTTGCCACCGAGACGCTGCACGAACTCGTTTGCAGCGACCTCACGCGCACGCAGCAGACCGCCTTGCCGATCCGGGAGAACCATCTGCAGCTGAGTCAAGGCCGCGCCGCGCTGGATGCGGCCCTGCGCGAGCAGAATTTTGGTGTGATCGATGGCATGCGGGTCGATGACATCAAGGCACAGCACGCCGATGCCTGGGCGCAGTGGATCAGGTTCGATGCCGACTACGCTTTTACCGGCGGCGAGAGCACGCGCCAGTTTCACGCCCGAGTGCTGGCTGCCGTGCGCGCGCTGGCACAGCAGCACGCGCACAAGACGCTGGTGGTGGTGACGCACGGTGGTGTGCTCGACATGATTTACCGCACGGCGCTGGCGCTGCCGCTGTCGGGGCCGCGCCAGAGTGATATTCCGAACGCCGGGCTGAACCGGGTGCGCATCCAGGGCGAGGCGATCGAAATTCTGGACTGGGCCGACGCGCGGCATCTGGCCGACATGCCGGCGCAGCCGGTTTACGATCAGTCGCGGGTGGCCGCGGCGGATGTATGACGGTCGTCTGATCCCGCGCGCCACAGCCCGCTAGGGTCCGCAGCTTGGATGAGCAGCGCAACACGGGCCTGCACGCATGACGGAATCAATCCGCTTGCGCGCTATACAAATGGCCCGTTCAGAGTGAAACCGAACGAGCCATCAACAGGTTCGCGGTGATGCAAACCAGGTGAATCGCCTAGTGATTGAGGTCGTTCACGGCGCCCGTGGGACCATCACGGCACTACAAGCGACAGAGCCACGTCCCCCGCGGTCAAGGTCAAAGCACGAAATTGGGTAGGTCAGTCGGCAGTAACACCACGCCGCTTAGCGTTGCCAGCGTGGTCCACCCGTCCCCTGAGCCGTCGCTATCGACCTGAACGAGCGTATCGCCGCCGGCTGTGGCCCCATTGGAATCGACGAATTGCAGAAAACCTCCGGAGAAGGCATTGGCGTGAGTGGTGGGCGTGATGCCTGCGAACGTACCGAGCACATCGTGCAGGTTGAGAACATCTCCACCTGCCTTCGTGAAGTCGGTGATGACGTCCCCTGTGGTGCCGCGATCGCTCAGCAACTGGTAGACAAACGTATCGCCTCCGGCGCCACCGCTGAGCGAGTCGACACCGCCAGCACCAATGAGCGTATCAGCGCCGCCGCCGCCGCGAATGTTATCGGCTGCGGCGGTGCCAGTTATCGTATTGGCCTGCTCGTTGCCATAGAAGCCGGTGGTGTCGCGGATGATATCGACGAAAGAGCCGTTAAAGATCGCATCACGCTGGGCGGCCGTGAAGGCGAAGGCCGACGTCTGGATGGTGTCGGCGCCCGGGCCGCCAAGCACCTGGAATGCCGTAGTGGCGCTGTTGACCGTGAAGGTCGTGCCCGTGACATTCGTACTTTCGATGGTAACCGTACTTACCGTCTTGTTGGTGAGATCGAGCGCCGTATCGCCAGTGACGAACTTGTCTCCGGCCACCCCGCTAAACTGGGTAACGCCGGCAATCGCATCTGCATCGATTTGAACAGTCAGCCCCGAACCCTGCGCGGTGAAGACCTCCAGGTTGCTCAAGGTGGCAGACCGCAGGTCGATCGTCGCATTGTTCATGTAGAGATAAAGGAAGTCGTTGCCGCCTTCGCCATCGATGGTGACGTTCGGGTTCCAATTGGACGCATTGAAGACATAAAAGTAGTCGGTATTGGCGCCCAAGTGGACATTCGAGACCTGGCCGGTAGTCCCCTGGAGCCAGACGTAGTCGTTACCGTCTCCCGTTTGGATATCGCTCGCGTTGGCGGTGCCCTGAATGAGAACGCGCGTCCCGCCGGTGCCGCTGGCAGTGACAACGCTCGTGGTGCCATCCTTCAGGTAAACGTCCGCCAGTGTATTCGACGAATTGGCGACCTGTATCTGCTCGATGTTCGCATAGGTAGCAAGCGCGCCCAGCTGGAAAGTGCCACCGCCATAGAGGGCCAGGGTGTCGGTGCCGCCGCCGCCATCCAGTTTGTCGGTCGAAGCCAGCGTCGCTGCGCTGGCGTTGAACGTCTCATTGGCCAGCCCGCCCGTCAGGATATCCGTGCCGGCCGTCAGTTTAAAGGTATTGGCGGCGAGTGGTGGAGCCAGCGTGGTTCCGGTTGAATCGACGATCGCCTCGATCGAGGCGGTCGCGAAGATCGCATCGCGCTGCGCCGCCGTGAAAGTGAAGCCCGTCGCCTGGATGGTGTCGCTGCCGGGGCCGCCAAATACCTGCGATGCAGTGGCGTTGCTGTTGACGGTGAAGGTCGTGCCCGTGACGTTCGTGCTCTGGAGCGTGACGCCGCCAGATACCGACTTGTTCGTGAGGTCGAGCGCCGCGTCGGCAGTGGCGAACCTGCTGCCCCCCACGCCGGTGAAGGTAGTGACGTTCGCAATCGCATCCGCGTCGATCTGCACGGCAAGGTTCGAGCCCTGCGCGTAGAGCAATTCCACGTTGGACAGGTTGGCGGACCGCAGGTCGACGATCGCATTGCTCATATAGAACAACAGGTAGTCCGTTCCGTTGCCGCCATCGATCGTCATGGTCGGGTTCCAGGCACCAATATTCCAGACGTACAGCTGGTCGGTATTGGCACCCATGGAGACGCTGGCGGCTGTGCCGCTCCCATTTAAGTCAAAACGATCGCCTCCGTCGGCCCCCTGGATGCTGCTCGCGACAGCGCTGCCCTGAAGATTGACCCAGACCGCACCCGTGCCACTGGCGGTAACGGCGGTGGTCCCGGATCCCAGGGTAAGGTCTGCCCGCACATTGGTGTAATTGACGAGCTGTACCTGCTCGATGCCCGTGTACGCCGCCAGCGTCGTCAGGTTGAACGTGCCGCCGCCATACAGTGCAAGCTTGTCGGTGCCCCCCCCGCCATTGAGGCTGTCGATCGAGTTCAACGTTACCGAGTTGCCATTGATCGTGTCGTCGGTCGCGCCCAAAGTCAAGGTGTCCGTTCCGGCCGTCAGTTTGTAGGTATTGACGGCGAGGGGCGGAGCCAGCCAGGTCCCGCCGGTGTCGATGATCGTCTCGATCGAGGCGGTCGCGAAGATCGCATCGCGCTGGGCCGCCGTGAAGGCGAAGCTCGATGTCTGGATGGTGTCGCTGCCGGGGCCGCCGAACACCTGGAACGCTGTTGTGCTGTTGTTGAGCGTAAAGACCGTGCCGGTGGCATTCGTGCTCTGGACCGTGAGGGTGCTCACCGACTTATTCGATAGGTCGAGCGCCGTGCCGGCCGTCACGAGCCTGCTGCCCGCGCTTCCGTTCATGTAGGTGACGCTGGCGATCGCGTCTGCGTCGACCAGCAGCGTGACATTCGAAGCATTCAGACTGAACTGCTCGACGTTCGTCACCGTGGGGGACTGCAAGTCGAAAGTGGTGTTGGCCAGACGGAAATCGAGGGTATCGAACCCTGCACCGCCATTTATCGACTGGACGCCGGAAGCCGAGCCCGCAGTTTCGAAGTAGTAGACATTGCTACCGTCGCCGCCAATGAGATTGCTTGCCAACGCCGTGCCTTGCAGATGGACGAGTGTCGCGCCGCTGCCGATGCTCGTGACCTCGGTCGTGGTATTGTCCCGCAGGTATAGCTCCGCCTGCGTGCCGGTGAAATTGACCAACTGGACCTGCTCCATGCCGGCATAGCCTGCGAGCGTCCGGAGGTTGAACGTACCGGAGCCGTAGAGGACAAGGCTGTCGGTGCCGGCGCCGCCATCGAGACTGTCGGCCGGGTTCAGCGTCGCCGCAAAGCCCAGGATCTGCGTATTGTCGATCGATGCCGCGACGATGTCCGTTCCGGTCGTCAGGGTCGCTTCGGCGCGGTCGACAACGTTAATGGCAAAATCGCTGTCGACGAAAGCGCCATTATTATCCGTCGCCCTTACCGTCACCTTGCGTGTCGGTGACGCCTCATAATCCAGCCCTGCGCTGCCCACGCGAAGTTCGTCGCCCGAAATGACGAATAACGCGCCGTCGAAACCAGCCCGGATCGTGTAGGTCAGGGTGGCGCCTGCATCGGGATCAGATGCACTGAGCACACCGATGGTCGCTCCCGGCAAATTCTCCACGATCGTGTTCGCTGAAAGGGCTAGATTGATTGGCGCGTCATTGGTGCCGGTGATGGCGAAGTTCACCGCGGTGCTGACAGTGCCGGTGCTGCCGTCCTTGACGTAAACCGTAAAGGGGTCACTAACACCAGCGTTGGCCGCCAAACCATTGGTGTCGGTGTCGGCGTTGTCAAGCGCATAGCTCACCACGTTGGTGCCGGTGGTGAGCGTAGCCGTGCCGTAGGTGCCGGTCTTGGTGTAGGTGCTACCGCCATTGCTGGTCGCCCAGCCGTCGGTGGTCAGCGCCGCGCCATCGTAGACCGCCGTGTCGCCGCTGTCCACGTCGCCCTTGGTCAGCGTGCGGTTGGCAGAGGCAGCGCCCACCACCACGCCAAGTTCCACCAACTGCACGCTTTGCGCGCCAGCGGTGACCGTAGGGTTGTCGTTCACCGCGGCCACGTTCACTGTCACCGTGGCGCTGTTGCTCGTCGCACTGCCGTCCCTCGCGGTGTAGGTGAAGCTCGCCGGGCCGTTGAAGTTGGCGCTCGGTGTGAAAGTCACAGTGCCGTTACCATTCAGCACCGCCGTGCCGCCCGTGCCGCTCGTCACCGACGCGATCGACAACTGGGCGTTCGTGTTGTCCACGTCGGTGTCGTTACCAAGCAATTGCGCTGCGGTGTATATCACTTGCGTGTCTTCGGTTGCCGACAGCGTGTCCGCGACTGCCAACGGCGCATCGTTGACCGCGGCAACATTCATCGTTACCGTGGCGCTGTTGCTCTGCGCCGCGCCGTCGCTCGCCTTATAAGTGAAGCTCGCCGGGCCGTTGAAGTTCGCGCTCGGCGTGAAGGTTACCGTGCCACCGGCGTTGAGCACCGCGGTGCCGCCCGTACCGCTCGTCACCGATGCAATCGACAACTGCGCATTCGTATTGTCCACATCCGTGTCGTTGCCCAGCAGTTGCGCTGCGGTATACGTCACCGGTGTATCTTCGGTCGCTGCCAGCGTGTCCGCCACTGCCACCGGCGCAACGTTGACCGGCGCGACGGTCACGATGATGTCCTGCATCGGCGTAATGGCCTGGCTATTGGGGAAGCTGGCCATCTGGTCGAGGGTTGCCGCCTGCACATGCAGCGTGAAGGTGCCGTTGTAGCCGGCCGGCAGCGTCATCTGCAGCGGTTGCGTGGCGAGATTGGGAACGCCGAAGGCGCTCGTGATCCTCCACGTGATGCCGTCGGCATTCAGCTGACCACCGAGGAACGTCGTGCCGACCGGGAAGTCCGAGAGCACGACCCTGAGCGACTCCGAGCCGTCGGTGTCGACGCTCGGCAACGCTTTCATCAACGGCAGCATGATCACGGTGCCTACGTCGCCGGAGGCGGTCGTTCCATTCAAGGTCAATGACGGCATATCCGCTACCGGTGCCACGTTGACTGTGGCGGTGGCGGTCGCAGTGCCGCCGTGGCCGTCGGAGATCGTGTAACTGAAACTCGCCGGACCGCTGAAATTTGCTGTCGGCGTGAAGATCGGGTTGCCGCCGTTCAGCGCGATTGATCCGTTCGTGGCGTTGGCGACGGCCGTGATGGTCAGCGTGTCACCGTCGGCGTCGCTGTCGTTCGCAATGAGCGTCGCGGCAAGCCCGGCCGTCGCGGTGTCTTCGTGGGTCGAGACGCTGTCCACCACAGCCACCGGTGCGTCGTTGACCGCGGCCAGCGTGTAGCTCTGCGCTGCAGCAACGCTGCCACCATGGCCGTCAATAACGTTGTAGCTCAACGTCACAGCACCATTGAAGTTGGCTGTCGGGGTAATGGTGAAAGTGCCATTCGCGTTGGCAGTCACCGTGCCGTTGGAAGCGGCCAAGCCCGAAACGCTCATTGTGTCACCGGCATCGACGTCACTGAACCCGGTCAGCAGATTGGTGGCACTGACGGTGTAGGCTGTGTCTTCGGTGCCTGCGGCCAGTACGGCCGTGGCTGTGCCGGTGAGCGCGTCGTTGGTGCCAGTGACGGCAACAGTTACATTCTTCGACGCTGTTCCGTCCTGGCTCTTGACGGTAAACGTTTCAGTGACCGTCGTACCCGCAGCCAGCGCTTGTACGTTGGCTACCGCGTTACCCAAGGCATAAGTCCAGTTGCCGTTGGCGTCTACACTGAAAGCACCGTAAGCACCCGCCTGCCCGCTGATCGCCTGGGTATGGGCTTGCCCGCCATCAACATCACTCACCGTCAGGGCACCACTGGTGGCCAGCGTGGTGTCCTCCTTCACTGTGCCGGTGCTGGTGCCACTGATGGCGGCCAAGTCGTTCGCCCCTGAGATAGCAACCGAATAAGTCCCGCTGCTGGTGTTGACGCCGTCGCTTGCCGTCAGCACAAAACTTTCCGACGCGTTACCGGTCAGCGCATTGATGCTGGCGTTATTCGGCGTGAAGGTGTAAGACCCGCTGGCCGTGTTAATGACCAAAGTTCCATAGACACCGACCTTGCTTGCCAGACCGCCAGACACCGTACCACCCGATAGGCTGAAAGTGAGCGCAGAGTTTTCTGTATCTGCAGCCAGCAAAAGGCCACTGGCCGAAACAAACACATCGGTCGCCGCCGTGTCCGAAAAGGAAGCCGACGCGCTATCGGTATTGCCATATTGCGCTGTGGAGAGCGTGTAGCGAACCACGACGGTTCCAGAACCACCGACACCGCCGCTGCCTTCGGCATCACCACCACCACCACCACCACCAGTGTTGGCGGCACCAGCTGCGCCTTTGCCATCATAGGGTGCGGTGTTCCCGCTGGTTCTTGCACCAGCCCCGCCGCCGCCCAGACCTCCAACACCACCAAACGTTGCCGCTGCCGCATTCGTATTCACACCGCCGCCGCCACCACCACCGTAATAGGCAGAGGTCCCGGTGATTGAGTTTGCCAAGCCGTTGCCGCCGTTTCCACCGGGCGATGAAGCAGTGGCCCAGCCGTAGCCATCGGCGCCGTACAAGCCGCGCGTGCCGACACCACCGGCACCGCCGCCGCCGCCTGCTGCCACGTAACCGTCGTAAGCAGCACCATTGGCACCTTGATAACCTTGGGTCGCCGCGCCGGTCGCCAACCCGGTGTCTTGGCCCGCGCCGCCACTGGAGGCGCCATTCAATCCCGCCGATCTATACCCACCACCACCACCACCGCCAAACGCGGCGATGGTGTCAAAGCTTGAACTTGAACCATTGGTTCCACCTTGAACCAGTGCATGCAATGTCGCGCCACTACCGCCAGTGCCGCCAGTACCCACTGATACTTGGTGTTGGCTAGCCGAATTCAGGTTGTAACTGGCGTTGTAAAGCACGCCCCCAGCGCCACCACCACCGGCGCCACCGCCGCCGCCACCACCCACCACCAGCACCTGGGCCGTCGTAGCAACGCTGGATGCAATGAACTGGTCGCCGCCGAGGTTGGTGTAGCTGTGAATGATGTCGGAGCCAATCGTCGTGATGGTTCCGCCTTGTCCCGAAAATAGTATCGTGGGAGCATCGTTGACGGCAGTCAACGTATAAGTCTGCGTTGCAGCAACACTTGCCCCTTGACTATCGACGACGTTGTAATTGAGTGTCACCGTACCGTTGAAATTGGCAGTGGGGGTGATGGTGAACGTGCCATTCGCGTTGGTGGTCACCGTGCCGTTTGAAGCAGCCAGGCCTGCCACGCTCAGGATGTCACCGGCATCGACGTCACTGAACCCAGTCAGCAGATTGGCGGCACTGACGGTGTAGGCTGTGTCTTCGGTGCCTGCGGCCAGTACGGCCGTGGCTGTTCCGATAGGCGCATCGTTGACCGCAGCCAATATGTAGTTTTGCGTTGCAGCAACGCTGCCACCGTGACCGTCAACCACGTTGTAATTGAGCGCCACGGCGCCGTTGAAGTTCAACATCGGGGTAATGGTGAAAGTGCCATTCGCGTTGGCGGTCACCGTGCCGTTTGAAGCAGCCAGGCCTGCCACGCTCAGGATGTCACCGGCATCGACATCGCTAAAGCCTGCCAGCAGGCTGCTGGCGCTAACGGTGTAGGCGGTGTCTTCAGTGCCGGCGGCCAGCGTGCCCGTCGCTGTGCCCGTAGGTGCGTCGTTCGTTCCTGAAACGGCCATATGAAGTCGAGAGGGGAAAGTCAAGCCAAATTGATCTGCGATGACCACCATATCAAATTCATCGACACCTGTTGCTCCTTGCGCCAGGGCATTGGTCGCCGCTTTGGTGTTGTCCAGCGTGTAGGTGTAGTCACCGTTGCTTGACAGCACGATGGAACCGTACGTACCTTGAATGGGCGCACCAATGTTCGCTGCAGAACCCAAAAAAGAGGCCAACGTGATCACACTGCCTGTATCTGCATCAGTGTCATTGGCGAGCACATTGCCGACTGCAGTGGCATCGCCTGTAACCACCACGCCGCCCGCGCCGATACCCGCTTCCTTGACCGGATCTGTGTAGTTTTTGTCATACCCAGCAACGGGTCGATCATTGGTGCCGGTAATGTTAATACTCAATGTGGTGCTGCTGGTCGCCCCAGCGGCATCGACCACTGTGTAATTGAACACGTCATTGACTTTTGCCCCTTGGGGTAAAGCATTGGTTGCTGCCTTGTTGTTATCAAGGGTATAGGTGTAGCTGCCGTCACTAGAAATAGTGACGGCACCGTATGTACCCACAATGCTTGCGCCAACGCTCTGCGCGACGCCATTGACTGCGCTAACTGTTTTAGCATCGCCAGCATCAACATCAGTGTCGTTGGTTAGTACATTGCCCACAGCGGTCGGGTCGCCCGCATAGTTCATCAGGGCATTGGACTCAATCACCGCATCGGAACCATTCGTATCGCCCACTGCCACCGGGGCATCATTCACAGCTGCCAGCGTGTAGCTCTGCGTTGTGGCAACACTTGCACCTTGACTATCGACGACGTTGTAATTGAGTGTCACCGCACCATTGAAGTTGGCTGTCGGGGTGATAGTGAAGGTGCCATTCCCGGTTATCGTGCCGTTAGAGGCGGTCAGGCCCGACACACTGAGTGTGTCACCGGCATCGACGTCACTGAACCCGGCCAGCAGATTTACTGCACTGATGGTGTAGGTCGTGTCTTCTGTTCCGGCGGTCAGTGTGGCTGCCGCAGTCCCGATGGGGGCGTCGTTGGTGCCAGTGACGGTAACTTCAACTGTGCGCGCCACGCTGCCTCCCTGGCCATCGAGCACATTGAAGCTGAAGGTCTCGACCTTGGTCTGGCCCGCAGCCAGGTACTCGACGGCTGAATCGGCCACGCTGTAATTCCAGTTGACCATGCCACCCGCGCCGCTGCCCGTGGTGTCGGTGCTGACGCTGGCGGTCAGTGCGCCTAAAGCGCCTGCGGAAGGCGTCACGGCGCTGATGCTGTGCGCATCGGTCAGGTCGACATCGGTGAACGTGATGGTGCCACTGTCGGTGAGGTTGCCAGCTGGGGTGACTTGTTCGGTCACCGCGCCGGTGACGTCCGTGGCCGCCACGATGGGTGCGTCATTGGTGCCGGTAACCACAACGGACACTTGTTGATTGACGAACGCGCCTTGGTCATCCGTGACGCGCACGGTGAAGGTTTCGGTGTGGCTCTCGCCAGCGGCGAGGGCTTGCACGTTGGTTGCGTTGTTCAGGGTGTAGGTCCACTGACCGGTTGTCGCGCTGACAGCCAGACCACCATATGTTCCAGCGGCACTGCCCACAATGCTCCAAGCCTGGGTGGCGCCGTTGTCCACGTCGCTGGCGCTGAGTTGCCCGGTGGCGCTGAGGCTTGTGTCTTCAGTGACTGCGCCAGCCAGCGCCGTGCTGGAATTGGTAATCACTGGTGCGTCATTGGTGCCAGTGACCTTCACAGTGACGGTTTGATCGACTGCGGCGCCCTGGTCATCGGCCACGCGAACCGTGAAGGTTTCGTCGTGCGATTCGCCGGCGGCAAGATTCTGGTGTGCGGTGTTGTCAAGTGAATAGGTCCATTGGCCCGTGGCGTTGACCGCCATGCTGCCGTAGCTGCCTACAGCCGCACCTTGCACGCTCCAGG
>CAITZZ010000379.1 GCA_903897005.1 uncultured beta proteobacterium | reverse complement strand
TGACAGCTGGGGACTTTCACGTTAATGCAATCGATGCCCCGTTCAACATCGACACGCCTACATCGCTGACTAACCAAAATCGCTGATCGAAGGGTACCGCGGTAGCAGTTTAGCCCCTCGGAACTTATACGCCTTTGCCACACACAGTAGCCCAGACAGTGGCTCCGGTCTCGGGGTCGTATGAAACCAGGACATAGCGGCATTTGACCCCATGTCCCGCGCTGAAGGCGAGGTTGGCTGCGCTGGCTTGCAGTGGCGCAAATAGCATCGCCGAGATCAATGCAAAGAACGTTGCGACAGCAGACACTTTGGCGGTGAGGGATTTTTTCATGAGGTTTCTCTTTTCAGTTGAACGATTTAGTTAAGGTGCAAGCCAACTTTAATAAAACCCGGAGCAATCTGGTACGGCCGAGTTGCGCGATTTTTGGGTCCTAAAGTCGCTGCATTTTTCAGACCTTAGTCTGATTCAAATCGCGGACACCCTCTTCAAATCAGGTCCTCGCCCAACGCAACAGGTGGGGGTGCCGTTCATCTGGCCGGATTTTGATGATGCGTGCAAGGTCCACTGCCACCACGGCGGTCATCTCCGCCACACTGAACTGATGAGGTCATCCCATCCGCAGATGGCAATGAGCCTATAGCAGGCGGCCAGATGATCCGAGCGGAACAGGCGCTCCGCCCGGTTACTGAACAGGTTGACAATTCGAGGCATTGTCAAATCATCAACCGCATCGGGACGCCGCACCATGAACCGGTGTGCAAGCCCGCCAGCACCCACGGATTCTCAGCCCATGCTCACACTTCAATCCCAGGCCAACCGCGACGGCATTCTGGCCATGACCTTCGCGATGGCCTGTTTCATCGCCAATGACGCGCTGGTGAAATACGTCAGCGAGTCCCTGCCGGCGGCGCAGCTGATCTTCATTCGGGGCCTGTTTGCCACCGCCTTTTTACTGGCGGTGGCGCACGGCATGGGCTTGCTGCGGCGCACCCCAGGGCAGGCCTCGGACCCGCTGCGTCAACTGCTGCTGCGCCCGGTCTGGCTGCGCGCGGTGATAGACGCCGTGGCCACCATTGCCTACCTGACTTCGCTGTTCAACCTGCCGATTGGCAACGCCACCGCCATCAGCATGGCCACGCCGCTGCTGATCACACTGTTTGCGGTGCTGGCCTGGCGCGAACGAGTGGGGCCGGGGCGCTGGCTGGCACTGGCCTGCGGATTCGCCGGCGTGTTGCTGATCGTGCAGCCGGACGCCGGAGGCTTCAACGCCTGGTCCATGCTGTGTTTCCTGGCCACCGTGCTGCACACCGTGCGTGATCTGATCACGCGCACCATTCCCGAACAGGTACCCTCGATTCTGGTGACGGTTTCCACCACCGTTGCCGTGACGCTGCTGGCCGGCCTGATGAGTGTTGCGCAACCGTGGGCCCCGTTGGACGCCCGACAGCTGCTACTGCTGGGCGCGGCCAGCATCTTCCTCAGCGGAGCCTACTATTTGATTATTGTGGGCATGCGCACCGGTGAGATGAGTCTGATCGCCCCGTTTCGCTACACCGGCTTGCTGTTCGCCCTGCTGCTGGGCTGGCTGGTGTGGCGCGAAGTGCCCAACACTGCGGCCTGGATCGGCATTGCCCTGCTGGTGGGCGCCGGCATCTATGTGCTGCACAGCGAGCGCACGCGCACCCTGCTGGACGCCGCCGCCGACTGAAGCGCCAGCGGCGGCCCACGCCACCCCGAGCGGACGCTGTAATGACTGTGGGTACGACTACTTCGTCGCCTATTCCTGCAAAGGCCGTAGCGTCTGCCCCTCGTACAACACGCCAACGCTGTGCAGACGGGGGTGCCTGAACGAACAAATGTACTTCAAGGTTACCTGGGCGCTGGCGTGCCGCGACCGCTGGATTTGCCGGAACCGGATATTCGTGGCCGTCAGCAAAACGCTGCCTGCCGGTCTACGTTCCGCTCCATTGCTGACTCCAGAAGACCCTTACCGGTAATAGCTTCCTGTGATTTGCCTCCTCCAGACCGGACGTTCACCAAACCAAAGAAGTTTTCAATTTCATTGAAAACAATGCGACAGTCCGCAAATGAACGACCAAATGTTCAATTTCCTTCACCCCCAACCAGTGGTCAGTCGAAAACCAGTCGCAGAAATGATCGTGCGGCAGGAGGTAAGGTTTGGAATCGACGCAAACACGGTTCTATTTGCCAAACCGAGTCACCATGATCGAGAAGCTCCATCGGATGAGGGAAAAGTACCAGCCCCTTGGAAGGCGCTCTGACGGCCCTATAGAAAAGCGTCTGGCTTCATAAGACTCACTCCCGACTTTCAAATTGATCAAATCAAAGATGATGGTGAGCTCAAAACCTGTGCAATACTTAGCCACATGCGGTTGAATTTCCTGTCCCTGTGTGCTCGACCTGCGCGCGCGAACCAGGTTGCAAGGTCGGCCCCGTGTGCTGCCGCTTTTCAACCAGTCCGCGCGACCCGTAAAGCCTGCCACTTAACAAGTCCCGAGAGAAGAACCCCCATGGCCGACCCACAAGCCGCCACGCTGACCCAACTGCGCAACATCCAGATCAAGACCGGCAAGACGATTGCCCAGTTGCACGCCGTACTTGCCGCCAGCGGGCTGGCCAAGACCGGCGAGCGTCGCAGCCTGCTCATGGAGCGCTTCAAACTCGGCTATGGAGACGCCAACGCCGTGGCCCTCTTCATGGACAAGCCGCTGCCCGATCTGGGCGACAGCGCGCCTGCACCGATGGTCGCGCCTGGCGATCCACTGGACACCATCTACATCGGAGCGAAGGCGGCATTGCGTCCCCTGCATGAGGCGCTGATGAAGCGCATCGATACACTTGGAGCATTCGAGCAAGCGCCCAAGAAGACCTATATCAGCCTTCGTCGCAAGAAGCAATTTGCAATGCTCGGGCCG
>CAITZZ010000378.1 GCA_903897005.1 uncultured beta proteobacterium | reverse complement strand
GCTCGAACCCCCCGGTGTCTTGCTCAGGTCCCAGGGATTGCGCGAAAGCGCGTGAAAGCTCGACAGGCCGCTGGAAAGCATGCCGTAGTCGGGCATGGTGGTTTTGCAGACCATCACGGCGCCGGCCTCGAACAGGCGCGCCGCGGGCGGCGCGTTGGCGCTGGCCGGTGTCAGGTCGGTGGCCAGCGTGCCCAGCGGCACCGGGTCGCCGCGGGTTGTGATGTTTTCCTTGATCGTGACCGGCACACCGTCGAGCATCCCGCAGGGCAGCCCTTGCTGCCAGCGCGCCTCTGAGGCTCGCGCCTGCTCCAGCGCGAGTTCCGGGCGCAGCAGGTAACTGGCACGGATGTGGGGTTCCCATGCTGCTATGCGATCAAGCACCGATTGCATGACCTCCAGCGGCGAGAACTCGCGCCGCTGGTAGCCGGCAATCAGCTGATGAACGCCGAATTCGTGCAGCTTCACGACCAGGACAGGGCGCCGATGTCGTTGACAAAAACCGGCATGTCCTTCCACAGGCCCTTCAGGTTCTTGTTGGCCACCGTGATCCACTGCGGCTGGTACAGGAAGCCGTGCACCGATTCATTGGCCAGCATGCGCTGGGCGTCGCCCAGCAGCTTGGCGCGATCGGCCGCGCGTGGCGCGTTCTGGATCTTGTCGAACAGGGCGACGAACTGGGGTGAATCGTAGTTCCAGTAATAGCCGGACTTGGCAAAGTTGCCCAGATCAAAGGGCTCCACGTGCGAGATGATGGTCAGGTCGTAG
Organism: uncultured beta proteobacterium; assembly: GCA_903897005.1. GTDB lineage: Bacteria > Pseudomonadota > Gammaproteobacteria > Burkholderiales > Burkholderiaceae_C > Rhodoferax. The sequence continues at coordinate 2,590 of CAITZZ010000378.1, read as the reverse complement.
TTCTTGTTGGTGTAAGTGCCGCTGAGCCACTGCGCCCATTCCACGTTCTCGATCTTGGCGATGATGCCGATCTTGGCCAGTTGCGCGGCGATCACTTCACCGCCCTGGCGTGCATAGGGCACCGGTGGCAGCTTCAGGCTCAACTCCAGCGGGGTCTTGACGCCGGCTTCAGCCAGCAGCGCCTTGGCCTTTTCGATGTTGAACGGGTTGATGCCCGTGGTATCAACGAAGCCAAAAGCGCCCGGTACGTAATGGCTGCCAATGGGCACGCCGTAGCCGTCGGCTGCGCCTTCAATGACGGCCTTGCGGTCAATCGCGGCAGCGATGGCGCGGCGCACGCGCACGTCATCGAGCGGTTTCTTCTTGTTGTTGATCGCCAGAATGGTCTTGGCCCGCGAGCCGCTAACCACTACCTGGAACTTGGCGTTGGTCTTGAACTGCACCACGCTGCGCGGCGTGACGCGCGGGAAGGCATCGACGTCGCCAGCCAGCAGGGCGGCTACCTGCGCTGCCGGGTCGCTGATGAAGCGGAAGGTCACCTTCTTGATCTTGATAGCAGCCGCATTGCGGTAGGCGTCCCATTTGCTCAGTGTGACCGAGGAGCCCTTGTTCCAGGCCGAGAGCTGATACGGGCCGGTGCCGACCGGCTTGGTGGCATTGGTCTCGACACTCTTGGGCTCAACGATGATGGCGGTGGCCTGGCCCATCAGGAACAGGAAGTCCGGGTCCAGTCCCTTGTTCAGGACAACCACGGTGTAGTCGTCAATCGCTGCCACGCTGTCCATGCCGGCGAAGGTGCGCTTGTCCTTGTTGGTGCTCTTCTCGGCAGCAGCGCGCTCAAACGAAAACTTGACGGCCTTGGCGTTGAAGGGTTCACCATTCTGGAACTTGACGCCTTTGCGCAGTTTGAAGGTGTAGGTCTTGAGGTCGGGCGAGACTTCCCAGCTTTCTGCCAGCAGGGGCGAAACGGTGCCGTCGCTGTTGATCTTGGTGAGGGTCTCGAAGACGTTGTACTGCACGATTTCAGCAATCGCCGAAGCAGCGCCAGCGGTCGGGTCCAGCCCCGGCGGCTCCAGCGTCATGGCCAGCACCACACTGTCCTTTTTGCCTTGTGCCTGGGCGGCCCATGGCAGTGATGCCAGCGCGGCGCCGCTGGCTGCGGTGCTGAGTACTTGACGACGATTGATCATGTTGCTGCTCCTGTCAAAAAATAAGTTGCGAGACAAAAATGGGGAAACCCTCAGAAACCGAACGATACCACTGCCGAGCGTCAACCCTCTGGCGCGAGGGTCGCGGCGAAATGGCAGGCCACCTGATGTCCGCTCGCCAGGCTCAGCAACTCCGGGCGCTGCTGTGCGCACAGCGGCTGCGCCTGCGGGCAGCGCGCGGCATAGGGGCACTCGGCTGCGCCCTGTGGCCGCGCCGCGGGCGGTGCTGGCGCGCGCTTGCGAGTGGCGCGCATCTGCAGCGTGGCAACGCGGGGCACGGCCTGCAGCAGGGCCTGGGTGTAGGGGTGGGCGGCGGCCTGGAACAGCGTCAGCGGCGAGCCCTGCTCCACAATGCGCCCCTGGTAAATCACTGCCACCTCGTCGCACAGGTAATCGACCACTGCCAGATCGTGACTGATGAGCAGGTAGGTGACGCCAAACTGCTGCGACAGATCCTGCATCAGGTTGAGCACCTGGGCCTGCACCGAGACGTCGAGTGCGCTCACGGGTTCATCGGCGACGATCAGGCGCGGCCGCGTGATGAGCGCGCGCGCGATGGCGACGCGCTGGCGCTGACCACCCGAAAATTCGTGCGGGTACTTGCCCAGATCGCTGCTGCGCAGACCGACCGCGCCCAGCACTTCCTGGGCTCGCTCCTGCTGCTCTTTGGCGTCGGCACCGCCGAGCGCTGCCAGTGGTTCGGTGACGATGCGCTGCACCGTCTGGCGCGGATCGAGTGAGCCATAGGGGTCCTGAAACACCATCTGGAAATTGCGCCGCGCTTCGCGCAGGGCCGCGGCACCGAGTTGACTCAGGTCCTGGCCCAGCATCCGGACCGCGCCGCTGTTGGGTGCTTCCAGTCCCATGACCAGACGCGCCAGCGTCGATTTGCCAGAGCCCGATTCACCAACCACCCCGAGATTGCTGCCGCTTTGCATACGAAGGCTGACGCCGCGCACGGCGTGCACCTGAGGTGCTGGGCCCCACAGGCGCTCACGCGGCAGCGTGTAGCTGCGCGTCACCTGGTCGAGTTGCAGCAGGGTTTCGCTCATGGCAGGATCACGCCGGTTGGAAGTTCAAGGTGCAGACAACTCACCCGGTGCGAATGACCCAATTCGATGGGCTGGGGCAGGGCAGCGGCGCAGTCGGCGCGCGCCAAGGCGCAGCGCTCCTGAAACGGGCAGCCCACTGGCAGGTCGGCCAGTTCCGGCACCGTCCCTTCGATCGTGCTCAGGCGCTTGCCACGCGCGCCGCCCAGCTGCGGTCGCGCACCAAACAGGCCGCGTGTGTAGGGGTGGGCCATCTGGCCAAAGACGGCTTGGGTCGGGCCACTCTCGACCACCGTGCCGCCGTACATCACCAGCATGCGTGAAACGTTTTCG
>CAITZZ010000377.1 GCA_903897005.1 uncultured beta proteobacterium | reverse complement strand
TCGGTGCCGGTACCGCCGGCTGCCTGCTGGCCAACCGGCTGTCGGCCAACGCCAGCAAGCGCGTGTTGCTGATCGAGGCCGGGCGCAAGGACGATTACCACTGGATTCACATTCCGGTGGGTTATCTGTACTGCATTGGCAACCCGCGCACCGACTGGCTCTACAGCACCGAGCCCGATGCGGGCCTGAATGGCCGGGTGCTGCGTTACCCGCGCGGCAAGACGCTGGGCGGCTGCAGCAGCATCAACGGCATGATCTACATGCGCGGGCAAGCGCGTGATTACGACCAGTGGGCCCGGCTGACCGCTGACGAGACCTGGACCTGGAATCAGGCCTTGCCGTATTTCAAGTTGCACGAAGATCATTACCTGGGAGCCAACGCGGCACACGGCGCGCGCGGTGTGGCGCCAGAGCTGATGAGTGACAGTTCGACGGACTACCGCAAGTTGCTGCGGCACCGCAGGGCGGGTGGCGAGTGGCGGGTCGAGAAGCAGCGCCTGCGCTGGGACGTGCTTGACGCCTTTGCACAGGCTGCGCAGCAGGCCGGCATTGCTGCCACCGAGGACTTCAACCGCGGTGACAACGAGGGTGTCGGCTACTTCGAGGTGAACCAGCGCGAGGGCTGGCGCTGGAGCACCGCCAAGGCCTTCCTGCGCCCCACCTGTTACGCCCGGACCAACTTCGAGATGTGGACCTCGGCCCAGGTGGCGAAGTTGCTCCTGGAGACGCAGGCCGATGGCAGCCAGCGCTGCGTCGGCGTGCAGGTTTGGGACCATGCGGAAATGGTCACGGCCAGCGCCAGTGCCGAGGTGATTCTGTGCGCTGGCAGTATCGGCTCGCCGCAGATCCTGCAGCTCTCCGGTATTGGCCCGGCGGCTTTGCTGCAGAAGCATGGCATCGAGGTGCTGCACGACGCACCAGGGGTTGGCGCCAACCTGCAGGATCATCTGCAAATCCGGGCCGTATTCAAGGTCGAGGGTGTCAAGACCCTCAATACCCAGGCCAGCACACTCTGGGGCAAGGCCATGATTGGTCTGGAATACGCGCTCAAGCGCAGCGGACCGATGAGCATGGCGCCCTCGCAGCTCGGTGCCTTCACACGCAGCGATGCGCAGCAGCCGTATCCGAACATCGAGTACCACGTGCAACCGCTCAGTCTGGAGGCTTTTGGGGAGCCGCTGCACAGTTTCAACGCCTTCACCGCCAGCGTCTGCAATCTCAATCCAAGCAGCCGCGGCTCGGTCCAGATCAGGAGTGGCCGTTTTGAGGATGCGCCGGCGATTGCGCCGAACTACCTGAGCACCGAGGTGGATCGCAAGGTGGCGGCAGATTCGTTGCGCCTGACGCGGCGCATCGTGGCGCAGCCCGCGCTTGCCAAATACCAGCCGCAGGAGTGGAAACCGGGGGTGCAATACCAGAGCGATCAGGATTTGGCCAAACTCGCTGGCGACATTGCGACCACCATATTTCACCCCGTCGGCACCACCAAGATGGGCACGGCAGACGATCCCCTGGCGGTGCTTGATTCGCGCCTGCGGGTGCGCGGCAAAGCGGGGCTGATTGCCGGTTTGCGCGTGGTCGATGCCGGTGTCATGCCCAGCATCACCAGCGGCAACACCAACTCTCCGGTCCTCATGATTGCCGAGAAGGCGGCGCAGTGGATTTCCGAAGACGCTGGCCGATAAAGGGTAAATCCGGAAAGGGTAAGCACTGATGCACCGGTCGGTCTTGCCGCGTACATTTCGCTCAAGCGTTGGCAACAGCGGCTTGCTGGAACAAGAAGGACCGTGGAGACAGCCCGTCAGGGCTTATAAGTGAGAAAAGGCACCGGCGATCCCGGTGCCCTTTTTTTGCCCGCTACGGGCGTGGCGTGCCGGCATCGAGCGCTGGCGGTGGCCACGGCACCTCGGAGAGCGATCGAACTTTGCCAATGGGCGCTGGTGCCTGCGCCTTTTGCACTGCCGCAATATCTTCTTCGCTGGGGTACTGCTGCAAAAGCCAGTAGTCAAAAATCCGGCGCGCGATCGGGGCCGCGTTCTGTGAGCCAAAGCCGGCATTTTCAACCACCATCGCCAGCGCAATTTTGGGTTCTTCAGCCGGTGCAAAGGCGGTAAACAGCGCATGGTCGCGAAAGCGTTCCTCTGTTTTGGAGGCTACGTACTTCTCATTCTGCTTGATTTGAATCACCTGTGCCGTGCCGGTCTTGCCGCCGCTGGTGTAACCGGCGCCGCGAAACGCTGCCGCAGAAGTGCCTTCGATGTTGACCCCGATCAGCGCATTCTTGATGATGGCAATATTGGCTGCCTTGGCGATCACTTCACCGACCGCTTCACGCGTCGTGGCAGTAGGTGCGCGCGTCATGATGTCAACCACCTCCTTGACCAGGTGCGGTTTCATCTTGATGCCATCGTTGGCCAGCGTCGCGGTGGCTGAGGCCAGTTGCAACATGGTGAAGTTGTTGTAGCCCTGGCCGATGCCCAGCGAGATGGTCTCGCCGGCGTACCACTTCTGCTGATCGGCGCGCTTGTAGGCGCGGCGCTTCCAGTCGGTCGAGGGCAGCAGGCCGCGCACCTCGCCAAAGATATCGATGCCGGTAAGCTCACCAAAGCCAAAGCGCTGCATCTGTTCGTGGATGGTGTCCACGCCCAGATCGTTGGCCAGTACGTAGTAGTAGGTGTCGCAGGACTGCACGATCGATTGGTACATGTTGACGGTACCGTGCCCGCCCTCTTTGTCGTCCCGAAAGCGGTGGTTGCCGAACATGAAAAAGCCGGGGTCCGAGATGGTTTGTTCCGGTCTGCGCGTTCCGGTCTCCAGGGCCGCCAGCGCCATGAAAGGCTTGTAGGTGGAGCCGGGTGGATAGGTGCCGCGCAGGGCACGGTTCAGGAGCGGCTTGTCGGGTGATTCATTCAGGGCTTGCCAGTTTTCGCTGTCAATGCCTTCGACAAACAGGTTGGGATCAAAAGTCGGCTTGCTGACAAAGGCCAGTATTTCGCCGGTCTTGGGATCTAGCGCCACCAGCGCGCCGCGGCGATCGCCAAAAAGCTGTTCGATCAGATGCTGCAGCCGGATGTCAATGGAGAGCTTGACGGTATTGCCGGGTGTCGCCGGACTGCTGGTGAGTTTGCGCATGGCGCGCCCGCCGGCCGATGTCTCTACCGATTCGACGCCGGTGGTGCCGTGCAGCTGCGCCTCGAAACTTTGTTCGACGCCGAGTTTGCCTATGTACTCGGTGCCCCGGTAATTGGCCTGCTCCTCGGACTCGTCAAGCTTCTCCTTTTCGGACGGGTTGATGCGCCCGATATAACCAACGACATGGCTGGCCAACTCGCCATAAGGGTAGTTGCGGAACAGTCGCGCCTTGATTTCGACGCCGGGGAAGCGAAAACGCTGCGCAGCAAACTTGGCCACCTCCTCGTCGCTGAGCCGGGTGCGCAGTGGCAGAGACTCAAAGCTTTTTGACTCCTCCAGCAGCTTTTTGAAGCGGCGCCGGTCACGCGGCGTGATGTCCAGGACTTGCGACAAGTCTTCAATCGTCTGCTCCAGGTTGTTGATCCTGGAGGGTGTGACTTCAAGCGTATAGGCCGAGTAGTTGCTGGCCAGCACGATGCCATTGCGGTCCAGAATCAGACCCCGGTTGGGTAGCACCGGAACAATCGCAGTGCGGTTGTTCTCGGCCTGTTCCAGCAGGTCTTCATGTCGCACCATTTGCAGGTAGACCAGCCTGGAGGCCACGAGAAAGAAGCAGACCAGCACGACCAGCGTGGCCACCAGCACCCGCGCGCGAAAGCGCGACAGGTCGGCCTCAACGTTGCGAAGTTCGGTCATTACAGAGGACGGTGGGCGTCGGGGTCGGGTGAGCGCCTTTGCGGGGCCAGCAGAATCACGCTGACCACCGGCCAAAGCAGCGACTCCAGCACCGGCGCCAGCAGCATCAGCCAGCCCGGCGATGCCCCGCCAGCGGCCAGCCGGCAAATCACTTCGATCGCGTGCGCTGCCGCAAAAAGGGGGAACACCTGCAGCGCTTGCGAGGGCACCGGGAACCAGAGCAGGCGCCGATGAATCGCGATGGCCAGGAAGCTCAGCACGGTGTAGGCCAATGCCTGCTGTCCCAGCAGGGCGCCCTGATGCACGTCCACAAGGATGCCAAAAACAAAGGCAACACCGACACCGATGCGCTGTGGTTGGTGAATGCTCCAGAACACCAGCACCAGGGCCAGAAAGTCAGGCGTCCAGGCGGCTCGTCCAAACAAACCCATGTTCTGCAACATATTGAGTCCGAGTGCTGCCAGCAGGCTGCCAAAAATGAAGAAAGGATTGGCCGGCAGCAGCAACTGATGGCCCGGGCGCATGATCATCGCTTGCCACCTTTCCTGACCGCGGTGCTCGGTGGCTCGACTGCCGGCCGGGGCACGATCTGGGTCGCAATCGGTTTGAGCACCATGACATGACCGACCCCGGAAACCAGTGCCAGTGCCTGGCAAGTGATGCGGGCAAAAGCCGAGTCAACCCGGCGCTCCACCTTTTCCACCCTGGCTACCGGCAAGCCCGGCGGATAGACGCCGTCGACACCGCTGGTGGTCAGCAAGTCGCCGGCCTGCACATCGGCATTGGCCGCCATGTAGCGCAATTCCAGCGCATTGGCGCGCAGGGCGGGATCGCCAAACGCCACGCCGCGCGCCCCGGTGCGGGTGTTGAGCACGGGAATGGCCTGGTCGCGGTCCGTTACCAGCGTCACTTCGCTGACCATCGGGTAGACCCGCGTTACCTGCCCGAGGACGCCGTTTTCGTCGAGCACGGGAGAGCCAGCCAGCACGCCTTCGAGTGCGCCGCGGTCAATCACGACTTTGTGTGTGTAGGGGTCGGCTGCGTCGTACAGCACCTGCGCTGCCTGCCATGAGGTGCTCACCTTGTCGCGCAGACCCAGCAACTGGCGCAGGCGCGAGTTCTCCAGTGTCAGCTGTTCGACCTGATTGGCGCGCTGTGATTGAGCCGCGAGCTGGCGGTGCGCGGCTGCTTCGCGCGTCTGGGAAGACTTCAGGGATTCAAGGTACTGCGTGCCGCCTTGCGCCAGCAGCACCGGTTGCAGTACCAGCCATTGCACCGGGTACAGGACGCTGGCAACGACGACGCGCAGGGGTTTGGCGATCTCCAAGCGCGCATCGGCCACCATCAGGAACAGCGCCAGGGCACTGAACAGGGTGAGTTTGGACAGGGCCGATGGGCCCTGCCTGAAGAAGGGTGGCGGAGTACCGTCCAGCGTACCAAGCGGCATCGCTGCACCCGGGCCTTATTCGCTGGTGAAAATGGAGCCCAGGCGCTCCATCCGCTCCAGCGCAATGCCACAGCCGCGCACGACACAGGTCAGTGGGTCTTCAGCGACCAGCACCGGCAGGCCGGTTTCTTCGGCCAGCAGGCGGTCCAGATCGCGCAGCAGGGCGCCGCCGCCGGTAAGCATCATGCCGCGGTCGGCAATGTCGGCACCCAGTTCGGGCGGCGTCTGCTCCAGCGCGTTTTTGACGGCAGAGACGATGTTGTTGATCGGGTCGGTCAGTGCTTCCAGGATTTCGTTGCTCGAGATGGTGAAGCTGCGCGGCACGCCTTCGGACAGGTTGCGGCCACGCACTTCCATCTCACGTACTTCGCTTCCCGGAAAGGCGGAACCGATCTTCTTCTTGATGGATTCGGCCGTCGGCTCGCCAATGAGCATGCCGTAGTTGCGCCGGATGTAGTTGATGATGGCTTCGTCAAACTTGTCGCCACCGACGCGCACCGAACCCTTGTAGACCATGCCACCGAGCGAAATGACGCCGACTTCGGTGGTGCCGCCGCCAATGTCGACCACCATCGAGCCGCTGGCCTCACTGATGGGCAGGCCGGCGCCAATGGCTGCTGCCATCGGCTCCTCGATCAGGTAGACGTCCCTGGCGCCAGCGCCCAGAGCGGATTCGCGAATGGCGCGGCGTTCGACCTGGGTCGAACCACAGGGCACGCAAATGATGATGCGCGGACTGGGCCGGAAGATGGAGCGCGGGTGCACCATCTTGATGAACTGCTTGAGCATCTGCTCGGTGACCGTGAAGTCGGCAATCACGCCGTCTTTCATGGGTCGAATCGCTTCGATATTGCCGGGCACCTTGCCCAGCATCGCCTTGGCTTCCTTGCCAACCGCTTGAATCGTCTTCTTGCCTTGCGGGCCGCCTTCATGGCGAATGGCGACGACCGAGGGCTCGTCGAGCACAATGCCCTTGTCGCGCACGTAAATCAGGGTGTTGGCGGTGCCAAGGTCGATCGCCAGGTCAGTGGAGAAGTACTGACGGAAAGCTCCAAACATTAAAAATCCTCTCGGGCATCACAGGCGCATCGGCCAAAGGCGAGATAATACCCCATCCCCTGTGAAAACATTGCCCGGCGTAGCGCCTCGCGAGCCGCCAGGCATCTGGTTTTGAACGAAAAATACCTTATGTCCCTGACTTCTACCGATATTGACCGTATAGCCAATCTGGCCCGACTGGAGCTTAGCCCTCCCGAGAGCGAGCGCATGCTGACCCAGATCAACGGATTCTTCGATTTGGTCGAAAAGATGCGTGCCGTTGACACGAGCGGTTTGCAGCCGCTGGCGCACCCGGTGGCCTGTTGGCAGGACGTTGTCTTGCGCCTGCGCGAGGATGCGGTCAGCGAGAGCGACAAGCGCACTGCCAATCAGCGCAATGCGCCCAGCGTGGAGCAGGGCCTGTTTCTGGTCCCCAAGGTGATCGAATGAACGCGCCCACTGAACTGCACGATTTCAGCGTGGCCGAACTGGCCGAGCAGTTGCGGGCGCGCAAGGTGTCGGCCGTCGAGACAGCGCAGCACTTTCTGGCGCGTGCGCACGCCAACGCCGGGCTTGGCGCTTTCCTTGATTTCAATGAGGAAGCGACCCTGGCCCAGGCACAGGCAGCCGATGCCATGCTGGCGGCAGGCACACCAGGCGCTGCCCTGCTGGGCGTTCCGGTGGCGCACAAGGATATTTTTGTGACACGCGATTTCGCTGCCACGGCCGGCTCGAAGATGCTGAAGGGTTACCGTTCACCTTTCGACGCCACGGTGGTGGCCAGGTTGGCCGAGCAGGGCGCCGTCACGCTGGGTAAGCTCAATTGCGATGAATTTGCGATGGGCTCAGCCAACGAAAATTCGGCCTTTGGCCCGGTAAAAAATCCCTGGGATCAGACTCGCGTGCCCGGTGGCTCGTCGGGCGGCAGCGCGGCTGCCGTGGCGGCGCGCCTGGTGCCAGCAGCTACAGGCACCGATACGGGGGGCTCGATTCGCCAGCCAGCCTCTTTTTGCGGTATCACCGGCATCAAGCCGACTTACGGTCGTGCGTCGCGCTACGGCATGGTGGCGTTTGCCTCCAGCCTGGATCAGGCCGGACCCCTGGCACGTTCGGCCGAGGACTGCGCCTTGCTGCTGTCAGCGATGTGCGGGCCGGATCTGGATCGCGACTCCACTTCGCTCGACGTACCGGCTGAGAATTTTGCCCGCAACCTGGACGATTCGCTGGCCGGCCTGCGCATCGGCGTGCCAGCCGAGTTTTTTGGCGAAGGTCTGGCAACTGACGTGCGCGCTGCGGTCGACGCTGCTTTGAAGGAATACGAGAAGCTGGGCGCCAAACTGGTGCCGATCACGCTGCCGCGCACCGAGCTGTCGATCCCGGTTTACTACGTGATTGCGCCAGCCGAAGCTTCCAGCAATCTGAGCCGTTTTGATGGCGTCAAGTTTGGCCATCGCGCCGAGCAGTACAGCGATCTGATTGACATGTACAAGAAGACCCGTTCGCAGGGCTTTGGTGACGAGGTGAAGCGCCGCATCATGATCGGCACCTACGTGCTCTCGCATGGCTACTACGATGCCTACTATCTGCAGGCGCAAAGGATCCGGCGCATGATCGCCGACGACTTTCAGCAGGCCTTCCAACAATGCGACCTGATCGCCGGCCCGGTGGCGCCCAGCGTGGCCTGGAAACTCGGGGACAAGAGCGACGATCCGCTGGCCAGTTATCTGGCTGACATCTTTACCTTGCCGGCCTCGCTGGCAGGATTGCCGGGCATGAGTATTCCGGTCGGGTTTGGAGCCGAGAATATGCCGGTGGGGATGCAACTGATAGCTAACTATCTGCAGGAGTCCAGGCTGCTCAATGCGGCGCATCGCTTCCAGCAGGCAAGCGATTGGCACCTCGCCAAGCCGGAGGGGTTTTGAACATGAACACAGGCAAGTCAGCGCTGGTACACGGCTATGAAGTGGTGATAGGTTTCGAGACCCACGCGCAACTCTCGACCCGCTCCAAGATCTTCAGTCGGGCTTCAACCGCGTTTGGCGCCGAGCCCAATACGCAGGCCTGCGCCGTCGATCTGGCGCTGCCGGGCACGCTGCCGGTGATGAACAAGGGGGCGGTGGAGCGTGCCATCGAGTTCGGTCTGGCCGTCGGGTCGCACATTGCGCCGCGCAGCATTTTTGCGCGCAAGAACTATTTCTATCCGGACCTGCCCAAGGGCTATCAGATCAGCCAGTTTGAAATTCCGGTGGTGCAGGGTGGTCAGGTCGAGTTCTTCCTGGCGGGGGAGAGGCGCAGCGTGCGCCTGGTGCGTGCGCATCTGGAAGAAGACGCCGGCAAGTCCTTGCACGAGGACTTTGTTGGGCAGACCGGGATCGATCTGAACCGGGCTGGTACGCCTTTGCTGGAGATTGTGACCGAGCCCGACATGCGTTCCAGCGAAGAGGCGGTGGCCTACGCCAAGGAGTTGCACAAGATTGTGACCTGGATCGGCATCTGTGACGGCAATATGCAGGAGGGCAGCTTCCGCTGTGACGCCAATGTCTCGGTGCGCAAGCCCGGTGCGCCTTTGGGGACACGGCGCGAGATCAAGAACCTCAACAGTTTCAAGTTCATGCAGCAGGCGATTGACTTTGAGGTGCGCTGGCAGATCGAGAGGATCGAGGACGGCCATGCAATCGAGCAGGCCACGGTGCTGTTCAATCCGGATACGGGTGAGACGCGAGCCATGCGCAGCAAGGAAGATGCGGCCGATTACCGCTATTTTCCGGATCCCGATTTGCCCCCGCTGGTGATTGCAGATGAATGGGTGCAGCGTGTGCGCGATGCGATGACCGAGTTGCCGCGTGTCATGGCGCAGCGCTTTCAGGCCGACTATGGTCTGACTGAATACGATGCCACCGTACTGACGCAAAGCCGAGCGATGGCCGCCTATTTTGAAGCTGCAGCCAAGGCGTCCGGGCAGCCCAAGCTGACCAGCAATTGGATCATGGGCGAGCTGGCGCGCCGCCTCAATGCTGGTGAGATTGAGATCACTGAATCAGCGGTGAACGCCCTGCAACTGGCGCAGCTGCTGGTGCGCATCGCGGACGGTACGATTTCCAACAACGCAGCCAAGCAGGTGTTCGATGCATTGTGGAGTCGAGAAGGCGGCGACGTCGATCAGCTGATCGAAGCCAAGGGGCTCAAGCAGTTGAACGACACGGATGCGTTGGGAGAAATCGTTGACACGGTTCTTGCTGCGAACCCGAAAAATGTCGAAGAATACCGGGGCGGCAACAGCAAGGCGCTCAACGCGCTGGTCGGGCAGATCATGAAGGCCAGCCAGGGCAAAGCAAATCCGCAGCAAGTCAATGAACTGCTGCGCAAGAAAATGGGCTGAGTCAGCGCGTCTTGCTGGCGCTGGTGGCGGGGACGCCAGCCTGCAGCGTCCATAACTGCTTCAAGCGAAACAGTTCTTCCTCAAAGCGAAAAGTAACGCGCTTGACCTCGGCGTCCTGCTCCGCAATGAAGCGAGCCTGCACCGCCAGGCTGGCGTTGACCTCCTCAAGTTGGCGCCGCACCGAGGCCGGTGCCTTGTTCGGGTCTTTCTTGTAAAACTCCATCTCGTCGAGCACGGCGGCGCGCTGACGCTGCAGTTCATCGACACGATTCACGGCGGCCTGCCGTACCACGCCAATTTGCGCCAGTGCCACGGCACGCTCCCGGTCATGCACGGCCTTGTTGGGGTAGCGCACCAGCAGGGCGCGGTCGCGCCGCTTTTCTTCGTTCAGGCGAGCACGCTCTTCCAGCTCTGCCTTCTCTTTGGCTTCAAGTGCACTGCGTTCCTGGGCCGTCAGGTTCGGTCCGACCTTGGCTTTGACGGTGCCGCTCGGATTGAGCATCTTCTGTTCGCGATCCAGACACTCGGCAATCGGGCGGTCGGAGGTCAGGTTGCGGCCCTTGGCGTCAACGCAGGTGTAGATTTCGGGGGCCCCGGATCGTGCTGCTTGTGCCAGGCTGGCCGTCGATAGCGCAGCCAGCAGCAGGCCCGCGACCAGGCGGCTGTACTGTTGTCCCGGATGCCGGATGCAGGCTCTGATCATGCTTGACTTTCTGTAACGCCGTAGCGTTGCTGGTAGGCCAGGACACGCTGCTGGTCGATGGCCAGGCCGTCAGCGCGGTGTTGTTGCAGATACTGCATCAAATCCGCGAGTTTGGCAATCGCAGACACCTGGAGTCCGAGCTGCCTTTGCACATACTGGACTGCGCTGTGTTCAACATCGCGCCCATCTTCTGTTGCTTTTTCCTGCCGGTCCAGGGCAATAATCACTGCGTGCGCTGTAGCACCGGCACGGTTGATGATGGCGATCGATTCGCGCGTAGCGGTACCGGCCGACATCACATCGTCAACGATCAGGACGCGCCCCTTCAGTGCAGCGCCAACCAGCGTACCGCCTTCGCCGTGATCTTTGGCCTCCTTGCGGTTGTAGGCAAAGGGAACGTTGACGCCGAGCCGGGCCAGTTCCACTGCCAGTGCGGCTGCCAGGGGAATGCCTTTGTAGGCCGGGCCAAAAATCATGTCGAACTCAATGCCGCTTTGCAGCAGACGCTGGGCATAGAATTGAGCCAGCCGTCCCAGCTTGGCGCCATCGTCAAACTGGCCAGCGTTAAAGAAATAGGGGCTGATACGGCCGGCTTTGGTCTTGAATTCACCGAACCGCAGCACGCCACAATCCACAACAAACTGCAAAAAATCCTGGGCCAGCGCGTCCTGCGCGCGGGCTGGTCCGGAACTGCTTGCAACACACTCTGACATGGGAACTTCCTTGTTCAAATTGACCAGCCTGAACCTCAACGGTATTCGCTCGGCCAGCAGCAAAGGGCTTGAAGCCTGGCTGGCCCAATCCAGACCTGATTGTATTTGTGTGCAGGAAGTCAAGGCCCAGGCCGCCGATGTGGCGGGCCGCTTTGAGCAACTGGCAGATCTGCGCGCTTACTTTCATTTTGCGCAAAAGAAGGGCTATTCAGGCGTGGCAGTCTATACACGCCACGAGCCAAGCGATGTGCGGGTTGGTTACGGTTCGTCCGAGTTTGACGCCGAGGGACGCTACGTTGAGCTGCGCTTTGACCGTGGCAGCGTCAAGCGTTCCATCATCAGCTGTTATTTTCCCAGCGGCTCGTCGGGCGAGGAGCGCCAGCAGGCGAAATATCGTTTTCTGGGAGAGTTCTATCCGCATCTGGCTCAACTCAAGCGTGAGCGCGAATTCATTCTGTGCGGCGATGTCAACATTGCGCACCAGGAAATTGACTTGAAGAACTGGAAGGGCAACCGCAAGAACTCGGGCTTCCTGCCCGATGAGCGGGCCTGGATGTCGAAGCTGCTGGGTGACGCAGGTCTGGTTGATGTCTATCGCCAGTTGCATCCCGAGACGACGGATGATTGCTACACCTGGTGGAGCAACCGTGGTCAGGCCTACGCCAAGAACGTCGGCTGGCGGCTTGACTACCACCTGGCGACGCCAGCGTTGGCCCAGGGCGCGCGCTCAGCGCAAATTTACAAGACCGAGAAGTTCTCGGATCACGCGCCGTTGACCATCGACTACGACTTGAGTCTTTGACAAGGGTTGCTACCACTGGCCCTGCTGCTCAGAAGCGCTGTGCCGGATTGCGGGTCCACTCCGCCATGATGGCGCGGTGCTCCGGAATGTTGTTGAGAAAGCTCTGACGCAGAGCCGCATCGGTGATGCTGACAGCCTCGGCCAGCAGTTCAGCGTGGGCGCTGCCCAGCAACGCAGCGGCCCGTGGATCGCCGACACGCGCCAGTGCTTGCTGGCAGGTCAGGCGGATCAGGTACGGCGCTTCGGTGCCTTCCAGTGCATTATGGCCACTCAGGTTCGGCATAAGTTCCTCAGCCCGCTGCTGTGCCAGCGTGGCATCCTGCTGCGCCAGCGCTACGCGCACCAGACCAGCGGCGGCGTCCAGCCGTGTGGCGGTGTCCAGCGCCGTGGCGATTTCTTTGGCGCGCCCGAAGGCCGCCGCAGCCTGCGCATGGCGCCCCAGTGCCAGTTCGGCGTTACCCAGAGAGCACAGCGCGATCGCTTCGAAGTCGGGGTTTTCAACCTCGACTGCCATGTCCAGCGCTGCCTGCGCATGCGCCAGTGCCGGCGCATCGTCGCCCTGGCGCAGCGCCAGCATCGACAGATTGGTGAGGATGTTGGGTTCAGTGGCGCGGTCGCCCACCGAGCGCACCAGGCGCAGACACTCCTCCAGATGCAAGCGGGCCTGCGTGTGTTCGCCCAGCCTAAGCCAGCCATTGCCCAGATTGCCCAGAGCAATGGCCTCGTTGCGCCGGTTTCCGAGCTCGCGATTGATGAGCAGATCGTGTTGATCGAGCGCGATTGCTGCCAATTGATCGCCCCGGGCGTCGGCAATGACCGACAGAGCGTTCAGGAACAGTGTCTCGATCTGGCGCAGACCAAGCGCGCGTGCCTTGGATAGCCCATCGCTGGCCAGCGTCTGACCCAGCACTTTGTCTCCGAGATAGGTGCGGGCGAGCGCCAGTCGATGTTGTCCGCGCAGCGCCAGCACGGTGTCCGAAATGCGCTCGGCCAGAGTCACGGTCTGGCGCGCGGCCGCTTCCATGGCCCGGTAGTCGCCCCGGCGCAGGGCAAAGCTGCTGCGCCGCCAGGCGACTTCACAACGCCGGTGGTCGTCATCGAGTTCGTCAGCCAACTGCTCCAGGGCGTCGATGTCAGCCTGCTGCTCACTGGGCTTTCCCTGCAGGTCCAATGTTCGCTCGCGCACATTGAGCAGACGCCAACGCTGCAAAGGCTGATCGGTCAAGCCCAGAGCCGCGCTCACGTAGCTGGTCACCGTTTCGTGGGCATAGCGTGCCGCAGCGTGCTCGGCGGCGCGTATGAAGTACTCGCAAGCCTGTTGCCTGTCGTCGGCTTTGAGGAAGTGTTCGGCGGCGGCGCCCAGAAAAGCATTGGCCCGCGCGCCGGTCTGGCTGGCGAACCACTGGGCAGCCTGCGCATGGTGGGCGCGACGGGTTCGCTTGAGCAGCGTGTCGTAGGTGACCTGGTGCAACACCTGGTGTGAAAAAGCATATTCACGCACACCTTCGACCGCTTCGCCCAGCGCCGTGTCCTGGTGCGAGACAGTCAGTTCGTGCTGTACCAGAGAGCCCAATTCGGTTGGGGCCTTTGGGTCCAGAGCGGCCAGGGTCTGATCCCAGAAAACAAAGCCGATGACGCTGGCCTGTTGCAGCGCAAGCTTTTCTGCTGGCTTCAGGCCATCCAGGCGTGCCTGCAAAACACCCGTGAGTGTTTGCGGCACATGGGTGGCCAGCAGCTTTTCAGCATTGATGCTCCAGTGCTCGCCAGCCGTCACGATGGCGCCTTCGTCGACCAGCATCTTGACCAGCTCTTCCATGTAGAACGGATTGCCTTGTGCGCCGCCCGTGATCAACTCACGCAGCAAGCTCGGGATCTCCGCAAGCTTCTTCAGCAATTCATTGAGCAGTTGCCGGCTGGCACCCTTGTCCAGCGGTTCGAGCAGCATGCGCGGCGAATGGACCATGCCGGGCCAATCGGCTCGCCGCTCCAACAGTGTGGGCCGCGCCATCGCCACGATCAGTGT
>CAITZZ010000376.1 GCA_903897005.1 uncultured beta proteobacterium | reverse complement strand
CGCCGAGTCGTATTCGTAATGGCCGGAATCAAAAGTGCCTACCACCGTCATCTGTTTCAGACGCGGCACGACACCGGCGGGCGTCACCTGACCGCTGGGTGCCACCAGGGTCACCTTGTCACCCGCACGCACGCCTAGCGAGCGCGCCAGCTCACCCCCCAGCACCACGCCAAAATCACCAGCAACCAAGCGCGCCAAGGAGGATTTCTTCAGTTCCACTGCCAGATCGGTGACGTCTGGCTCCAGCGCCGGATCAATGCCACGCACGATCGCCCCCTTCATGTCCTCGCCGCGTGCCAGCAAGGCCTGCGTGGCGATGAAAGGCGCAGCCCCCAGCACCTGGGGGTTGGCCCTCACCTCACGCAGCGTGCGCTCCAGGTCCGGCAAGGCAGTGCCGCCCTGGGCAAAGATCTCGATATGCGAGACCACGCCGAGCATGCGATCCCGCACTTCTTTTTGAAAGCCGTTCATCACCGACAGCACGATGATCAGCGCCGCCACACCAAGCGCAATGCCCAGCATCGACACGCCCGAGATGAACGAGATGAAGCCATTGCGCCGGGTCGCGCGGCCAGCGCGCGTATAGCGCCAGCCGAGGATGAGTTCGTAGGGGACTTGCATGGACCGATCAGCGTGGAATGAAGTGCCATTGTGGCATCCCGCACAATCACGCCATGCACCTTCTGATTCCGTTCGCCCACTGCAGCTCTGAAGGCTGCGACATGGCCTTGCGCACGCTCAAGCTGCCACAGCTGCAGAAACTGCTTTCAAGTCTGGCGGCGCAGGGCGCCGAGCAGTCCGATCCGCTCAGCCTGTCAGCACCGCACGAAAGGGCGCTGGCGCGCGCGTTGGCGCTGCCACTGGCCGACGGGATGATTCCCTGGGCCGCACTGCAGGCCCGACAGACCCTGGCGGCCGGTGGCGCCTGGGGCTTCATTACACCCTGCCACTGGAAAATCGGCAGCCAGCATGTGGTCATGAGCGGCTCAGCGCTGACAGACTTTTCCGAGCAGGACGCCAGGGCGCTGCTGGGCGCCATGCAACCCTACTTTGCCGAAGACGGCATCAGCCTGCACTACCAGCAACCAAGGCGCTGGCTGGCACAGAGCGAGCTGTTCGACGGCCTTGCCACCGCTTCGCTGGATCGCGCCAGCGGGCACGATGTGAGCAACTGGCTGCCGACTGACAGCCGGGCCGCTCAACTGCGGCGCCTGCAAAGCGAGATGCAGATGCTGCTCTACAACCACCCGGTCAATGAATCACGCAGCGAGCGTGGCCTGCCGGTGGTCAATTCGTTCTGGCTCAGCGGCACCGGCGCGCTTGCGCCTGGGCTGAGCCCCGCCGCCGACGCAGCACCACAGGTCACCGATTCACTGCGCGAGGCGGCCCTGAACGAGGACTGGTCAGCCTGGGCGCAGGCCTGGGAACAACTCGACGCCACCGAATGCGCGGCGCTGCTCAAAGCGCTGCAGCAAGGCGAAGCGGTGCAACTGACCCTGTGCGGCGAACGCGCCACGCAGTCCTTTGTTTCAGGTTTGTCATTGCGAGCGAAGCGCGGCAATCCACTCTCATGGATCGCCGCGGCCTGCGGCCTCGCGATGACCGGCCCCTTGAATTTCAAGCGGCCGTCCGCCACCCGCTTTCTTCTGCCACTATGAAAATCGTTCCACGCGACGTACCACCCCGCACCGTCTGGACCCTGGAACAGGCCGGTGTGCACCCGCTGCTGGCCCAGCTTTACGCGGCGCGCGGCGTGCTCGGCACCGATGAACTCGACGACGGCCTGGCGCGCCTGCTTGCGCCTGACAGCCTGCTGGGCAACCGCGCTGCGGCAACGCTATTGGCTGACGCGATTGCGCTGGACCGACGAATCTGCATCGTCGCCGACTACGACTGTGATGGCGCCACGGCCTGCGCCGTCGCGGTGCGCGGCCTGCGCCTGCTCGGTGCAAAGAACGTCGGCTACATCGTGCCGGACCGGGTGCAGGATGGCTACGGCCTGACAGCGCCGATCTCGCAGCGCGTCAAGGACAGCGGTGCCGAGCTGCTGATCACCGTGGACAACGGCATCGCCAGCTTTGAGGGCGTGGCCAAGGCGCGTGCGCTGGGTCTGCAGGTTCTGGTGACCGATCACCACCTGCCCGCCAGTGTCGGTGGCCAGATCCAGTTGCCTGAGGCCGACGTCATCGTCAACCCGAATCAACCGCTATGCCCTTTTGCCAGCAAATCCATCGCCGGCGTGGGCGTCATGTTCTATGTGCTGCTGGCGCTGCGCGCCGAGTTGCGCCAGCGCGGGCAGTTCGACACTAACAATCAGCCCAAGCTTGATGCCCTGCTGCCACTGGTCGCACTGGGAACGGTGAGCGATGTGGTGAAGCTTGATGCCAACAACCGCCGGCTGGTGGCCCAGGGGCTCAAGCGCGTGCGCGCGCTGGCCATGCCCGCCGGCATGGCTGCGCTGTTTGAAGTCTCCGCGCGGCAAGCACGCAGCGCCACCAGCTTTGACTTCGGCTTTGCGCTGGGGCCGCGCATCAACGCCGCCGGACGCCTGTCCGACATGACGCTGGGTATAGAGTGCCTGCTCAGCGACGATCCGGCGCGCGCCCACGAACTGGCCAAAGCACTGGACGGCATCAACCGCGACCGCCGCGAAATCGAGGGCAGCATGCGCGATCAGGCGCTCGCGGTGGCCGAAGCCCTGTTCAGCAACGATCAGGCAGCGCCACCCGCCATCTGCCTCTTTGACGCCTCGTTTCACGAGGGCGTGGTCGGCATTGTGGCCTCGCGCATCAAGGACAAGCTGCATCGCCCGACCTTTGTTTTTGCCGCCAGCGCAGCCACCGGTCATGAACACGAACTCAAGGGCTCAGGGCGCTCGATTGCCGGATTTCACCTGCGCGACGCGCTGGACCTGGTGGCCAAGCGCAACCCGGGCCTGCTGCTGCGCTTTGGCGGTCACGCCATGGCTGCCGGCTGCACGCTGGGACGAGACCAGCTTGGCGTCTTTGAGCAGGCGCTGAGCGGCGTCGCTGCCGAGTGGCTGGACGCGGCGACGCTGACGCGGCGCATCGATACCGATGGTCCGCTGCAGCCGCAATACCGCCGGGTCGAACTGGTGGACGTGCTGCATCGCGAAGTATGGGGTCAGGGTTTTGCCGCGCCGACCTTCAGCGAAGAGCTGGAAGTCCTGTCGCAACGCCTGGTCGGAGAAAAGCATCTGGCGCTCAAACTCAGGCACCAGGGGCAGCCAGTCGACGGCATCTGGTTTGGCCACACCGAAACGCTGCCGGCGCGGGTAAAACTGGCGTTTCGACTCGACGCCGATGCCTGGAATGGCGTGCGCCGGGTCCGGTTCCTTATCGAGGCGGCGGAACTGGATTCATAAACACCAGTAAATTTTAAGAAATGATAATAAGTGCCAGAATTTGCTATGATGATCCGCAACTAGGGTCACCTCGAAAATCCACGCCGCATGTCAACACCACATATCCAGAAGACCTTCTGCACCACCCGTGAGGCGGCCGCGCTGCTGGGCGTCTCTATCGGCACCGTGCAGCTCTGGGTTGAAAGCGATTTACTGCAGGCCTGGAAAACAGCCGGTGGTCACCGTCGCGTGATGCGCGAATCGGTTGATCGCTTGTTGCACAAAGCTGCTGATGCACCCAGTGCGCCGGTCAAACTGCCCGCTGCGGACAAGGAACGTCGCCTGAGCGTGCTGATTGTGGAAGACGACCCCAGTCTGCTGCGCCTGTACCAGGCCAAGATGTCGCGCTGGCCGATCAAGCTCGACCTGGTGACCGTCGACAACGCGGTTGCCGCCCTGATGGCCATTGGGCGGGGGGGGCCGGATCTGCTGATAACGGATCTGAACATGCCGTTCACCAACGGCTTCGAAATGTTGCGCGTCCTGACGCAGGCTCCCGAAGCGGTCAACACCACCGTCGTGGTGGTCAGCGGTCTGGACGCTGCCGAGATCGCACGCCGCGGTCCGGTTCCACCTGGCATTGAGGTCTTGTCCAAGCCAGTGCCTTTCGATCGCCTGCTCGCCATTGCGACCGGCATCCTCAAATAATCCAACCTCTTCAGGGGCCGACTCATGTCTTATATTCTGATCGTCGATGACCATTCCGACATTCGCCGCCTATTGAGCATATCTCTGTGCAAGGAATTCACCGTCAAGGAAGCCGAGGACGGCGTCACTGCGCTGGAAACAGCGCGCCATGATCACCCCAAGATCATCCTGCTCGATGTCATGATGCCAGGCGAAATGGACGGAATGCAAGTACTTGACGCCATCAAGTCCGACCCCAAGACACGCGACATCGTGGTTGCCATGATCAGCGCCAGAGCCCAGACGGTTGACCATGATGAAGCGCGCCGGCGGGGCGCCGACGCCTACTTCATCAAACCCTTCAGCCCGCTGCAAGTTGTGGCCTGGGTGCGCAGCCATATGACCTGAAGTCTCGCATCTGGCGCGCAAGCAACCCTCAGACTGATGAAGTTTTCCATCACCAGCCGCCCCGGTGACGCGCAGCTCAGACGCCCTTTGCTGCTGCTCTGGCTCGCCACGGCGATCCTGCTTGGCCTGGCCTGGTGGCACGTGTTCGCCCTGGTCAGCGACAGCCGCGCCAAGGAACTGGCCAGTGCCGAACGCGATCTGGCCAATCTGACGCGTGTCAGCCAGGAACATGCCGACCGGACTTTTCGCAGCGCCGACCAGGTCATCCGTTTCATCCAGGCGCGTTACCTTGAAATCGGTGACCGGCTGGACCTGGCTGCACTCAGCGCACAGGGAGTTATCGATACAGAGATCTTCAATCAGGTTGGCATCATCGATGCGCATGGGATTTATGTTTTGGCGAACCTGCCCATCAAGAGCAAGCTCGACTTGTCGGACCGTGAACACTTCAAGGTGCACGTGGCGGCAGACAACGGTGAACTGTTTGTTTCCAAACCGGTGCTCGGGCGTGCCAGCGGCAAATGGTCGCTACAACTGACACGGCGCATCAGTCGCGCCAACGGCGAGTTTGCCGGTGTCGTCGTGGTCTCTATCGACCCCGGCTACTTCACGCGCTTTTATAACGACTTGCAGCTTGGCAGCAAGGGCGTCATGGCACTCTATGGCCTGGACGGCGTGGCGCGCGCCCGCAGGATCGGAAGCAAGGAAGAGTTTGGCACGGAACTCACCAATTCCGTGATGCTGACCCGCATCGCGCAGGGCCAGCTGACCGGCACTTTCATGAGCGCGTCGGTGGTGGACGGCATCGAGCGGCTTCACCACTATCGCAAGCTGCCGCACGACCGGCTGGCTGTGCTCAATGGCCTGGATACGAAATACCTGCTGGCCAACCATGAGCGCGCGGCTCAGGCCTTGTGGCTGCAGGCGGCCATTCTGAGCATGCTGCTGCTGGCCCTCGCTACGGTGCTGACACGCCACCTGCAGCGAATCAACCAGAACCTGCTGGCGCGCCAGGCCGCCCAAGGCCTGATCGAAGAACGCAACGAACAACTCACAGCCATTTTCAGCATGAGCCCCGACGCCTTTGTCTCGTTCGACGCCACGCATCACATCACCTACGTCAGCCCGACCTTCCTGCCCATGATGGCACGCGCCAACCTGCAGTTGGAGGGCATGTCGGAACAGGATTTTTCTGCCTGGCTGCTGCAGCATTGCGAGCCGGGTTCGTCCTTTGCCAGTATTGCCGCCATGCGCGCGCAAGCGGCGCAAGGGCAGGCCGAGCGTTCCACATTGATGGAAATAGCGAACCCGGGTAAACGGATCCTGCAACTGAGTTTGCGCTCCAGCGAGTCAAGCGCCGTTTCGCAACTGCTGCACTTTCGCGAAGTCACGCGCGAGGCCGAAATCGACCAGATGAAGAGCGAGTTTCTCTCCACCGCAGCACACGAACTTCGCACGCCGATGGCCAGCATCTCCGGTTTCACCGAAGTGCTGATGACACAGCAGCTCACGCCGGAGGAAATCTCTGAGTTCCTGAACATCATTCATAGCCGTGCGCAACTGATGTCGAATATTCTCAACGAGTTGCTCGATCTGGCCCGCATCGAGGCGCGCCGTGGCAAGGACTTTCTGTATGCGCGCGTCGACCTGGCGGAACTGGTCAAGCAGAGCGTGGCTTCATTCATCCCACCCTCGGGCAGCCAGGCGCCGCAACTGCAACTGCCTGCGCAGCCTTTGTGGATCATGGCCGATGCACAAAAACTGCAGCAAGCGATCCTGAACGTTCTCTCCAACGCTTACAAATACTCTCCTGCCGGCAAACCGGTCAGGCTGAGTCTCGCGCTTGAGCCGCAGGCGCAAGGACCGGAGCAGGTCTGCCTGCATGTCACCGATCAGGGCATTGGCATGACGCCGGCACAGGTGGAACGCGTCTGTGAACGCTTTTACCGCGCTGATGCCTCCGGCAAGGTGCCGGGCACCGGACTGGGCATGAGCATCGTGCAAGAAATCATCAACCTGCACCGAGGCAGCATCACGATCCAGAGCGAGCTCGGGCAAGGGACTTGCGTCAGCGTCTGCCTGCCCACCATCAATCAAAAAAACATTCAATGAATCCTGTTCTGAATTTCCTGGAAAGACTCAGGCTCAATACCAAGCTCGTGCTCGGTTTGGGGATGATGATGGCCATCATCATCATGATCGGGCTGCAAGCCATTTACAGCGTTCGACTGCAGAGCGCTGAAATCAGCCGCATGTACGAACTCGAATTGCAGGGCATCTCCCACATCAAGGAAGCCAGCATCGAGTTCATGGAGACCGGCCGTTCACTGCGTCAGATGATTCTCTCGCCGGACGCCAAAAGTCGCAGCGACGCACGGGCCACGCTTGCCGAGGCGCGGATGAAGATGAACCGCGAGCTCAAAAGCAGCGACGCGCTATTTTTCCGGCCGGAGGGTCGGATGCTGCTGGCCGACATTCAGGACGTGATGACACAGTACCTGCGCAACGTGGACCATGTGGTGGCCTTGGTCGACGACGACAAGACCCTGCAGAACACCGTCATCACACGCTTTCTGGCCAGTCCGGAAAATGTGCTGATCTTCGAGAAGACCGACAAGCTGATGACGGACCTGGTGCGCCACAAAGAAGAGGTAGCCAGGCTCGCAGCACAGGGTGCGATCGAGTTCTCCGATCAGATCGAGCACTGGACGGTGGCGCTGCTGCTGGTGGGCGTGGCCGCCGGCCTGGCTGCCGGTTTGCTGCTGAGCGTTTCGCTGCGACGGCCTTCGGAGCGGCTGCGCCTGAGCGTCGAACGACTGGCCCAGGGCGATCTGGAAACCAAGGTTCCGCATACCGAATTTGAAAACGAGGTTGGCGCCATGGCGCGCTCGGTCAACGTCCTGCAAAAGGGCGCGGCCCAGGCCGATATCCTGCGCTGGAGCAAGACCCAGGCGAACCTGATCGGCGTCAATGTGCAGGCGATTGAGCGCTTGGACGAATTCGCCGACACGCTGCTGGCCCAGCTGACACCGCTGCTGCAGGCCCAGCTCGGCCTGCTTTACGTATTCGACAAGGCGTCTGAAAAATACCGCTATCAGGGCGGCTATGGACTGGCCATCGACCCCTCGGATATGCCCGATTTTGCGCTGGGTGAAGGACTGCTGGGCCAGTGCGCGCTGGACGCCCGGCAGCTGCGACTTGAGGACGTGGCCGGCACCAGTTTGCGTATACGCTCGGGCCTGATTGATGACCGTCCGCGCTGGATTTGCCTGCTACCGATTTGCGACATTAACGGTGCCGTACTCGCAGTGATGGAGTTCGCCAGTTTCGCACCCCCGGGCGAGCGCCAGGAGACGCTGATGCAAGAGGTTGTGCTGCTGGTGGCACTGAACCTGAAAATCATCGAGCGCAACCAGGCCACGCACCTGCTGTTCCTGCAAACGCAAGAGCAAAGTGATGAGTTGCGCCAGCAAAACGTCGAGATTGAACTCGAACGCAAGCGCGCCGAAGAAGCGACCCGGGCCAAGAGCGAGTTTCTGGCCAACATGAGCCATGAAATCCGCACGCCCATGAATGCCGTGATTGGCTTGTCGTACCTGGCGCTGAAGACTGAACTGTCAGCGCAGCAGCGCGACTATGTGCAGAAGATCCACAGCGAGGGCACGACGCTGCTGGGCATTCTGAACGACATACTGGATTTCTCGAAGATCGAAGCTGACAAGATGACTCTGGAGTCAGCACCCTTCTGGCTCGATGATGTGCTCGACAGCGTCTCCACGCTGGTAGCGCACAAGGCGCAGGAAAAGGGCATCGAGTTCCTGATCCGGGTGCTGCCTGATGTACCGCAGAACCTGCTGGGCGACGCTTTGCGCTTCAAACAGGTGCTGACCAATTTGGTGCACAACGCGATCAAGTTCACGAACCATGGGCAGGTCACGGTGACCTTGACCGTGTCGCAGCGGCGCGATGAGCAGATTGAAGTCAGCGTTTCGATCAAGGACACCGGCATTGGCATGTCGGCAGAACAGCGCAAGTCCTTGTTCACTGCCTTTGCCCAGGCCGACAGTTCAACCACGCGCCGCTTTGGCGGCACGGGTCTGGGCCTGGCCATCTCGAAGCGCTTTATTGAATTGATGGGTGGCCAGATCCGGGTCGAGTCCGAGCTTGGCGTTGGCAGCACCTTCACTTATTCAGTCTGGTTGCGTGAGTCCGAGCAGCAGCTGCGCGCGCTACAGCGCGAGCGTCTGGTTCAGGGCATCCGGGTTCTGGTGGTGGACGACAACCCGGCGGCGCGCCAGATTCTGACCGAGCAGTTGACCGCCCTGGGCCTGCGGGCTGACGAGGCCGTTGATGGCCAGCGGGGGCTCAATGCACTGCAACAGGCCGATGCCGGCGACCCCTACCAGGTGGTGCTGATGGATTGGCAAATGCCCGACATGGACGGCATCGAGACAACCTGGCACATCAGCCACGATCTGGGGCTGCAGCATCAGCCAACAGTGGTGATGGTAACGGCCTATGGCGCCGATGAGGCGCGCAAGGCGGGCGGCGGCGCTGGCGCCAGTGCTTTTCTGGACAAGCCGGTCAGCCAGTCGCGTCTGTGGGACACCTTGATTGGCATCATTACGCCGCAGTTGACAAAGCCGCGTCTGCTGCCGAACCAGAGCGAGCGCCATGCGGCGCTCACCGGTGTGCGGGTGCTGCTGGTCGAAGACAACGACATCAACCAGCAGATTGCGCGTGAGTTGATGGAATCGATGGGCGTCACGGTCACGCTGGCAGATAACGGCCAGCAGGCGCTGGACCTGCTGCTCAACGCGCCCGACCCCCTGCCCTGGTCCATGGTGCTGATGGACTTGCAGATGCCGGTGATGGACGGGCATCAGGCTACCTTGCTGCTGCGCCAGCAAGCACGCTTTGCCAGTTTGCCCATCATCGCGCTGACGGCACACGCTTCGGCCGACGAAGGTGCGCGTTGCCTGCGCGAAGGCATGAACGCCCACTTGACCAAACCGATTGAACCCGCTGCCCTGCACCGCGCGATCAGCCACTGGAGCGCAGCCGCAGTGACCGGGGCCGATTTGCGCATCAGTGGCATCGACGTCGACAAGGGTCTGCTGCAGTGTGGCGGCAGCAGAAAGCTCTATGAGTCCCTGTTGCAAAGGTTTGTTGCCAGCCTGGTGAACACGCCCCGGGAAATTCGCCAGGCCCTTGGGGCGGGCGATATACCTCTGGCCGAGCGCAGTGCTCACACCTTGAAAGGCGTTGCCGCCAATCTGGGGGCTGGCGCCTGCAGCCGTTTGAGCAGTGAACTCGAAGGGTCGATCCGGCAGCAAGAGCCCTCGGCGGCCATTCAAAACCGATTGACAGCACTGGAGCAGCACCTGGCTGAGCTGACGCTGGCCATAAGTCGTGCCCTGCCGGCATCCGCGCCCGCGCAGCCAGACCCGCCGGCTGCGGTTGACCGGGAACAGTTGCAGCGTATTTGCTGCCAATTGGCTGAGCTGCTGCGCAGCAGCAACGCGCAAGCCCGTTTGTTGCTGCAGGATCACGCTGCGCTGTTGCAAGGCGGTCTGGCCCCCCACTTCGCATCGCTGCAGCGTCGGGTGCAGGACTTCGAGTTCTCGCAAGCGCTGACCGAGCTTTATGATGCGGCCAATGCCGTGCAGCTTGACCTGCCGTAAAACCTGAACATGGAACTCTACTCACCCGTCAAACCCAGCATCCTGATCGTCGATGATTCGCCTGACAACCTGTCCTTGATGGCCGGTCTGCTGATCAATCATTACACGGTCAAGACCGCCATCGCCGGGTCTCAGGTGATGAAGATCGCCATCACCGAGCAGCCGGACGTGATTCTGCTTGACATCATGATGCCCGACCTGGATGGTTACGAGGTCTGCCGGCGCCTCAAAGCCGACAGCTTGACGAGCCAGATCCCGGTGATTTTCCTGACCAGCAAAACGGACCAGGAAAGCGAGCAACTCGGCATGACCGTGGGGGCGGTGGACTACATCACACGCCCGGTGACACCGGCCATCCTGCTGTCACGCGTCAAGGCACATTTCATGGTGGCAGCCAATGCCAAGACCATGCGCATCAACAACGAGTACCTCGAATTCGAGGTGAGCAAGCGCACACGACAAATGGCAGCGCTGCAGAATGTGACGATTCTGGCGCTGGCCTCGCTGGCCGAGACGCGCGACTCCGAAACCGGCAACCACCTTAAACGCACCCAGTACTACATGGAGTTGCTTTGCAAGTATCTGCGCCGGCATCCGCGCTTCACGGACTTCCTGAGTCCTGAGCGAATCCAGTTCATGATCCAGTGTGCGCCACTGCACGATATCGGCAAGGTTGGAATTCCGGATCGGATCCTGCTCAATCCGGGACGTTACTCGGCCGCCGAGTTTGAGATCATGAAAACGCATCCGACGCTGGGCCGCGACGCCATTGCCAACGCACAGAACAGCGCGCCACAGGACGGCGAGTTTTTCGAAATTGCCAAGCAGATCATCTATTCGCATCACGAAAAGTGGGATGGCTCCGGCTATCCGCTTGGTCTGGCCGGGGAGGCGATCCCGATACCGGCGCGCCTGATGGCGCTGGCCGACGTCTACGACGCCCTGATTTGTCGGCGTGTCTACAAGGCCAGCATGTCGCACGAACAGGCACTGCAAGTCATCGTGGAAGGATGGTGCAAGCATTTTGACCCGGATGTGGTCGACGCTTTCCTCGCCTTGGGCAGCGAATTCCAGGCGGTAGCGACAAGATTCGCCGACAGTGTGGAAGACCTGGAAAAGAAAGCTAGCTACTTCGCCAACAGCGTGACCTAAAATCAGCCGGTGACTTCTTCCATCAACGCCGATCTGCATTGCCACTCCGTCATTTCCGACGGCACCCTGACACCCGAAGCCCTTGCCGAACGCGCCAAAGCCCACGGCGTGGACCTCTGGGCTTTGACCGACCATGATGAAATCGGCGGCCAGCAGCGCGCTGCCACTGCCGCACGCGCGCTGGGACTGTCCTACCTTAGCGGCGTTGAAATTTCAGTTACCTTCATTGAACAGACCATCCATATCGTGGGGCTGGGCTTTGATCCGGAAAACCAGGCACTGCAAACGGGCTTGCGCCAAACGCGCGGCGGGCGCGGCCAGCGCGCGCGCTCCATGTCAGCGGGGCTGGAGAAAATCGGTATCCACGGCGCCTACGAAGGTGCGCTGAAATTTGCCGGCAACCACGATTTGATCTCTCGCACCCACTTTGCCCGTTTTCTGGTGGAGAGCGGCGTCTGCCGCGAGACCAACGAAGTCTTTCGCAAGTACCTGACCGAGGGCAAACCTGGCTTTGTTGAACATCGCTGGGCTAGCCTGAAGGATGCCGTGCGCTGGATTACCGAGGCTGGCGGTGTGGCAGTGATCGCACACCCGGCACGCTACAAGTTCAGTTCGACCGAAGAATTCGCCCTTTTCAGTGAATTCAAGAGTCACGGCGGGCAGGCGGTCGAGGTGGTGACCGGCAGTCACACCGCTGCTGAATATGTCAGCTACGCTGCCATCGCCACCGAATTCGGTCTGGCCGCTTCGCGCGGCAGCGACTTTCACAGCCCGCTGGAGAGTCACACCGAGCTCGGCGCACTGCCGGCACTGCCCGCGCATCTGACACCCGTCTGGGATTTGCTGGCTGGGCGCATCCAGCACTGAGGCTGCTGCAGCCCGGCGCTGAAAGCCCGGTTTCACCGACAATAGAGCCATGGCCCAGTTCTTTGCAGTGCACCCCGAAAATCCGCAGGCGCGTTTGCTCAAGCAGGCCGTCGCCCTGCTGGAAAAAGGCGAGGTGCTGGCCGTGCCCACCGACTCCAGCTACGCACTGGTCTGCCATCTGGACGACAAGGCGGCGGCTGACAAGCTGCGCCGCATCCGCGGTGTGGACGACAAGCACCACCTGACCCTGCTGTGCCGCGACCTGAGCGAACTGGCCAACTACGCGCGGGTTGACAACCAGCAGTTCCGGCTCATCAAGTCCGCCACGCCCGGACCCTACACCTTCATACTGGAAGCAAGCAAGGAAGTGCCGCGGCGCCTGAGCCACCCGGCGCGGCGCACCATCGGATTGCGCGTGCCCGATCACAAGGTATTGCAGGACTTGCTGGCCCTGCACCATGAACCCCTGCTGGCCACGACCCTGATCGCACCTGGCGAAAGCGAGCCGCTCAATGATGCGCAGGAGATTCTGCAGCGCTATCAGAATCAGATCGCCGGGGTGATTGACGCCGGCGCCTGCGCACT
>CAITZZ010000375.1 GCA_903897005.1 uncultured beta proteobacterium | reverse complement strand
GGCTCCATCTGAACGCCCTTCGTGATTAACTACTGCAGAGATGAAAGCCACCAACGATCTCGACGCCATTGAGTTATTGAGCAATTGCCTGCTCGGTCTTGGGCGTTTGGCCAGGGATCTGCCGGTTGCAGAATTTCTGCTTCATGGGGCCAGGCTGGCCGTCGAAACCATCGGTTGCCAAAGCGTTTGGTGGGGTCTTGCCTTCGAAACAAAAAGCGGAAAAGCGTTCGACATTCTCCAGGCCGACTTTATTGGTTTACCTGAGAGCCTGGTCAAGGACTGGCGACGCATCGCGACCATTGACCCTTTTGTGCAGGAAATGATGCAATCCCTGGGGCAGGTCAAGCGGGTATTGATTGACGAGGATCGAATCAAGTCTGTTCCTGTATTGACCGAGTTTGCTGAGCGCTACGGCATACGGCACGTGATGGGCATGTGCCTGGATGAAGAAGCGACCGGACAATCCTTTTTTATGGTCATGTACCGAGGTAGCGCAGGACCAGGCTTCAGCGATCAGGAAGCCATGATGTTCAGGCATCTGATGAAACACATTGTTCAGCTGTGGTACTTCAGCCTGCAAAACGAACTTGGCAGGAATTCGATAAAAGACATTCTGCGTGTGGCGCTGGCTCGCCCTGATGGACAGTTGCTTTACGCCGGTCCTGAGTTTTGCGAAGTCATTCAAGCAAAGTGGCCGCAGTGGGATGGCATCACCCTGCCGGCCGTGCTGGTAGATCATTTTTCACAACTGCCCTGCACCGTTCGACTGGCTGGCGCTTCCATTGAGCTCTTTGCGCATGGCGACCAAATCCAGCTTTGCGCAGTGCGCCGCGGCGACCCGGCGCAAAAGTTGTCCCCAAGAGAGCAACGCGCCGCCTATCTATTTGCCTCCGGACTGACCTATAAAGAGATCGCGCGCCAGCTCTTGCTTTCTCCAGCCACGGTTCGAACCTATTTGCGAAATGCTTATGTTCATCTTGGCGTGAGCAACAAGGTGCAACTGAGCAATTCGCTCCAATCCAAATCGTCCAGCTGATTGATTTCAGGCGCGCGCCGCCCGCAGCTTCATCGAGAATTCCTGCAGCACCGCAATGCCGCTGGCCTCGGCGCGATGGCACCAGGCTTGCAGGTCGTCCGCCAGCTGCTCGCGACTTTGCAAACGGTTGAGCCAGAGCTGACGCAGTTCTTCGCGCATCAGCACCATCTTGTCCAGCACGGGTGAGGCCGCGCGGGCCAATGCCAACTGCGCCAAGGCAGCGGCTGGCACCTTCTCTGCATCGCGGTGCAACCAGCGCCTGGCCGCGCCGATCACGCTGGCGTCGGCGCTGCGCGCCTGCAGGGCAACAAGCTCGCCCCGGAAGGCGCGCCGCATGTCCTTGGCGTAGGCTGCCATGATCTCGTAGCGGTTGGAAATAAGCGCTTCCAGTGTTTTCTCGTCAGCCACCGGTCGCACACGGCCAAAAGCCAGTCTGGGTGGCGTCTTCTTGACGCTGGCAAGACCCAGCCTTTGCAGCACGCTGATGTAGAACCAGCCGATGTCAAACTCATAGGCCTTGACTGACAGCTTGGCCGACGTCGGATAGGTGTGATGGTTGTTATGCAGTTCCTCGCCGGCAATGAGAATGCCCCAGGGCGAAATATTGGTACTGGCGTCGGGTGTCTCGAAGTTGCGATAACCCCAGTAGTGCGCAGCGCCGTTGATGATGCCTGCTGCCATGATGGGGGTCCAAGCCATCTGCAATGCCCACACCGACAAACCGGCAACGCCGAACAGCGCCAGATCGATGGCCAGCATCAAGGCCAGACCGTGCCACGAGAAGCGCGTGTACAGATGGCGCTCGATCCAGTCGTCCGGCGTGCCATGACCGAAGCGCTGCAGCGTTTCTTTCTTGACCGCCTCGGCCCGGTACAACTCGTAGCCCTGCAGCAGCACCGTCTTGATGCCATAAATATGCGGACTGTGCGGGTCCTGTGCCTGCTCGCATTTTGCGTGGTGCTTGCGGTGAATCGCAGTCCACTCTTTGGTCACCTGGCCGGTGGTCAGCCAGAGCCAGAAGCGGAAGAAATGCGAGGCGATCGGATGCAAATCCAGCGCACGATGCGCCTGATGCCGGTGCAGAAATACGGTTACGCTGATCATGCTGAGGTGTGTCATGACCAGGGCAAACAAGACGATTTGCCAAAGCGAAAAATCCATCAGTCCGTGCGTTAACCAGTTCATATCAGACCCGCTGCCAGACGGCAGCAAAGAAACCATCGGTTTGATGACGGTGCGGCCACAGGCGCAGATAGCGCTGCCCGTTCTCGCCACCACTGCACAGCGTGGTAGCAGCTTCTACCTTCAGACCCGTCAGCACTTCGGCTGCGTCGAGCGGCGTGAACTCCGGATTCGCCTCGGTAAAGGCCTGCGCCACGGCTTCGTTTTCCTGCACCAGCAGGCTGCAGGTGGCGTACACCAGCCGGCCGCCGGGTTTGAGCAGGCGCGCTGCGCTTTGCAAAATCGCCGCTTGCGTCACCGCCATCTGTTCCACCTGCGCCAGCGTTTGCCGCCACTTCAGATCCGGGTTGCGTCGCAGCGTGCCCAGCCCGGAGCAGGGTGCATCGACCAGCACCCTGTCGATCTTGCCCGCCAGGCGCTTGATGCGATCGTCACGCTCGTGCGCAATCGCCGCCGGGTGCACATTGGACAGGCCACTGCGTGCCAGGCGTGGCTTCAAGGCGTCGAGTCGGTGCGCCGAGGTATCAAAGGCGTAAAGGCGCCCGGTGTTACGCATGGCAGCACCGATGGCCAGCGTCTTGCCGCCGGCACCAGCGCAAAAATCGACCACCATCTCGCCACGCTTGGCGTCGAGCAGCATGGCCAGCAGTTGCGAACCTTCATCCTGCACTTCAAAGGCACCGCGCACAAAGGCGTCCATCTTGTTCAGCGTCGGCTTGCCGGCAATACGCAGCCCCATCGGTGAATAAAGTGTCGGCACCGCCTTGATGCCAGCTTGAGCCAATTCCTTTTGCACGTCGGCGCGCTTGGTGTTCAGGGCGTTGACCCGCAAGCCAAGGCCAGCGCTCTGGTTCAGGCTCTCTGCCAGCGGCCAGAAATCGGCTCCCAACTGGTCTTTGAGCGGCTGCACCAGCCACTCGGGCAGGTTGTGGCGATGGCGCTCCATCAGGTCCGCCACATTGATCTTTTCGCACTGGTCGAGCCAGTTCTTCTCGTGATCAGTCAGGGCACTGCGCAGGAAGTCGCCCGGGCCGTAAAAACCAAGAATCGCAAGCCGCCTCTCCTTGGGGCCGCTGCCCGACGGTGCGCAGTGATCGAACAGCAATTTCTTGCGCAAAACGTTGTACACCGTGCCCGACAGCGTGGCGCGCTCGCGCGGACCCAGGCCCCGGTTGTCGCGGAAAAAGCGTGACACGATGGCGTCGGTCGGGTGGTCAAATTTGAGTGTCAGCCGCACCAGTTCGGAACAGGCGTCAAGCAGGGCTTTGGGATGCAT
>CAITZZ010000374.1 GCA_903897005.1 uncultured beta proteobacterium | reverse complement strand
CATCGCAGCCTCGGTAATGACCTGAACCTGCGGCCCCTTGCCCACCACATCTGCAATCTCGTCGATGCATTCAATGTCCACCAGCGTGGAATCCATATCGAAAGCAATCAGCCGGTAGTCACTGAGCTTCAGGTTCGGCTTGACGCCCTTGACGAACAGACCCGTGCTGTCTTTAAGCGCTTCGCGGGGTCTTGAAAGGGCAGTCATGGGTCGTAGTATCTCGCATTCGCAGCGGTGTCTGGCGGGACTCGCAAGGGTTGAGGTTCACTTGGTCGCTTGACTCAACTGACGCAGGAGGTCCCGCACCATTTTCGCCCGCTCCCGCATTTCGGGGATAGGCCGCTCAATGCGAAGCTTCTCGTTGCCCGCCAGCTTGATGTTCCGGTTCTTTTGAATCAGCGCGATGATGCGCATCGGATCAATCGGTGCATCCTTCTTGAAGGTGATCGTGGTGACGGTGGGCGAGGCGTCCACTTTGACGACCCCAAAGGCTTGGCTTGTCACGCGCAGACGATGAACCTCGATCAGGGTCTGCCCCTGTGCTGGCAGTTTTCCGAATCGGTCCACGATCTCTTCAAGCAGCGCGTCCACCTGATCGGTGTTCTTCGCGGTCGCCAGTTTCTTGTAGAAGGACAGGCGCAGATGAACGTCACCACAGTAGTCGTCTGGCAGCAGGGCGGGCGAATGCAGATTGATGTCGGTCGTGACGCTCAAGGGGCCAAGCAGATCGGGTTCGATACCGGCTTTCAGGCAGCGCACTGCCTCGGACAGCATCTCGTTGTAGAGCTGAAAGCCGATTTCGAGCATGTTGCCGCTCTGGTTCTCACCCAGCACCTCGCCGGCGCCGCGAATTTCCAGATCGTGCATCGCCAGGTAAAACCCGCTGCCCAACTCTTCCATCTGCTGAATCGCATCAAGGCGCTGGCTGGCCTGCTTGGTCAATCCCTCCAGGTCGGGCACCATCAGGTAGGCGTAGGCCTGATGGTGGCTGCGGCCAACCCGTCCGCGCAACTGGTGCAACTGCGCCAGGCCAAACTTGTCGGCGCGACTGATGACGATGGTATTGGCGGTGGGCACATCGATGCCGGTTTCGATGATGGTGGAGCACAGCAGGAGATTGAAGCGCTGCGCGACAAAGTCCCGCATCACCGATTCGAGCTGGCGCTCCGGCATTTGTCCATGCGCGACGGCAATGCGCGCCTCCGGCAGCAATTCCTCCAGCTTGGCACGGCGGTTTTCAATGGTCTCGACTTCATTGTGCAGAAAATAGACCTGCCCACCGCGTTTGAGTTCGCGCAGCACGGCTTCGCGGATCACACCATGGCCCTCTGCCCGGACAAAGGTCTTGATCGCCAGGCGACGCTGTGGTGCGGTCGCAATCACACTCAAATCACGCAGGCCTTCGAGGGCCATGCCCAGTGTGCGGGGGATGGGTGTGGCGGTCAGTGTCAACACATCGACTTCAGCGCGCAGTGCCTTCATGGCCTCCTTGTGGCGCACGCCGAAGCGATGTTCCTCGTCAATGATGAGCAAGCCCAGATTGTGAAAGCGCGTGCTCTGGCTGAGCAGTTTGTGGGTACCTACAACGATGTCTACCGTTCCGTCGGCCAGCCCTTTCAACGCTGCCGTGATTTCCCTGGCCGAGCGAAAGCGGCTCATCTCAACCACCTTGACCGGCCACTTGGCAAAACGATCGATCAGGGTCTGGTAATGTTGCTCGGCCAGCAAGGTCGTGGGCGCCAGCAGTGCCACCTGCTTGCCGCCCGTGATGCCGATAAAGGCAGCACGCAAGGCGACTTCGGTCTTGCCAAAGCCAACGTCACCGCAGATCAGTCGATCCATCGGTCGCGGGCTGATCATGTCCTGAATCACGGCGTGGATGGCGGCGCTCTGGTCGGGCGTTTCCTCAAAGCCAAAGTCGTTGGCAAAGGCTTCATAGTCGGCTGGTGAATAGCGAAAGGCATGACCCTCCCTGGCAGCGCGGCGGGCATAGATGTTGAGCAGTTCTGCGGCGCTGTCGCGTACCTGTTCGGCAGCCTTGCGTCTGGCCTTCTCCCATTGACCCGAGCCCAGCTTGTGCAGTGGTGCTTCGTCGGCGCTGACGCCGGTGTAGCGACTGATCAGTTGCAACTGACTGACCGGCACATAGAGCACGGCCTGGTCGGCATACTCCAGGTGCAGGAATTCCTGCATCTCGGAATCACCGTCAGCTTGTGACTTGCCCAGATCGAGATTGATCAGGCCTCGATAGCGGCCAATGCCGTGCGCTGAATGGACCACCGGGTCCCCGATGTTGAGTTCGCTCAGGTCCTTGATCAGCGCTTCGACATCACTGACCTGCTCCTGCTTCTTGCGCCTTCGGGTCGTGGGACCGGCGGCAAACAGTTCTGTTTCCGTGACAAAGTCGATGCCGGCTTCCAGCCAGGAGAAGCCGACATGCAGCGACGAGGTGGCAATGCCCAGGGGCTCGCGATCCAGCTCAAACTCAGCCAGGCTTGCGAAGGAGGGGGCTATCAGGCCACTGGCGTGAAGAAAGTCCAGCAAGCTGGTCTTGCGACCTTCGCTTTCGGCCAGCACCAGCACCCGCTGCCCGGTCTGGCGAAGGTGCTGCTTCAGGCGCGCCAGCGGCTCCTCAGCACCGCGGACCGCGGTCAGATCGGTCAAGGCCCGAAACGGCGCTCCTTCAGCGAGGTCTTGAGCGGGTGAGCGGATGGCCAACTGAGGGTGTTGATTGACCCGGTTATAGAACTGCTCCGCACTGAGGAAGAGCGCTTCGGGTGGCAGGGCGGGTCGCTCGGGGTCACCCTGTACCAGGCGGTAACGCTCGCGCGCGTCCTGCCAGAAATGTTGAAAAACCGGTTCCAGATCGCCATGCAGCACGACCGTCGCAGCACTGCCGAGATAATCGAAAACGGTAGCGGTTTCCTCAAAGAACAGCGGCAGGTAGTATTCGATGCCTGCGGTGGCAACACCATGGCCAATATCCTTGTAAATCCTGCTCTTGGTCGGGTCGCCATCGAGGAGCTCACGCCAGCGACTGCGAAAGCGCGCCCGGGCCGCCTCATCCATCGGGAATTCCCGGCCCGGCAGCAAGCGCACCTCCGGCACCGGGTACAGGCTGCGCTGACTGTCCGGGTCAAAGGTACGAATGCTGTCGATTTCATCGTCGAACAGGTCAACCCGGTAGGGAACCGGTGAGCCCATCGGGAAAAGGTCGATCAGGCTACCGCGCACTGCGTATTCGCCAGGGCTCACGACCTGGCTGACGTGGCTGTAGCCAGCCAGGGTCAGTTGCGCTCGAAAGCTGGCTTCGGCCAGCTTTTGTTTGACCTTGAAGTGAAACGTGTACGCTGCCAAAAAGGCCGGTGGCGCCAGTCGGTACAGCACCGTGGTCGCCGGTACGATGACCACGTCGGCGCCGCTCGTGCGATCGCGCTGGTTGATCCTCCAAAGTGTGGCCAGTCGCTCGCTGATGAGGTCCTGGTGCGGAGAAAAGGTGTCGTAGGGGAGTGTTTCCCAGTCCGGGAACAGGACACAGCGCAGGTCGGGCGCGAAGAATCCGATTTCATCAATCAGTCGCTGCGCATCGGCAGAGTCCGCGGTGATGATGGCCGTCAGTTGGCCGCTGCCGTGCTCACGCAATGCCAATTGGGCCAGCAAAAGCGCGTCGGCGGATCCGGTAGGTCTGGGTAAGGTGAAACGCTTGCCGAGGAGAAGCTTGGGTAAATCCATGAACGGCTTATTTTAGAATGGGGCACACCCATGTCTGACCTACCCGAGAATTCACCAGCCGATAGCTCAGCCAAAGCACGCTGCTGGGCCCTGATTCCCTGTGCTGGCATGGGCTCGCGCATGGGCCTGGATGGACCCAAGCAGTATCAATCACTGGCTGGCAAGCCTATGGTGCTGCACACGCTGGCGGCTTTTGCTGATGTCAGCCGCATCAGCAGCGTCCTGGTGGTGGTTTCGCCTGGTGACTCCTTTTTGTCATCGTACAAGGCGTCCTGGCGCGTTGCTGATTGCGGCGGCGCGAGCCGGGCGCAAAGTGTGAGCCACGGCCTGGAATGGCTGCTGCGGCAGGGCGCTTGCGGGGACGATTGGGTGCTGGTCCACGACGCCGCGCGCTGCCTCATTACGCCCGCACAGATCAACCGGCTGATCGAAACCTGTGAGACCGATCCGGTGGGTGGCTTGCTGGCGCAGCCGGTGGCCGATACGCTCAAGTGCGAGCTTGACGGGCGGGTGGCTTCGACCCTCAGGCGCAGCGACAAGTGGCTGGCGCAAACACCCCAGATGTTTCGCATCGACCTGCTCAGACGAGCACTTGCCCATGCCGGACCGGACGTGACCGATGAGTCGAGTGCCATTGAAAGTCTGGGACTGCAACCGCTGTTGGTGCGGGGCAGCGCCCAGAACTTCAAGCTGACTTACCCGGAAGATTTTGCGCTGGCGCAAGCGCTGCTGGAGGCGCGCTCGGCAGGCGGTGATGATTCGGAAAGTCGACCGGCAAGCGGCGAAAAAGGGGCAATGCCATGAGTTTCAGAATCGGCGAGGGCTGGGATGTGCATGCCCTGGTGGCGGGGCGCAAACTCATTCTCGGTGGAGTGACCATCGATTTTCATCTGGGGCTGCTGGGCCACTCCGATGCCGATGTGCTGTTGCACGCGATCACGGATGCACTGCTGGGCGCGGCAGCGCTAGGTGATATCGGACAGCATTTTCCGGACAGCGACGAGCGTTTCAAGGGCGCTGACTCGATGCGCTTGCTGGCAGAGGCGGCGCGCCTGGTGCGGCAGAGTGGCTTTCAGATCGGCAATGTTGACAGCACGGTGATAGCGCAGGCGCCCAAGCTGTTGCCCTACCGCGCCGCGATGTGTGCACAGATTGCGGCAGCCCTGGCGATCTCGGTCAATCAGGTCAACGTGAAAGCCAAGACGGCCGAGAAGATGGGACTCGTCGGCCTGGGGCAGGCGATCGAAGCGCGCGCTGTCGTGCTGCTGACGCCCCTGTGATGATGGGGCCGGCCAGCGCCTAATTGGGCAGCGTGAAGAGCGGGATGTCCTGCTCCCTGGCCAGCGCGTCAAGTGCCTTGCGTGTCATGCCCTGCAGGTAGGCTGCGATGGCCTGATGGGTTGCCGCCGTCAGCATGGTCAGGATGTTGGCATAGTCAACGTTTGCCGCCGCGCACAGGCTTCTGGCAAAGTGGGGTTCAAGCGCTGCGACGGCAACGCGACCGTCCTTGCAAGCGTAGACACGGTAACCGGCGTGGCCGCCACCGACGGCTGCTCCGGCCTGAGTCAGACCCCAGTTGCGAGGCAGGGCAAGGTAAGCCGCGGCTGACGAGAGCGCGACTTCAAGGTAGCAACTTTTTCCGCGCTTTTGCATCAGCACGGCTTGCAGGACAGCTTCAGATGCCATCAGTGAGCCACCCATATCGGCGTACAGCGTAGGAGGCAACTCCAGGCCGCTTACAAGATCATTCTCCGCCAGATAGGTCAGATCGTGCCCCGGTTCTTCGGCGCGGGAGCCAGGTGCGCCAACGATCGCGACTTGCGACAGCGTGGGGTAGCGCTTGTGCAGGACCTTCCAATCCAGTCCAAGTTTCTGCAGAGCGGATGGGCGAAACGATGTCAGCAGAATATCGGCCTTGGCCAGCTCGCGCTGCAGTGCCTTTTGACCTTTTTCGGTTTTCAGGTCGGCCACCAGCAATCGGACGCCGCGATGCAACACATCAAAGGCCGTGCGGTTGTACAAACCCATGGGATCACCCGAGGCGCCAGGCGCGGATCCCGCCGGCGCGGGTGGTTCAAGCTTGACGCAGCTGGCCCCCATCTGCTGACATCGCATCAGGGCCGCCGGTCCTGGCAGATTCAAGCACAGACTGAGAACACGTACGCCCTTGAGCACTTGGTTCTGGATGTTGGATGGAGTAGCCATTTTGAAAAAAGGTATTTGACGAAGCGGTGTAATCGAGAGCCTGGCGGGTGCGACCGAATGGAATCTAACACGGAGCCGTGCCAATTTAGCGTAGCGAGCGCGGCAGGACTGTCGCCAACGCGCTTTTCAAGCAGAAAATGCAGGGCAGAGAGGTAGAATTCTCTGCATGCGAGACGAGTCAGGTTCGCGACGATTTTTCTCCCTGGGCTTGCTTGGGCAATTTGTCAAGACGGTGGCCAGGTCTGCCAATGGGCCCAAGGAATTGAATGAAACGTGTAGATGACTTCCGCCTGAAGTTCGGAAAAAAAGAGTTCGTGCCAATCATGATTGGCGGGATGGGCGTTGACATTTCAACCGCTGAACTGGCGCTGGAGGCGGCCCGACTCGGTGGTGTAGGGCATATCTCGGACGCCATGGTGACCGATGTGTCGGACCGACGTTTTGACACCAAGTTTGTCAAGAACAAGTTGCAGATCTACAAGCACAATATTCACAATTCAGACAAGTCGATCATCAAGTTTGATTTGGGTGCGCTGGCCGAGGCAACGCGCCGGCATGTCGAGTCAACCATGCAGGCGAAGAAGGGTGAGGGCCTGATCTTTGTCAACTGCATGGAAAAATTGACAATGAATGCACCTCGCGAAACCTTGCAGGTGCGCATGGCTTCTGCGCTGGACGCCGGTATTGATGGCATCACCCTGAGCGCTGGCCTTCATCTGGGCTCCTTTGGACTGCTTGCCGAGCATCCCAGATTTCGCGAGGCCAAGCTTGGCATCATCGTATCGTCGGTGCGCGCGTTGCAGCTGTTCCTGCGCAAGAATGCCAGACTGAACCGCCTGCCCGACTACGTGATCGTCGAAGGACCGCTGGCTGGCGGCCACCTTGGCTTTGGCGCCGACTGGGCGCAGTACGACCTGGCGACCATCATCGCGGAGGTGGTGCAGTATCTGCAGACAGAACAACTCGCTATTCCCGTGATCGCCGCTGGCGGCATTTTTACCGGGAGCGATGCGGTATCTTTCCTGGAAGCCGGCTCTGCGGCCGTGCAGGTCGCGACCCGTTTTACGGTCGCGGATGAATGCGGACTACCGAAGAAGGTGAAGCAGGAATATTTCAAGGCAAGTGAAGAAGACATCATCGTCAACACGGTCTCGCCCACCGGTTATCCCATGCGCATGCTGCGCAACACGCCGGCCATCGGTGCTGGCACGCGTCCCAACTGCGAAGCCTATGGCTACTTGCTCGACGGTAACGGTAGCTGCGCTTATATCACCGCCTACAACCGTGAGGTCGCGCTGCACCCGGATCTGAAGACACTTTCAGTCATGGACAAGACCTGCCTGTGTACCCACATGCGCAACTTCAATTGCTGGACCTGCGGGCAAACGACGTACCGGTTAAAAGACACGACGCGTCGGCTGGAAGACGGTAGCTACCAAACCTTGAGCGCGGAACACATCTTCAAGGACTACCAGTTCAGCATTGACCAGAAGGTGACGCTACCTGAAGCGCGCCCGGTAGGGGCCTGAGTCGTTCTGGCTGCTGCACAGAGGAAATGTCCTCTGTGTCAGCTGCTGGCGGCTAAGCTATTTCGACAATCTCTGTTACTGCCAGGGCAGCAATGTCGCGTAGTTTTTCATGGCGCGGTGAATTCAGGTCGACCAATTCAGATACGCGCGAATAGGAAGCATGGACGAATACCTCGTGCTCTTCCCGGTTCT
>CAITZZ010000373.1 GCA_903897005.1 uncultured beta proteobacterium | reverse complement strand
GAACGCCGGGACCGGAATCTTCCACCTGCAATACCAAAGTCTTGCCAAAAGGATCGGTCAGCACGCGGGCTGTGATGACCCCGGGCCTGGCGGCGCTGGAAGGTGTGTAGTTGATGGCGTTGTCCAGCAGATTGCGGATCAATTCCTTGAGCAGCGTCGGATTGCCCGCAAGTTGGCCGCCTTCAGCGCCAGGCTGCGTTCCTTCAAAGCCGAGGTCGATGCATTTTTCCATGGCCCGTGGGACACAGTCGCGCACCACCTCCATCGTCAACTCGGCCAGATCGCAGCTGCTGCGCGGCATCGCTGAGCCGCTGCTCTCGGCCCGGGCCAGCGCCAGCAACTGATTGACGGTGTGCGTGGCACGGATGCTGGAGCGCCCGATCTGGCGCAGCGACTGTTTGAGCTCTTCGGTATTGGCACCTTCCCGTTGCGCAAGATCCGCCTGCATGCGCAAACCCGCCAACGGTGTCTTCAATTGGTGGGCGGCGTCAGCCAGGAAGCGCTTTTGCGTCGCGATCGAGTCTTTCAGTCGCATCAGCAAGTCGTTAACCGAGGACACCAGCGGCGCGACTTCCAGCGGCACCGCACGCGCATCAATCGGGCTCAGGTCGTCGGGCTTGCGTGCACGTATCCGCTCTTCAAGCTGATTGAGTGGTTTGATCGCCTGCACCAGAGCCAGCCAGACCAGCAGCACCGCCATCGGCAGGATGACAAACTGCGGCAACATGACGCCCTTGACAATTTCGGTCGCCAGCACGGATCTTTTTTCAAGCGTTTCGGCCACCTGCACCAGAGCCGGTCTGGCCCCTGACGCTGGCAACTTGACCCAGGTATAGGCAATCTTGACATCCACGCCGT
This sequence comes from uncultured beta proteobacterium, assembly GCA_903897005.1. Lineage (GTDB taxonomy): Bacteria > Pseudomonadota > Gammaproteobacteria > Burkholderiales > Burkholderiaceae_C > Rhodoferax. Next base: position 5,861 of record CAITZZ010000373.1, on the reverse strand, counting down.
GGACTTCGGCATCGCGGATCCGGACTTCTCCAAAGAAGACCTTCTCGTCCTCGGCCGGCAAGGGCAAATCACGCTCGCCACTCAGAAACTCACCGCGGCTACCCAGCACCTGGTAGTAAACCGTGTCGGAGTCATCGGCGCGCAGCAATTCGCGCGCCGGTAGCGGCAGGTTGAACTGCACCCGGTTGTTGCTGACATTGACCAGTTGCGCGAGCGCCCCCGCGTTGTATTCCAGCGCCCTGTCAAAGGGTTTGCCGGCGATGCTTTGTGCGACCAGCCAGGTCAATACCAGACTGATAGGCCACAGCAGGAGCATGGGCGTGAGCATCCAGTCCAGAATCTCCCCGAACAGCGAGCGTTGCTCCTGATGAAAAATGTTCACCCTGGGATTTTTTCAAGGCAATAACCCAGCCCGCGAACAGTGGCAATCCGGATCGGGCCCTTTTCGATCTTCTTGCGCAGGCGGTGGATGTACACCTCGATCGCGTTATTGCTGACTTCTTCGCCCCATTCACAGAGCCGTTCCACCAACTGGTCCTTGCTGACCAGGCGACCGGCACGTTGCAGCAGCACTTCGAGCAGGCCGAGTTCGCGCGCCGACAACTCGACCATGGCTCCATCAATCGTGGCAACGCGGCCGGACTGGTCATAAATCAGCGGGCCATGCTTGATCATGCTGCTCGCCGTTCCCATGCCGCGTCGGCCCAAGGCGCGTACGCGCGCCTCCAGTTCCTGCAGGCTGAAGGGTTTGGCCATGTAGTCGTCGGCACCATAGTCCAGGCCCTTGACGCGCTCTTCGACGCTGTCGGCGGCGGTCAGAATCAGCACCGGCAAGGAGGAGCCACGCGCTCGCAGTTTCTTCAAGACCTCAAGGCCGTGCATCCTGGGCATACCCAGATCCAGGATCAGCAGATCGAATTCGGTGTTGGTCATCAGTGCCGCGTCGGCTTCGGCACCACTGGCAACGTGATCGACAGCAGCACCCGAACTGCGCAATGTTCGCAACAGGCCATCGGCCAGCACCTGGTCATCTTCCGCAATCAGAATTCGCATGTCTGTCTCCTATGGGGGTAAAAACCGGAGGCCGGCATTTCCATTTTTCAAGCGATTCTAGGCGTCCACGAATCTGCCTGTAATTTTCGCGAAAGATAGGCGGGGTTTACGCGGCATAGGCCTCCAGCCCCATGGCCATCACGGTGGCGACCTCTGCCCCAACGGCCGCCCTGAGTTCGTCCTGCGCCTGCGCAACGGCATCGCCAAAGGCCTGCAACCAGGCCAGCCCAACCGGCGTGAACACAATGCGTCGCGCACGCGCGTCGCGGGGGTCAGCCATTTTGCCAACCAAACCCCAGGCCTCGCACTGTTCCACCAGTTTGCCCATGGCCTGCTTGCTGACACCGGCACGCTGAGCCAGTTCCGTCAGGCGCGAGCCCTCCAGTGCCAGATGGCGCGTAATGTGGATGTGGGACGCGCTCAGGCAACCACGCGCAGCGAGATTGGACAAGGCCAGAGGGACGTTTTCGTTGCGAGACATCAGAAACAGCACCCGGGCATCGAAGCGCTGCAGCGCCAGGCTCATCCAATGCCCTAGATGGGCCTGGCGCCAGCCCGGCCTGAGGACAACTTCGCTTGTTTCAAACATGTTGAATATAGTAAATCAAATTGACTAAAAATGTAGTTTACTGATTTCAATAACTGCATTAGACTACTGTTCAAGCATCCAGCCTGTTGTTAAAACCAGAGGGTGCTTTGATCGAAGCCAAAATCAACCCGTTGCCATTCAAGGAGTACTTTATGGACGCATCCGTCAAAGCCCCAAGCCCCGCCAACAGCGAAAGAGCCAAAGCCCTGCAGGTGGCGCTGGCCCAAATTGAAAAACAGTTTGGCAAGGGCACCATCATGCGCCTGGGTGAGGGTGAGGTGATTGAAGACATCCAGGTGGTTTCAACCGGCTCCCTCGGTCTGGACATCGCTTTGGGGGTCGGTGGCCTGCCACGCGGTCGGGTGGTCGAAATCTACGGCCCGGAATCGTCCGGCAAGACAACGCTGACCCTGCAAGTCATTGCGGAGATGCAAAAAGTCGGCGGCCAGTGCGCCTTCATTGACGCCGAACACGCGCTGGACATCCAGTATGCGCAAAACCTTGGCGTCAACCTGCAGGACCTGCTGATCAGCCAACCCGATACCGGCGAGCAGGCGCTGGAAATCGTGGATAGCCTGGTGCGCTCCGGGGCTGTCGACCTGATTGTGGTTGACTCGGTTGCCGCGCTGACGCCGAAAGCGGAACTTGAAGGCGAAATGGGTGACTCTTTGCCCGGTTTGCAGGCCAGGCTGATGAGTCAGGCCCTGCGCAAGCTCACAGCGCACATCAAGAAGACCAATTGCATGGTCATCTTTATCAACCAGATTCGCATGAAAATCGGCGTCATGTTTGGTTCTCCGGAAACCACCACCGGCGGCAATGCGCTCAAGTTCTACGCCTCAGTGCGTCTGGACATCCGGCGTACCGGAACCATCAAGAAAGGTGACGAAGCGATCGGCAATGAAACCAAGGTCAAGGTCGTCAAGAACAAGGTGGCGCCACCGTTCAAGACGGCCGAATTTGACATTCTGTTTGGCGAAGGCATCAGTCGCCACGGCGAAATCATCGACATGGGTGTGAACGCCAACATTCTGGACAAGTCTGGCGCCTGGTACGCCTACAACGGTGAAAAGATCGGCCAGGGACGCGACAACGCCAGAGAGTTTCTGCGCGAAAATCCGGAGCTGTCACACGAGATTGAAAACAAGGTGCGCCTGTCGCTCGGCATCCCTCTGCTGCCCGCTTTGGCAGAGCCTGATGCAAAAACCAAAGCGCCAGGCAAAAAGGCCGAAGCAATCAGCAAGGCATAAGACCTGTGTCGCCGGTCCAACTGTCACTGAAAGGCCGCGCCTTGCGGCTGCTCAGTGGCCGCGAACACTCCCGCACGGAACTCGAGCGCAAGCTCGCAAGATTCGAAGAAGAACCGGGTACGCTCAAGCGCGCGCTGGACGAACTGCAGGCCAAGGGCTTTATCAGCGAACAGCGGGTGATCGAATCCGTGCTGCATCGGCGCGCCGCCAAACTCGGCGCGGCACGTGTCAAACAGGAGCTGCAAAGCAAAGGTCTGGACCCGCAAGCCGTAGCCCAGGCAATGGCAGAACTCAAACTCAGCGAAAACGAGCGGGCGCTGGCGGTCTGGCAAAAAAAGTTTGGCGTGGCGCCAGCCACCCCACTGGAGGCGGCGCGGCAAATCCGCTTTCTGGCGGCGCGTGGCTTCGGTGCGGAGGCGATCCGCAGAATCGTCAAAGGCCTAGCATCAGCTTGAGATTTTGCACAGCGGCACCGCTGGCTCCCTTGCCCAGATTGTCGAGTCGGGCCACCAGCACAGCGTGGCTAAACCCGTCATCGGCACCCTGATTGGCAAAAACCCGCAATTCCATCCTGTCGCTGCCGGCCAGGGCCAGCGCGTCAAGCCTGCCATCGGGCGTCGCAGGTTCGACGCTCACCCACTCACTGCCGCTGTAGTGCCGGCTCAGCGCATCACGCAGGTCCTGTGCGCTGGGCTGCCCCGGGAGCAAGTCCAGATGCAAAGGCAGTTGCACCAGCATGCCCTGTCTGAAATTGCCGATGCTCGGTACAAAGACGGGTCGCCGCGCCAAGCCGCTGTACTTCATGATTTCGGGCAGGTGCTTGTGTTTCAGGCCGAGTCCGTACAGTTCAAAAGCCGGTGCCTCGTTCCTTTCGTAGGCTTCGATCATGCTGCGTCCCCCACCCGAATAGCCACTCACAGCCGGCAAGGTCAGAGGAAAATCCTTGGGGATCAGACCCGCATCAAGCAGGGGGCGAAGCAGCGCGATGGCACCCGTCGCGTAACAGCCGCCATTGGAAACGCGCCGCGCCTGCGCCACCAGCTGGCGGTGCCCCAAAGTGAGTTCGGCAAAACCGTAGACCCAGCCCGCTGCCGTTCGATGTGCCGTCGACGCATCGATGATTTTGGGACCCGGTTGGCCACTGATGCGAGCCATTTCATCGATCATCGCGACCGACTCCAGCGCAGCCTGGTCATGCAGACAAAGCACCACCAGATCCATCCGAGCCATCAGTTCGCGCTTGGCTCCAGGATCTTTTCGCAACTCGGGAGCGATGCTGACCAACTGGATGCCCTCCATGTCCTGCAGACGTTCCCGGATCTGCAAGCCGGTGGTGCCAGCTTCACCATCAATGAATATCTTTTGCATTGACTTGTTCCTGATCAAGAGGTCGGGCCATGCGGCGTAAGAATGACTAAAGTTTGGTGCATTGCAGCATGATACAGTCTGGCACTGCGTTGTCCAGTGCCCGCTACAGAGCATCCCGGTTTTGTCGTGGGGAAAGACCTTCAGTTCTATCCCCAACTGATTAGGAAATTTTATGAAAATTCACGAATACCAAGGCAAGGAAATCTTGCGTCAGTTTGGTGTGCCGGTGCCGCGTGGCATTGCCGCATTCACGGTCCAGGAAGCGGTGGAAGCCGCGCAGAAGCTGGGCGGCCCGGTGTGGGTCGTCAAGGCGCAGATTCACGCCGGGGGCCGCGGCAAAGGTGGCGGCGTCAAGCTGGCGCGATCCATCGACGAGGTCAGACAACTGGCTGGTGAAATTCTGGGCATGCAACTGGTGACGCACCAAACCGGAGCGCAGGGTCAGAAAGTGCGCCGCCTCCTGATTGAAGACGGCGCTGATATCAAGAAGGAATATTACGTTTCGGCCGTCACCGACCGCGCCAGCCAGCGTGTGGCCTTGATGGCTTCCTCCGAAGGCGGTATGAACATCGAGGAAGTGGCACATGCCACACCCGAGAAGATCATCAAGGCCTTCGTTGATCCAGCCACCGGTCTGACCACCGCCCAGGCCACCGAATTGGCCAACGGCATCGGCGTGCCGGCGGGCTCCACCGCACAGTGTGTGGACGTGCTGCAAAAGCTCTACAAGGTGTACATGGACACCGACGCTTCTCTGGTTGAAATCAACCCCCTCATTCTCGAAGGCAACGGCAACATCAAGGCGCTGGACGCCAAGTTCAACTTTGATTCGAACGCGCTGTACCGGCATCCGGAGATCGTCGCCTACCGGGACCTCGACGAAGAGGATCCAGCCGAAGTCGAAGCCAGCAAGTTTGATCTGGCCTACATCAGCCTGGACGGCAACATCGGCTGCCTGGTCAACGGCGCAGGCCTGGCGATGGCGGCCATGGACACCATCAAGTTGTTTGGCGGGGAGCCAGCCAACTTCCTTGATGTCGGTGGCGGCGCCACACCCGAGAAAGTCACCGAAGCTTTCAAGATCATGCTCAAGAACGACAAGGTCAAGGCGATTTTGGTCAACATTTTCGGCGGCATCATGAAATGCGACACCATTGCCACCGGTGTGGTTGCCGCATGCAAGGCAACCAATCTGAATGTGCCGCTGGTGGTGCGCATGAAGGGCACCAACGAAGAACTGGGCAAGAAAATCCTGGCCGATTCCGGTCTGCCCATCATCAGCGCCGACACCATGGCCGATGCGGCGCAAAAAGTGATTGCCGCTCTTCAGTCATAAACCTTGGAAGTCAATCATGTCCATCCTCATCAATAAAGACATCAAAGTCATCACCCAGGGTATCACTGGCAAGACCGGCCAGTTCCACACTGAGAAGTGCCAGGAATACGCCAACGGGAAGAACTGTTTTGTTGCCGGCGTCAACCCGAAAAAGGCCGGCGAATCGATCTTCAACATACCGATCTACGCATCGGTCAAGGAAGCAGCGCAAGCAACTGGCGCCACCGTATCGGTGATCTATGTGCCACCCGCAGGCGCCGCGGCG
>CAITZZ010000372.1 GCA_903897005.1 uncultured beta proteobacterium | reverse complement strand
CTCCATTCCGACGCAGTATCTGGCGCTCAACATCACCATCAGTGGCTACGGCGACAAGCTGGGCTTTGGCTACATCGCCTGCCGCCGCTCGGTGCCGGCCTTGCAGCGCATGCTGGATTACACCGATGAGTCGATTACGGAGCTGGAGCAGGCGCTGGCGCCTTCGCGCGCCAAGGCCAGGGCAGCGCCTGTCAAGAAGCCTGCGCGCAAAGCCCGACAATCGGCGACGTGAAGCAAAATTTCCCGATTCGTTACGTCAACCCGGTTTTTCGCCCGCCCAGCGAGGCGCAGTCCCTGATCCTGCCGGTCACCGACGGCTGTTCCTGGAACAGGTGCACCTATTGTGAGATGTACACCGCGCCGCAAAAAAAGTTTCGTGCGCGTGATGAACTGGAGACGCTGGACAGCATCCGGCGCTGTGGCGAGCTCTATGCATCCGAGGTGCAACGGGTCTTTCTGGGTGATGGCGACGCCATGGTTTTGTCCACCCGGCGTCTGATGGATCTGCTGTCGGCCATCAAACAGAATTTGCCCCGGGTCCGGCGCATTTCAAGCTACTGCCTGCCGCGCAACCTGCGCAACAAGACGGTGCAGGAACTGACGGAACTGCGCGCCGCCGGGCTGGACCTGGCGTATATCGGAGCCGAGTCGGGTGACGACGAGGTGCTGCAAAAGGTCAGCAAAGGCGAAACGTTTGACAGCACGTGCGCGGCGCTCGACAAACTGGGCGCGGCGGGCATCAGCCGTTCGGTGATGCTGCTCAACGGTCTGGGCGGTCGATTGTTGACAGCGCAGCATGCACAGAACTCGGCCCGTCTGGCCAATGCGACGCAGCCGGAATTTCTGGCAACGCTGGTGGTGAGTTTCCCCCAGGGCGAGCAGCGCTTTCGCCAGGGCTTTCCCGATTGGGAGCCGCTCAATCAACAGGAATTGTTTTCCGAGATGGAGCAGTTTCTGCAGACGCTCGATCTGAAGCGCACCGTGTTTCGCAGCGACCACGCCTCCAACTGGCTGGTACTCAAAGGCGTGCTGGGTGCCGAAAAAGAGCGTCTGCTGCTGCAGGTGCGAACAGCCATAGTGCAACCACAGGCCGCAGGGCTTCGCCCGGACTGGCAACGCGGTCTTTGAGCTGTCAAAAGGTTTGCCGGACGATCTGTCCATCGCGATCCTATAAAATTCATCAAAAATGAATCTTTAACTTTCCGGTCGTCTCCGGAGCAGGAACTTTTTGATGAAACTGACCAGCTGGACCGATTACAGCCTGCGCGTGCTCATGTACTGCGCGGCCAGCCAGGGGCGAGCGCAGCCCGTGACCATCACCGAGATTGCCCAGGCGCATCAGATTTCGCGCAGCCACCTCACCAAAGTTGTGGTCGAACTGTCCAACCAGGGTCTGCTTGCCACCACGCGCGGGCGCGGCGGCGGCTTGCGGCTGCTCAAACCGGCGAAAGACATTGCGCTGGGTGATGTGGTGCGCCAGACAGAGACCGACTTCACGATGGTGGAGTGCTTTGACCCCGCCCACAACGACTGCCGACTGATCGGACATTGCCGCCTGAAGGGTGTGCTCAATCAGGCTCTGCAAAGCTATCTGCAGGTGCTGGACCGGGTCACGCTGGCCGATCTGGTGCCGAACACCGACTCCGGTGTACCCCAACCCTGAATGCAAAACCATGACCCACATTCCGATACTCAAGATCCTCGAACCCGTCGCCCCGGCGCCCCGTGGTGCCGCCTTTTTGCGCTTAGGCTTCCGACCCTTCTACCTGGGTGCTGCCGTGCTGGCGGCGCTGGCGGTGCCGGTCTGGATGATGGTGTTCCTGGGACAGTGGGTCTGGGCACCGGCCCTGTCACCGCTGCTCTGGCACGCGCACGAGATGCTGCTGGGCTTTGCCTCGGCGGTGATCATCGGGTTTCTGATGACGGCGGTGAAGGCCTGGACCGGTCTGGCCACACCGCGCGGACTGCCTCTTGGCGCCCTGGCGCTGCTCTGGCTGAGCGCCAGAATCGCGGCGTTGACGGCGCCCTATGCGGTCTACGCCGTGCTCGATACCCTGTTGTTGCCCATCGTTGCCCTGCTGCTGCTCCGTCTGCTGCTACGAGCCGGCAATACCCGCAATCTGCCACTGGCGGGGCTGCTGCTGCTGCTATCCGCAGCCAATGCCACTTTTCACCTGTCGGTTCTGGGGCTGCTGGATTTGGCACCTACCCGTGCG
>CAITZZ010000371.1 GCA_903897005.1 uncultured beta proteobacterium | reverse complement strand
TGGCGTGGGAGACGAGCTGCTGATTGCCCTGTCCAAGCGCATGAAGTCGGCCCTGCGCGATGGCGATACCCTGGCGCGCATTGGCGGCGACGAATTTGTTGCCGTGCTCGTAGACCTGGAGCAACCGCAGGATTGCGAACTGGTCTTGCAGCGCCTGCTGCAGGCCGCCGCCACCCCTGTGACCGTGGGCGGCACTTTGCTGCAAGTCTCGGTCAGCATCGGCGTCACCCAGTTCCCACGGGACGCTGCCGATGCCGACCAGCTCATGCGCCACGCGGACCAGGCCATGTACATCGCCAAATTGTCCGGAAAGAACCGGTACCACCATTTCGACATTGAACAGGATGTGGAGGCAAAGACCCGGCGTGAGGACCTCGGGCACATCCGCGAGGCACTGGATCGGCGCGAATTCGTGCTGCATTACCAGCCCAAGGTGAACATGAAGACCGGCCAAATGACGGGCGTCGAAGCACTGATGCGTTGGCAACACCCCGAGCAGGGACTGCTGCCACCCAGAGAGTTCCTGCCCGTCATCGAAAACAACCCGATCAGCGTGGAACTGGGCGAATGGGTCATTGACGAGGCCTTGACGCAAATGGGACTGTGGGCGGCCGGTGGTTTGCAGATCCCGGTCAGCGTGAACATTGGCGTGCGGCAATTGCAACAGGGCAACTTTGTCGAACGCCTGAACAGAATGCTGCTGGCGCACCCCGATGCGCCGCCGCGCAGTTTGGAGCTGGAGGTGCTGGAGACCAGCGCCATGGAAGACATCGGTCATGTTGCCTCTGTCATGCAGGCCTGCCGCACCCTGGGCGTTGGCTTTGCGCTGGACGACTTTGGCACGGGATATTCGTCACTGAGCTACCTGAAACACCTGCCCGCCGAGATGCTCAAGATCGACCAGAGCTTTGTCCGCGACATGCTGGACGACCCGGACGATCTGGCCATTGTGGAGAGCGTGATCGGGCTGGCCTCGGCCTTCCGGCGCGATGTGATAGCCGAAGGCGTGGAAACCGTGCCCCACGGCGATTTGCTGCTCAGCCTGGGTTGCGAGTTGGCGCAGGGCTTCGGCATTGCCCGCCCCATGCCGGCCAGCGAGTTGCCCCAGTGGCTGGCCAGTTGGCGCCCGGACCCGAGCTGGACCGCCTGGCATCAGCGCGTCCTGAGCCGCGATGACAAGGCCGTGGTCTTCATTGAAGTGGGACACCGGCATTGGCTGCGCGCACTGGAGGAGTTTCTGGAGAGCGATGTCGCCATTTCACCCCCCATGGAGGCCAGCGAGTGCCACTTTGGCCGCTGGCAGCTGGGTGACGGGCGGGTGCGTTTTGGCGAGTTGCCGGAGTTTCAGGCGCTGGTGGACCTGCACCACCGCATCCACGGCATGGCGCAGGCGCTGGTTGATGCCGTCCAGCACGAGCAACCGGCGCACGGTATTGCCACCATTGATGACCTTCGCCTGTTGCTCGATGAGCTTTCGGGCAGACTGCGCGATCTGATTCGCGTGTAGAAACGGTTCGACGGCTCTTGCAGTGGCTACCAGGTATCGATGCTGGCGCGTGGCTTCAGCGGTGCTACGCGCGCAGCCTGCAGCCCGCGCGCCAACCAGGCCCGGGTCTCGGCCGGGTCTATCACTGCGTCAATTTCCAGCGTGGTCGCCATGTGGATGGCGCTGCCCTTGTCGTATTGCCGCGCCACCAGCTGCG
>CAITZZ010000370.1 GCA_903897005.1 uncultured beta proteobacterium | reverse complement strand
GTCATGGCCACGCCCAGCGTATTGGCATCAGCCAGATCCTGCTGCAACACCTGGGCGACCTCGGGTGAGTTCATGTCCGCACGCAGACGACCCATGTCCAGCCCCAAATTGCCCAAGGGGCCCCAAATCAGGTCCACTTGCGCCACATGGTTCTGCACCCAAACCGGCTGCGCGGCAAACAAGGCCTCGAGTGCCTGCTTGAACTGCCCTTGCTTGCGCGCCGCCTCCAGCACCTTCACCACCTGGTCCGAGCCTCGGTGAAACGGCGCATACCGAACCGAAACCTTGATTTTCCCCGGGTGCGCTGCCATCAGCGCTTTCACAAACGGGTAGAAGTCGGCGCAGGTGCCGCAGGCCGGGTCCAGGAACTCAACAATGTGCACCGGCGCGTCGGCGTTGCCGAACATCGGCGAATGCGCACGTACCAAGGCTGCCTGACTTTGGGTCGCCTGTGCAGTGCGCTCGTCGTTCTGGATCTTGTACACCAGGCCTGCCAGACCCAGCGCCAGAATCAGCAGGACCGCAGCTGCGACGAAGAGGTTTCTTCGGCTCATTTCAGCAACTCCAATCGCACGACGGACATGCTGTCGGCAGCGTCAGTGGCAAAGCGAACTTTCTGCCCCACTTGCAACTTGTCGAGCCAGCTTGCATCTTTCACGCGGTAGACCATGGTCATGGCCGGCATGCCGTCCTTTTGCGCCCCATGCGCCAAGGCCACCTTGCCTGCCGGCTTGTCAATCTTCTTGACCACACCCTCCTGCATGGCAGAGTTGGCTGCAGTCGAGACAGGCTTTGTCGCCATCGCGCCGTGACCACTGTGATCCGTCTGCGCCATGCTGGCGACGGAGAATCCTGCGCTGGCCAGTACGAGGATCCATAGGGAAGATTGACGGAGTTTCATGAGGTTTTCCTTTTACAAAAAGAGTGTGTGAATTTTTCAGGGGTTCTTCGCCGGGTGTCGCTGCGTGACCTCAATCACGCCTTTCATGCCGGCGTCGTAATGTCCGCTCTGCAGACAAGCGAAGTTGATCGCCCCGGTCTTGGTGAACTGCCAAATCAATTCGCCGGATTGCCCCGGTGCCACCGTTAGCATGTTGTCATCGGCATGCTCCATAGCGGGGAACTTCTTCATCAGCTCGTAGTGCGCTTTCAGGTCCTTGACGGTGCCCATCACAAACTCGTGCTTGAGCTGGCCTGAGTTCCTGATCACAAAACGAATCGTCTCACCCTGTTTGACAGCCAGCTTGGCCGGAATGAATCGCATGCTGTCTGTCATGTCCACCGCGATGGTTCGGCTCACTCTGGCAGCCTGTCCAGGCAAGCCAATGCCGGCGCCATCGTGTTCATGCCCACCGGCGTGGGTGCCACTGGCCGCAGCGCTGGCAACAAACCCGGCCAGGGCCAAGATCACCAGGGTGTTGAGTATTTTCATGACCCGCAGTGTGCAGTTGCGCCCCCCACAGCAGGCTGACCGTCAGATTACATTCCTGTTATCTTCATCGCATCAGCAATCGCTCAGCGCACAATGGCGGCCATGAAAATTCTTATCGTCGAGGACGAACCCAAAACCGGCGACTACCTGAAGCAGGGTCTGGTCGAGGCCGGCTTTGTCGTCGACCTGGTGCGCGACGGACAGGACGGCCTGCATCACGCACTGACCGAAAGCTACGATCTGGCCATTCTGGACGTGATGCTGCCGGGTCTGGACGGCTGGTCGGTGCTGCAGGGTATACGAAAGGCGGGCAAGGACACGCCGGTGCTGTTCCTGAGTGCGCGCGATCACGTGGATGACCGCGTCAAGGGTCTGGAACTTGGCGCCGACGACTACCTGGTCAAGCCCTTTGCCTTTTCCGAGTTGCTGGCGCGCGTGCGCACGCTGTTGCGCCGGGGTGCCAAGGCCAGCGCGTCTGAATTCCTGCGCGCGGCGGATCTCGAACTTGATCTGCTGCGCCGTCGTGTCAGCCGCGCCGGAAAACGCATCGAGCTCACGGCCAAGGAGTTTGCGCTGCTGGAGTTGCTGCTGCGCCGGCAAGGCGAAGTGCTGCCGCGCTCGCTGATTGCGTCCCAGGTCTGGGACATGAATTTCGACAGCGACAGCAACGTCATCGAGGTCGCCATGCGCCGTCTGCGCGCCAAGCTCGACGACAACTTCGAGCCCAAGCTGATCCGCACCGTGCGTGGCATGGGCTATGTTCTGGAGAATCCCGATTGCGTCTGACTGGCAAAGTCTCCATCACCTGGCGCCTGACGCTGCTGTTCGCGGTCGCTTCCTCGGTCGTGCTGCTGGCCCTGGGCATGGTGATCGCCAGTTCGGTGGAACAGCACTTCGAAGACCTGGACATGGAGGTGCTGGGCGGCAAGATGGAACTCACGCGCCATGCGCTGGCCTCGGTCAAGTCGCACGATGATCTTCAGGCTCTGGCACAGCAGCTTGACGACTCGCTGGTCGGTCACCATGGTCTGGAAGTGATGGTCATCAGCGCCAACCAGACGGTGATTTTCGCCACGCACCACGCCGGCTTTGCGCCGTCACTTGTCGCCTCCAGCGTCAGCCGGGCGCCGCACCGCCCGGTGCTGTGGACGCTTGCTGGCCAAAGCTACCGGGCCATCGCAGCGGAACTGCCAACCGGCACCAACAACAACGCCAGGGTGATGGTCGCGGTGGCCACGAACATTGCGCACCATCAGACCTATATGCGCTCGTTTCTGCAGACACTGTGGTTATTCGTGGCTGGCGCGGCACTGCTGACCGGCTTGCTGGGCTGGGCCGCCGTGCGGCGTGGGCTGGCGCCGCTGCGTGCCATGCGCGAGCAGGCGCAGGGTGTCAACGCACAGCAACTCAACCAACGCCTGGCCGTCACCTCGGTGCCACTGGAACTGGCTGAACTGGCGCAATCCCTCAACGACATGCTGGCGCGCCTGCAGGACGCGTTCATGCGGCTTTCTGATTTCTCTTCCGACATCGCGCACGAGCTGCGCACACCCGTGAGCAACCTGATGACGCAGACCCAGGTCGCCCTGTCCAAGGCGCGCAGTGCCGACGAGTACCGCAGCATTCTGGAGTCCAACGCCGAAGAATGCGAGCACATGGCACGCATGATCTCGGACATGCTGCTGCTGGCGAAAGCGGAGAACGGACTGGTCGTGCCCAACAGGGAAGTCGTCGATCTGGTCGCCGAAGTAGGCGTGCTCTTTGATTACTACGAGGCGGTGGCTGAGGAGAAGCAACTGCAGCTGAGCCTTGAAGGCGCAGACGAGGTCAGCGCCGACCGTCTCATGCTGCGCCGGGCTCTTGGCAATCTTCTGTCCAATGCCGTGCGGCATTCGGGCGCGGGCACGACGCTGCGCGTCAACATCCGCAGCCGAGCCGACGCGGTCTCGATTGCCATCGAAAACACCGGCGACACCATAGCACCGGAATTTCTGGAGCGGATCTTTGACCGTTTCTTCCGGGTCGACCCGTCACGCCAGCGTTCCGGCGAAGGCACCGGCCTGGGCCTGGCCATCACGCGCTCCATCGTGCTGGCACATGGCGGCACCATCGCTGTCGAGTCTGCGCTCGGTGTAACCATCTTTACCATCGAGTTACCCAAAACGACAGACCAGCCTGTCCACGGCACGAGAAGCTGATTCGTTAGCTGTTCATGACACGTCTGTTTTGCATCCCCCTCCTCCTCCTCCTCTTGTTTGCGGCCCGGATGGCTCTCGCGAGCACCGACGCGCCGACCGAGCGCGAATTGCACACATCCGAATGCGTGGCCGCCCTGGACGTCCGCTCGGAAGAACTGGCCAGGCAGGTCAAGGCAGGTCAGACCGAGTCGCGCCCCTTGCTGGTGAGTACGCTGGAAGCTGGAGGCGCCTTCATCGGCCAGGCCTATTTGCAGGGCGAGCGCGACGAGGCGCGCTCGCAAGCGCAGCTCGCTGCCGCGCTGCAGGCACAAAAAAAATTGCCGGAGGCGGATCTTGCGGCGCGACAGTCCAGTTGTACGCTGGAAGGTACCCGCCTGCTGTCACAAACCGATGTGATTGGCCGCTTCGTCATCTCCCGCCTCGTGCAGCGCCGACTGCAGAAGTTAGTCGGGGATTGATCCGCCCAGCGCCTTGATCAGGAACACCGTCGTTACCAGTTCCTGCCCCAGCAACTGAACGCTCTGGCGCTCACTGATCAACAAGGCCTGCTGCGCCGTGACCAGTTCCAGATACGGCGACAAGCCACCTTCGTAGCGGGCCGTCGTCATGTCCAGCACCCGCTGCGCCGCTGCCCTGGCCGTTGCGGCCTGCAGCGAGGCACGGCGCAGTGCAGTCAGTCCGGTAATTCCGTCCTCAACTTCCTGCATGGCCAGCAGCACCACGCGCCGGTAGTTGGCGGCCGTGGCGTCGTAGCCAGCACGGGAGAATTCGAGATTGGCGCGCAAGCGGCCGCCGTCAAACAGGGACTGCGTGGCCGAGACACCGAGCGACCACAGCAGACTCGGCGCGTCAAACAAACTGGCCAGATCCCGGCTGTCCACACCGAGGCTAGAGCCCAGCGTGATGCTGGGGTAGAAGGCGGCATTTGCAACCCCAATCTGCGCATTGGCCGCCGCCATGGCGCGCTCGGCGGCAGCAATGTCAGGTCGGCGCTGCAAGAGCTCCGACGGCAGGCCCAGCGGCACCGGGGGGGCGAGCTGCTGACGCCGCTCTGGCGCCAGGCTGAATTGCGGCGCGGCCGCACCGGTCAAGGTGGCGATCGCGTGCTCGAACTGGCCACGCTGGCGGCGCAGCAGTTCCAGTTGCACCAGCGTCGTCTCCAGCAATGCCTGCTGCTGCGCTACCTCCAGGCCCGAGGCAGCGCCAAGTTCGCGCCGCGCGCCGACCAGTTCCAACGCACGTCGTTGCAGACCGGTGGCACGATCCAGTACATCAAGTTCGGCGTCGATCTCGCGCAGGTTGAAATAGTTGGCCGCCAGATCGGCGCTGAGCAGAAGACGCGTGTTCTCCAACTCGGCCACAGCTTGCGCGGCCGAGGCCTGCGCGCCGGCGATCGACTGCTCGACACGTCCCGCCAGATCCAGTTCGTAGTTCACCGTCATGGCGACGCTGAGCTCGTTCTGCACCGTGGAGAAATTCTGGCTGGCGTAATTGCTGAGCGGACGGTTGGCAGAAATCTTCTGTCGTGACACGCGCTCACCCAGACCCAACTGCGGCAGCGCGCTGGCCGACGTTGCCGCCAGTGTGGCGCGCGCCTGCAGCAGCCGCGCCTGCGCCAGGGCCAGCGTCGGACTGTTCCGCAGTGCCTGCTGCTGCAGCGCGTCCAGTGTGGCGTCGCCAAAAACTCGCCACCAGTCGCCCTTGCTGGCAAGGTCATTGGGCTGGCCAAGACGCCAGGGCGCCTCGAGTTTCCAGGCGAGGGGCAAGTCCAGCGCCGGTCGCTGATACTCTGGCGCTGCGGCGCAAGCCAGCAGCACGCTGGCGCAGAGTGCGATCAATGCAGGACGAAAAATCACTTGCCGTCCTTGGCCGGGTTCGCCACCACTGTCTGGCCATCGGCGATCCAGTCCGGTGGATTGAGCACCACGCGATCCGCCTCCGTCAGGCCTTCGAGCACTTCGAAATCGACGCCGTAGTTGCGCCCGACCTTGACGCGTCGCAGGCTGACACGGCCCTGCGCGTCAACCACGGCCACCACGGTGCCCTGCGCGCGAAACAACAGCGTGTTGGTCGGTGCCACCAGCGACTTGCTGGCTGGCAAGCTCAGTTCCACCTTGACATAGGCCCCCGGCATCAGAATGCCTTCGGGGTTGGGCAGAGACACTTCGAGTTGCATGGTGCGGGTGGCGGTGTCGATGGCCGCCGAAGTGCGCACCAGTTGTCCCGGAAAACGCTGCCCCTGAAACTCGGCCTGGCTCACCATGACCTTCTGCCCGACCTTGACCAACTGCGCATAGGCCTGCGGAATATTGACGTACACACGCAGCGGGTCGGTCTGCGACAGCGTGAACAGCAGGCGCGAACTGTCGATCAGATCCCCCACATCTACATTGCGCCGCGTGATCACCCCGGAGAACGGCGCCAGCACGCGCTTGAAGTCCTCCAGCTGGCGCAAGCGACCGACGTTGGCTTCGGTCGCCGCCAGATTGGCTTGCGACTGCGCGACGGCGCTGCGCCGCTCGTCCAGATCCTGCTGCGAGACCACGTCCTTCTTGCGCAGGCCCTCCCAGCGCAGCAGCGTGCTGCGGGCCAGCTCCAGACTGGCAGTGGCCTGATCGCGCGCCGCCTGCGCTTGACTCAGCTGCTGGTCAATTTCGGGCGTCTCGATCTCAGCCAGCAGATCGCCCTTGGCAACCTTGCTGCCAATGTCTTTGGTCCAGCGCTTCACGTAACCGCTGGCGCGAGCGGCAATCGGCGACTGCACAAAGCCTTGCAGCGTCCCGGGCAGCGCCAGCGTCTGACCAGTGGCACTGCGCCTGGCTTGAACCGTCGTCACGTATTGACGCGACTGCTCAGCCGTGCTGGCGTCCAGCGCCTGCGCATTGGCCACGCGGCTCAGCACCGTGCGCCCGGCACCCAGCGCGAGCAGCAACAGCACCACCAGGGCTGCGATCTGGGTCCGGCGCACGATCTGGCGGCGTTTCAGCAGTTCGACGTGGTCTTCCCCCGCTTCAAACTCGATCGGGTGCAAACCCAGGGCCGCATGGCGTTGCTCGGTCATGGTTCAGGACTCCTGAGACGTTGATGCACCCCGGCAAACACCACCGGTACAAAAAACAAGGTGGAGATGGTGGCAAACAGCAGACCGCCAATCACCGCGCGACCCAAGGGCGCATTCTGCTCGGCGCCCTCTCCCAGGCCCAGCGCCATCGGGATCATGCCAATGATCATCGCGAGCGCCGTCATCAACACCGGTCGGATGCGGGTCGCACCCGCTTCCAGCGCCGCCGCCAGCGGCGGTATGCCGGCCTCGAGGCGCTGGCGCGCGAACGAGATCAGCAAAATGCTGTTGGCCGTTGCCACACCCATGGTCATGAT
>CAITZZ010000369.1 GCA_903897005.1 uncultured beta proteobacterium | reverse complement strand
GTTTCGCCGCAGGGCCGCCCCAAGGCGAAACAGCCCCCTCGGGGGGCAGCGCAGCACCTGCGTCATCGGCTATCGCCGATCCCGGGGCAGTGGCAAGCGTGGGGGCATTGCTGACCATCAAGTTCCTGGGCATGAAGTCGCGGTGCACGTAAACGCTGGGCCAACTCAGGTTCTCACGAATGATGTGAGAAAAAGCGGTGTCCAGTGTGCGCCGCAAGTCGCCCTCGACGGCGACGCCGCGGTGCTGCTGCAGATACCAGGCGGGGAACAACTCCATTTCCTGGCGCAGCAAAGCCTCATCGTAGGGTGGCAGGACGCCCGGTCGGGACGCAAGCTGCCATGCAATCAGGGCTTCAATGGCCTGCAGGTAGTTTGATTGATTGGCGCGCGGGTCATCGTGATGGATACCCTGCAGCATCGTTTGCACGCCCATGTCAGTCAGCAGCATGAAGCCTTTGGCCTGGTCCCAGGCCAGAACCTGCGGCACCTTCACCTGCGCCGCGTGCATCAGTTCAGCCACGGTGGCAAACGGTCGACAATCTTCCTGCTCGGGTGGCGCATCCATGATGATGCGGCTGCCGTCTGGCGTGTCGACCCGGAAATAGCGTCGAAAGCTGGCGTCAGCGGAAGCGCTGCGCAGTGAGTTGATCTGCAAGCCGTGACCCGGTGCCAGTGCCGCCAGCCAGGCTGTGAAGTCCGCCTTGCGCTGCAAGTCAGGCCAGTCCAGTGCGGTGCTTGGTGTGGGTTCGGTGGACGGGGCATGGCTCATGGATAATCCATTCTACAAAGCCGAACGGTTCCGGTTCCTTTTCAACCCGCTGCCAGAGTGACATTACCCCTGAGTTCATGCGCAACCTGCTGCTCAACCTGAATTGCAGCCCGACTGCCCTGTTTGCTTGCGCCGTGTTGCAGGCGACGTCGCTGTGCGCTCACGGACAGACGGATCAGGCGCCATTGACACTCAGCCCCAGTCCCCGGTTGCAGGAGGAGATCGCAGTGCCGCGCAGCGCCCTGCCGACATTTGTCTCCGGTGAGCGCCTGTTTGGCCACCCCGATTTGGAAACGGTGGTGGAAGGCCGGGCCACGTTGCGCCGGGGCGACCTGCTGATCAAGGCCGCTCGGCTCGAGTATGACCGCCCCACGGACCTGGCCCGCGCCAGCGGCGAAGTTCGCATCAATCGGGCCGGCAATGTCTATGAAGGCCCTCTGCTGGAACTCCAGCTCGACGCTTTCAAGGGTTTTTTCAGTCAACCAAGTTACTACTTTCCCAAGAATGATGCCAACGGGCAGGCCGATCGTGTTGATTTCATCGATGAGCAGAGATCGATCATCCACAACGCCAGTTTGACCAGTTGCCGTCGCCTGCCCGGGCCGGATTGGCTGCCAGACTGGATATTGCGCGCGGCAACGATACACATCGACAATGAATCGGATGTCGGCACGGCAGAAGGCGCCTTGCTGACGTTCAAGGGCATGCCCCTGCTGCCGGTTCCCTACCTCAGCTTTCCCTTGAGCGACAAGCGCAAGTCGGGTTTGATGCCACCCACCTTGGGTCTGGACAACGTCAATGGCGCGGTGATTGCGGTCCCGTATTACTGGAATATTGCGCCGAACCTGGATGCCACGCTGACACCGACGCTGATGAGCAAGCGCGGCGTCAATCTGTCCAGTGAGTTTCGTTACCTGGAGCCTGACTATTCGGGGCAGGTGCGGCTCGATCTGATGCCATCAGACCTGCTGCGTGACAGCAATCGCTGGGGTCTGGCGCTAGGCCATCAGGGTACCCTCAGGAACAGCCTGACCAGAGTCATCACAGACGGCGGCCTGGCCTTCAATCTGGGTTTGAACCGGGTCAGTGACGACAATTACTGGCGCGATTTTGCAGGCACTTCGGCTTCGTTGACACAACGACTGCTGGCCAACGATGCTGCTTTCTCTTGGAGCAAGGGTTATTTTTCCAACAGTTTGCGAGTGCTCAAGTGGCAGACCCTGCAGGACCTGACGGCGCCCATCACACCGCCTTATGACCGCTTGCCGCAACTGGCAACGCGTTTTGCGAGAAACGACGTGGCTGGCTTCGACTATTCGCTCGACGCCGATTACACCCGGTTTCAGTCCGACAGCGCTTCCACCCTGCAGCCCAACGCCCAGCGGATTTTTTCCTTGCTGCAGATCAGTCGGCCCTGGATCGGCGGGGCCGGCTTTATCACGCCCAGGCTGCAACTGCATACAGCGAATTATCTTTTTGACGCGCCGATATCGACCACTGCGACCTCTGCCAGTGTGGTGGTGCCGACCTTCAGTCTGGACAGTGGGCTGGTGTTCGAGCGTGATATCAGCTACTTCGGCACGCGTTTTCGCCAGACCCTGGAGCCGCGTGCCTTTTATGTGAATACGCCTTACCGTGAGCAGAGCCGGCTGCCCAATTACGACTCGGGCGCGAAGGATTTCAATTTTGCGACCATCTACACAGAGAATGCCTTC
>CAITZZ010000368.1 GCA_903897005.1 uncultured beta proteobacterium | reverse complement strand
CCGGCCCACGGTGGTCAGAAAGAATCCGCCATCACGTGAATTGAAGGCAGTCATGGCGCGCGTGCCGTTGATGCCCACCAGCCAGTCGGCCTCGGAGCGACAGCGCGCGGCATCGGCCAGCGGTTGCATCTGAGCGTTGGTGCGCAGCGCGCCAAAGCCGTCGCGGATGGCCTGCGGTGTCATGCTTTGGAGCCACAGCCGACTGACGGGCTTGCCCAGTGGCTTGGCACCACCCGCGTATTGTTCGATCAGGCGGAAGATCAGCTCGCCCTCGCGGCCTGCGTCGCAGGCGTTGATGATCTTGTCCACGTCCTTGCGCTTGGCCAGCTTGACCACGGCGTTCAGGCGGGTCTTGGTCTTGTCCACCGGCTTCAGGTCGAAGTGCGGCGGAATCACCGGCAGGTTGGCGAAACTCCACTTGCCGCGCTTGACGTCAAATTCTTCGGGCGCCTGAATCTCCACCAGGTGGCCGACGGCGCTGGAGACGACAAAGGTGTCGCTCTCAAAGTATTCATCATGTTTCTCGAACTTGCCCGCCGTGGGCGTGAGTGCGCGCACGATGTCCTGGGCGACGGATGGCTTTTCGGCAATAACCAAGGTTTTGTTCAAAACGACGTTTTTCATCTGACTACAATCCAGTTCTCGCGTGCGCGCAGGTGCGCGCCCACACACGCAGGCGCACACATGCGCGCCCATACGATTCACCATACCAAATTTTTGAGCCCCGTTGTCCGACGCGCAGAAAAGAGAGTAACAGTGAGCAAGACAATGCCCCGAGGCGATACCCGCCGCATCCAAACCCGCCGCTCGGGCGTCCACGGCAAAGGCGTGTTCGCGCTACAGGATATTGGCGAAGGCGAAACCATCATCGAGTACGTCGGCCAAATCATCACCTGGGAAGAAGCGCAGGCCCGCCATCCGCATGACCCGAAAGACCCCAACCACACGTTTTACTTTCACATCGACGAAGAACACGTGATCGATGCCAAGGTCGGCGGCAATTCGTCGCGCTGGATCAACCATTCGTGTGATGGCAACTGCGAGGCCGACGAGGTGGACGGGCGTGTCTTCATCAAGGCACTGCGCGACATTGCGCCCGGCGAGGAACTCTTTTACGACTACGGCCTGATGCTCGACGAGCGCTACACCAAGAAGCTCAAGGCCGAGCACCCCTGCTGGTGCGGTTCCCCGAATTGCCGCGGCACCCTGCTGGCCCCCAAGCGCGGCAAACGATGAACACCCCCGTGGCGTCTGTTGCCGCCTCCCCCCTTGCAGGGGGCAATGCCTGTGGCCCGGCAGAGCCGGTGCCACGGCATTCCTGGTTGGGCCCAGGCGCGCGTCGGGTCGGAAGTGCCGGATGATCGTGCGTTGGCCTGCTGAGGCGATCTGGGAAGCGGTGGAGCCGCTGTTGCCCGGCTTCACGGTCGAAATCCTGCCAGAGATTGACTCCACGAACACCGAACTGATGCGCCGCGCACGCGCCGGTCGGCTGGAGCCGGTGTTGCTGGTGGCCGAGCGCCAGACCGCTGGCCGAGGGCGTCTGGGGCGG
>CAITZZ010000367.1 GCA_903897005.1 uncultured beta proteobacterium | reverse complement strand
GGTGATGTGCTGCGCCATGCCAACAGCGCCGGCACCAGTGCTCTCGGTGGTGTGCTGGCGCTGGCGGGGGATGACCACGGTGCCAAGTCGTCCACCATCACCAATTTCTCTGACCAGATCTTCATCGCCGCCGGCTTGCCGGTGCTGTACCCGTCGAACACGCAGGAACTGCTGGACTTCGGCCTGCACGGCATTGCCATGTCGCGCTTTTCCGGCTGCTGGGTTGGCATGAAGGTGGTGACCGACGTGGTTGAAGGCGGCGGCACCATTTACGTCGGCCCGGATTCACCGAAGATCGTGCTGCCCGAAGTGCCCTCCTTGCCGATGGGCACGCCGATGGGCGCACCCAGCCTCTCCATCCGGCCCTTCGATACCGCTCTGCTGGCCGAAGAGCGGCTGTACAACCACAAGCTCTACGCGGCAGTGGCCTACGCCCGTGCCAATCATCTGAACGTCATCAGCAGCGACACGACCAGGCCACGCCTGGCCATTGTGTCGGCCGGCAAGGCCTACCAGGACGTGCGCCAAGCGGTGGTGGAACTGGGCTGGTCGGCGGCGCAACTCGATGAGATGGGGATCCGCATTGCCAAGGTCGGCATGACCTGGCCACTGGACCCGGAGTTTGTGCGCACGCTGGCGCAGGATGTGGACGCGATTCTGGTGGTCGAGGAAAAACGTCCGCTGCTCGAAGAACAGATCAAGTCCATCCTGTATGACCTGAATCTGCCGAACAAACCCAAGGTGATCGGCAAAGCACTTGGCGCGCCAACCTATGGCCTGGAGCGCACGGCGCGCGTGTTCCCGAACAACGCCGAAATCTCGCCGCTGATCGTCGCCAAGGTGCTGCTCGATGTCATGCTGATGCTGCAGCCCGATTGCGGCCTGCAGCCTATCAGTTTGCCGGGTCCGAAGGCGCCCGGGCCCGGCTCGGCGCAGCGCAACGCCAGTTTCTGCTCCGGCTGTCCGCACAACCGCTCCACCAAGGTGATTGAAGGCTCGCGCGCGCTGGCCGGCATTGGCTGCCACACGATTGCCATGCTGAACAATCCGCGCACCACCGGCACCGTGTCCCACATGGGCGGTGAAGGCGCGATGTGGCTGGGCCAGCAACCCTTTACCGACGAGCCGCATGTGTTTGCCAACATGGGCGACGGTACTTTTTTCCACTCCGGTTTTCTTGCCATCCGCCAGGCGGTTGCCGCCAAGGTCCCCATGACCTACAAACTGCTGGTCAACGGCTTTGTTTCGATGACTGGCGGCCAACCGGTGGACGGCGATCTGACGGTGCCGCAAACCATTCGCGAACTGCTGGCCGAAGGCGTCAGCGAAGTAGTGCTGGTCAGTGACGAGCCCGAGAAATACGCGAACGCCAATTTGCCTGCAGAGGTCAAGCTGCATCACCGCGACGACATGGAGATGGTGCAACGCCGGCTGCGCGAACAAAAAGGCGTGACGGTGCTGGTTTACGAGCAGCCCTGCGCCACAGAGCGTCGGAGGCTGCGCAAGCGCGGCAAGTGGGCCGACCCGGCCAAGCGCAGTTTCATCAATGCGGCCGTGTGTGAAGGTTGTGGCGACTGCGGCACGGTCTCCAACTGCCTGTCGATCGAGCCGCTGGAGACCCCGCTGGGACGCAAGCGCCAGATCAATCAGAACAGCTGCAACAAGGACTTCACTTGTGTCGAAGGCTTTTGCCCCAGTTTTGTCAGCGTGCACGGCGGCGCGCTGCGCAAGCCCGCCAAAGTCAGCAGCCAGGCCAGCGCTGCGTTGCCCGAGCCGGCGCTGCCGGTCTTCGAGCGGCCCACGCGCAGCTTCAGTGTGCTGGTCGGCGGCATCGGTGGCACGGGTGTCGTCACCATCGGCCAGTTGCTCGGCATGGCGGCGCACATCGACGGTCTGGCCTGCTCGATTCTGGACGTGACCGGCTTGTCGCAAAAATACGGTGCGGTGCTCTCGCATGTCCACATGGCACCCAATGCCGGACTATTGCATGCGACCCGCATTGCGCCGGGCGAAGCCGATACGGTGATCGGCTGCGACCTGATCGTGACCGCTGGCGACGAGGCGCTGTCACGCATGCGCTCTGGGCGCACCCGCGTCGTGGTCTGCACCGACGTGACCCCGACATCCGAATTCGCGCGCAACGCCGACTGGAGCGTGGACGCCGATGCCATGCTGAAGAACATTAGAAGTGTCTGCGGCGAGCAGTTCTTTGCCGCCAACGGCCTTGAAATCGCGCGCGCCCTGATGGGCGACAGCGTCGCGTCCAATATGTTCATGCTTGGCGCCGCCTGGCAGCGTGGCTGGGTGCCGGTCACGCTGGCAGCACTGAACAAGGCGATCGAACTCAACGCGGTTCAGGTCGAGTTCAACAAAACTGCGTTTCTCTGGGGACGACGCGCCGCCACCGATCTGGCGACGGTGCAGAAAGTGGCAACGCCTGCCAATGTCGTGAAGTTTGTGCCGCGCAACAACGAGTCACTCTCCGAGCTGATGCAGCGTCATCAGGCATTCCTCACGGATTACGAAAACGCCGCTTACGCCACGCGCTACCGCACGCTGGTGGATCGGGTTGCCAAGGTGGACCTGCAACTCGGTGGCAAGGAACGGCTCGCCAAGGCCGTGGCCCAGAGTTACTTCAAGCTGCTGGCGACCAAGAACGAGTGGGAAGTGGCGCGCCTGTACTGTTCAGACGCTTTCAGGCAGCAACTCGCCAGTACCTTTGAGGGCGACTACCAACTGCACTTTCACCTCGGCGCCTGGCCCTTCGGCAAGGTGGACAAGGACACCGGCAAAGTGAAAAAAGCCGAACTCGGTCCCTGGGTCATGACGGCCTTCAAGGCGATGAATGCGCTGCGTGGCCTGCGTGGCAGCTGGCTGGACCCGTTTCGCAACAGTGCCGAGCGCCAGCTCGATGCGCGCCTGCTGGCCGCCTACGAGCAGGAGATCAACGCCTTGCTCAAGTCACCACAGGCGCAGTCACTCGACACCCTGGTGGCGCTGGCGGCCCTGCCGCAAAAGATTCGCGGCTACGGTCATGTGCGTGAGACTTCAGCCGCAGCGGTGGCCAAGGAGCGTGCCAGCCTGCTGGCTGCAGCGGCAGCGCCGGCGGCCAAGCTGGCCTGAGCGACCGGGTGGCCGAGCGACCGGGCGACAGTCCGATTTTCCACGAACTGCTCCACCCCGGCCTGTCATTGCGTCCCCGGATCAGGTCCGGGGTTTCAGCACCCGCAATCCATGGCTCGCGTGGCACTGGATCCCGGGTCGAGCCCGGGATGACAGCTACCGAGCCCGGGATGACAATTTCAGCTTCAAGGTCCGTGTGCGGTGACGGGCCGGATTCGGGAGGTTCGCAAGAATTGACCGCCCGGCATGGCGCGGGTTATCCCTAATGCTTTATTTTGTACGATTGTTAACAATCAGACAATCGCTAATCAAAATCAAGCAACAGGGGTTCCCATGCACAAAGTTCGATCCGAAGTTACCGGCAGCGTCTGGAAAGTCGAAGTGGCCGTCGGCCAGCGCGTCGCCGAGGGTGACACGCTGCTGATTGTGGAGTCCATGAAGATGGAAATCCCGGTCAGCGCACTGGCTGACGGCGTCGTGTTTGAATTGCTGGTGGCCGAAGGGGAGCTTGTGGTTGACGATCAGGTTCTTGCCATTCTGGAGTGAGCGCCATGAAGCCGTCTGATACCCCGATGGACCTGTTTGCCGATTGGGAAGGGGCCGTGGCTTTTCGGCTCTTTGCCGAACAGCAGGACCCCACGCTAACCGTCTCCGAGCAGATTGCCGCGCGCGTGGGCGATCGCATCCTGTCGGGACAGATGCCCACCGGTACGCGCATCGGCGAGCAGGAACTGGCTGATGAATTCAACGTCAGTCGTGGACCGATACGCGACGCCCTGCGCATTCTGGAGCGCGAAGGTCTGGCCACCATCCTGGCCCGGCGCGGTGCCATCGTGACCGAGCTCTCGTCCGATGAACTGCGCGAGTTGCTGGAAATCCGTGCCGGCCTGTTTGAACTGGTGGTGCGAAAGCTCTCCGCTACGCCTCAACCAGCACTGCTCGCCATGCTGCGTGCCGGCGTCGAGCGTCTGGACGCGCTGGCCAACGTTGCGGATGACGCAGGCGAATACGCCGAGACCACCTACAAGCTGCTGATTCTGTGCGCCCGGCAATGTGGCAATCAGCGCCTGCAGCGCATGCTCACCGCCCTGTCGCTGCAGACCCTGCGCTACAGCAAGCTCGGCCTGGCCTCGGTGCAGCGGCGTCAGCGTTCGGCTGCGTTGTGGCGCGAAGCCACCGACGCTTTTGCGCAGGGCGATGTGGAACGCATGGTGGCGTTGACGCGCCAACGCATCGAGGAGTCCGGTGCCGAAGCCATCCGTTGCCTGGCATCCGCATGACGATGGCCGTGCTCGTCATCGCGCTTCGCTTTCCATGAACAGTTCCACCCCTGATGGTCATTGCGTCCCCGGATCAGGTCCGGAGTTTCAGCACCCGCAATCCATGGCTCGCGTGGCACTGGATCCCGGGTCGAGCCCGGGATGACAGCTACCGAGCCCGGGACGACAACTACCGGGTTCGGGATGACAGCTGCCGGATCCGGGATGACAACTTTATAGGACACACATGACAGAAATTCCACTCTCGTCCCAGGCCACCCCGGCAGGCCCGCTGGCTGGCCTGAAGGTGATCGAGATCTGCTCCACCATCGCCGGACCGGCCTGCACGCGCTTGCTGGCGGACTTTGGTGCCGATGTGATCAAGATCGAGCCACCCGAAGGCGACCCGGTGCGCCAGATGGGGCAGCACGTGGGCAATGTCTCGCTCTACGCTGCTTCCATTTTGCGCAACAAGCGCTCCATTGCGCTGGACCTCAAGAACGAGCAGGGTCGGGCCATTGCGCACGAGTTGATTGCACGCGCCGACATTCTGGTCGAGAACAACCGCCCCGGTGTGATGGAGCGCCTCGGGCTGGGCTATGACGCTTTGTCGGCGCGCAACCCGGGTCTGGTGATGGTGCGCATCAGCGGCTATGGCCAGAGCGGTCCCTACGCTGAGCGACCGGGCTACGGCGCTATTTGCGAAGCGGTCGGTGGTGTGCGCCATCTCACTGGCGACCCAGACCGGCCACCAGCCCGGGTGGCGCTGGCCACCACCGATTACCTGTCTTCCGTCTATGCCGCTTTTGGTGCGATGGCCGCCATTCACTCGCGCCACGCGAGTGGGCGCGGCCAGGTGGTGGATGTGGCCTTGTACGAGGCCGCTTTTTCGCAACTCGAGCCCGCGGTGCCGGCCTTCGAGAAACTCGGTGTCGTGCCCAAACGCGAGGGGCCGAACCTGCCTTCCATGGCGCCGAACAGCCTGTACCCGACGCGTGACGGCGGCTGGGTGCTGATAGCGGCCAACAGCCAGCCGACCTGGAAACGCCTGGTGGCCTTGATGCAGCAGCCGCAGTTGTTAACCGACCCGCGTTTTGAGACCGTTCAGGTGCGTGGCAAGCCCGAGCACATGAAAGCGCTGGACGCGCTCATCAGCGACTGGACGCGCGGCTTTGACGCGCCAACGCTGGAGGTACTGGTGCGCGCGGGCGAGGTGCCAACTTCGCGTGTTTACACCATCGCCGACATCTACGCTGACCCGCAATTTCAGGCGCGCGACATGTTGCTGCAGGTGCCGCACTCCACGCTTGGCCACACCACCCAAAGTGGTGTCGTGCCGCGCCTTTCAGCCACCCCCGGCAGCGTGCGCCACAGCGGGCCGGACCTGGGTGTCGATGGCGTCGATATTCTGCGGCGCGAACTCGGCAAGAGTGAACAAGAGATTGAAACCCTGTGCAGCGGCGGTGCCGTCTGTCTGCCCCAACCCGTCTGAGGAAATCACCATGAAGCCCACATTACTTGACCGCCGCCAACTGCTGGCCCTGCTCGCCGCCGGCTCTGCCGGATCCCTGTTGGCGCTGATGCCGGGACTGGCACGCGCGCAGGCCGCCAGTTGGAAGCCCACCCAAGCCATCACTTACGGCATTGGCGTGGCGCCAGGTGGTTCGGTCGATCTGTATGCGCGCGGAATCAAGAACGCGCTGGAAACGCTGAAGCTCGTCAACGACCAGACCATCGTCACCGATAACAAGCCCGGTGCCGCCGGCCTGATGGCATTGCAGGTCTTGCAACGCAACCCCGGCAACGCGCACTTCCTTGGCACCTTTCATACCGGCAGTCTGGCCGGTCAGGTCACTGGCATCCTGAAAGCCGACATGCGCGAGTACGTCCCCGTGGCGATGCTGGTGGAAGAAACCACGCTGGTCGCGGTGCGCGCCGACTCGCCCCTGAAAACGGCGAAAGACCTGGTCGATGCCCTGAAG
Source organism: uncultured beta proteobacterium (assembly GCA_903897005.1). Classification (GTDB taxonomy): domain Bacteria; phylum Pseudomonadota; class Gammaproteobacteria; order Burkholderiales; family Burkholderiaceae_C; genus Rhodoferax. The sequence goes on along the minus strand of CAITZZ010000367.1, from coordinate 20,020 downwards.
CTCAAGCCGACGGCGTACAAGATCGCGGTGGCGCCACTGCGCGGCCTCAACACCCATCTGGCCATCGGGAAGCCGCTGAAAGTCGCTGGCGTCGACATCGGCAAGCTGACGATTGCACCGTTTCGCTCCTCCGGTGAATCCATGACCGCGCTGCTCGGTGGTCACGTCGATGTGGTCTCGGCTACCGGCCCCACCGTGGTGCCGATGGCGCTCGCAGGCAAGGTGCGCATGATCGCCAGCGCGGCACCCGAGCGCGGCACCGGACCCCTGGCTCATGTGCTGACCTGGCGCGAACAGGGCGTGGCGGCTGACTACGTGAGCTTCAACGGCGTGCTGCTGCCTTCAACGGTGGATGCAGAGCAGATCCGCTTCTGGGAGCAGGCGCTGCAGAAAGTGGCGGCGTCCAAAGAATGGATTTCGCTGGTCGAGAAGTCTGGCAACAAGCCGATGTTCAAAGGCTATGTCGATTCCTACCGCTACCTGCAGGCCGAACTCAAGGCGACCCAGGCCCTGGTGGCCGAACTGAAACTGGACGCCCAATGAGCGCGCCGCTGCAATTTGAAGCCTCCGGTGAGTGGGCGCAGGAACTCAGCGAGCTGCAACTGCGCCGCTCGCAGGCGCGCGCCATGGGCGGGCCCGAGGCGCTGGCCAAGTTCAAGGCCAGCGGTCGCCTGAACGCGCGCGAGCGCATTGCGCAACTGCTCGATGCCGACACCTTTCGCGAACTCGGCAGTCTGGCCGGCAAGGGCCACTACAGCCGCGAGGGTGTGTTCGAGCGGCTCGACCCCACCAACGCCATTGTTGGCACCGGGCGCATAGCTGGCCGCAAGGTGGCGCTGCATGTGGACGACTTCACGATACGCGCCGGCTCCTCGGAAGCGACGATTGCCGACAAATGGATTTACATCGAACGCATGGCGCACCAGCTGCGCATGCCGCTGATCCGTCTGGTCGATTCGGCCGGCGGCAGCGTCAAGCTCTTGATGCAGATCGGCGGCACGAAGATCCCGGAGTACCCGAGCTGGCCGGCCAACGAGTTGCTCAAGACCGTGCCGGTGGTGGGCGTGGCGCTGGGCGCCTGCGCCGGGCAGGGCGCGATCAAGGTGCTGTCCTCGCATTTTTCGGTGATGGTGCGAGCGCAGGCGCAGGTGATGGCGGCCGGGCCACACGTGGTACTGCAGGCCTATGGCCAGTCCATCGACAAGAACGACCTCGGTGGCCACCTGGTGCAACGCAAGAGTGCACTGGTGCACAACGAGGCGGTGGACGAAGTCGATGCGCTGGCGCAGGTGCAGCGCTTCCTGAGCTACCTGCCGCGCAGCGTCTTTCATACGGCGCCGGTGCTGGCAGCGAGCGACGATCCGAACCGCGCCGATGACTGGCTCAAAGACGCCATTCCGCATGAGCGGCGCAAGATCTACGACCCGCGCAAGATCCTCTCCAGCGTGCTGGATACGGGCTCGATCTTTGAGATCGGGCGCTACCAGGCCGGCTCCGTCATCACGGCGCTGGCCCGGCTGAATGGGGTGCCGGTCGGTGTGATTGCCAACGACCCCAAAGTGCAGGGCGGCGCCATGACAGTGCAGGCCGCCTACAAGATGGAGCGCCACGTCAACCTGTGCAGCCTGTTCGGCCTGCCCGTGGTGAATTTTGTCGATCAGCCCGGCAACCAGACCGGGTTGGAGGCCGAACTCGGCGGCACGCTGCTCGGCGCCACGCGCGTCTCGCAGGCGCTGCATGAGTGCCGCTCACCCTGGGTCTCGATTCTGATCCGGCGCTGCTTCGGTATGGCCGGCGCGCTGCACGGACCCAAGTACGGCGAAGCACTCAATCTGCGCTATGCCTGGCCATCAGCGCGCTGGGGCTCGATCCCGATCGAAGGCGGTGTGATGGCTGCGCACAAGACCGAGATCGAGAGCGCTGCCGACCCGGCTGCCAAGCGCGCCGAACTGGAGGCCTTCTACCTGAACATGACCTCGCCGTTCAAGACGGCAGAGAAGTTCGGCATTCTCGACATCATCGACCCGCGTGAAACCCGCTCCATCCTGTGCGACTGGATCGAGGACGCCTGGGCACTGGTGTGTAGCAACAAACTGGTGCAGTGACCTACATGCAGTTGCGCTCCGTACTGCCGGGGCTGCTGCTGTGCGGCGTGATTGCGCTGGCGGCCACTTTTGTTTCCGAGCATTACGGCGGCCCGCAGCTCCTTTACGCCTTGCTGATCGGGCTGGCATTTCACTTTCTGTCGCGCGATGAAAAGATCGCCATCGGTCTGGACTTTTGCAGCAAGACCGTGCTGCGCGCTGGTGTGGCACTGCTGGGCGGCGAACGACAGCAGCCACTGAGCCCGCACAAAATTGTCTCCAGCATTTCCTGGTGATGGCCCCGAACCGAGCTACATCAAGGTAAACTTTTCTGTCGATTCGTTGTAACGTACCAATGCGTACCACAGCAATAGCAACCCTGCCGAGATCAAAAAGGTAGTCCCCCAACTCGAAAACATGTCAGGCATATAGGCCTGAAATCCGATCTGAGTTCGCTCAAACGCATCCGTGTTGTTTTCGTCGATGGAGGTCAGGTTGAATTTCTTGAACAGTGCGCTGGCAGTGGACCCCATCCAGGCAAAGAAAAACATGCTCACCCACAGCTTGATGTGCCCCTCGCCCATGCGCCAAAGCGAACCTGATGCGCAGCCACCGGCGAAAATCATGCCGATTCCAAAAATGACACCTCCCAGCAAAGAGCCGACCCAGAACGTGGCCGGAATCGCAATATAGGGGTCAATCACCTTCTTTTGAAACAGCAGGGCCGCGAGCGGCAGACCGATGGCCAAGGCCAGAATAAGGGCTTTGGTCATCTCGCCCTCGCCGGTGACAAAGGGCTCACGAAAAGCCCTAGAAAAACATAAACGCGAGCGATGCATGATGAAACCGATGGCAAAACCGGCCAGCACAATGGGCGCGCGATAAACCAGCGGCGCACTGCCGGAGTAAAGCCACAGCAGTGCCCAGAGCAGCGCCCCGAGCGCCACCACGGAACCAAGCAGAGGATAAAGCGCGATCACACTTTGGGGCACCTGCAGCACGGCAGGCGCACGCGTTCCCCATTCGATATTTTCCAATGTCCACAGCAGCAGTTTGAAGCCGATGGCCGCACCTGCGATCAGTCCAATCCACATCGCCCAACCGGCTGGCGAGGCATGCAGCACCGGGTTGAAGAACCCCCCCGTGGTACAGCCTCCCGCCAAGGACGCACCAATCCCCATCAGCGTCCCGCCGAACGCAGCCCAAATATATTCGAGTCGGGGCGCGCGACTCAAGGCGAACTGGCGCGATAGCATGGCAGCACAAAAGGCGCCAAGCACCAAATTGATGTTCATCAGCGACATGCTGTGCAACCAGAAACTGTTGAGCTCTGGCGGCAAACCCAGCAAGGGGCCAAGTCCGATCAAATTATTAAGCCGGTCGCCCCAGAACTTGACGCCACCAAACACCCCCCAAACCATGCCATTGATCATCAACCCCAGAATGGCCAGAAGCAGCAGGACGGCACCCAAATAGGATGACCACTTCTTCACAAACAACTTGTCGTAGTCAGATTTGAAACCAGCGACCCATTTGGGACCGTTTGTTGTGCTCATTGTGCTTACTTGGAGAAAAGGTGTACAGACGATCAGCGTCTTGGCTTACGCTGCTCAGGCCGCACCTGCGACACGAGTAGCCCATCTGCAGCATCAGCATTCAGTACAGCACCCTGCCCATCGACCAGGGGCTGCTCATAATCGATCCAGCCACGCACGCCAGTCTTGAGCGAAACCACTTTGCCAAATCCCATGCGCATCATCGCGTCGGCCGCCAATGCAGAACGCTTCCCGGTACGGCAGATCACCACAATATCCTGTTCACGCCCGGCGGCCAGGGCCGGCACAGTCTCGTCGTAATCCCACTCACAGGACTGTTCCAGCACGCCGCGCGGTACGTTGATCGCGCCACGCAAGTGCAACAGGGCAAACTCAGTCGGTTCCCGTACATCAAGCAGAATCGATTGCCCGCCATCTCCCAGCATTCGGCTCAAATCCCATGGCATGATTTCATTCACCCGGGATAACGCGTCAGTGACCAAATTGTCGTAGTTCTGCATCTTTCGTCTCTGTTTCGATGCACCACCAAATCCGTAACGGTGCATCCATCCTCAAGCCGCGCAGGGGAGGTTCCTGGTCATCCAAACCTCACTTTTTGACAAGCGGTACAAACTTAAAAAACAAGCCGAACATTAGAGCTGCACCGATGACCAAACAAAAGACGGTATTCACTGGGTCGTCTATGACCGAAGCCGCACCGATTGCCAAAAAGTAAGGCACCGCCGCCACTATGCTTCTTCCAAGTGGCACGCCCACCTTGCCGCCACATTCTGTGCAAATGGTCACCATGGCGGGTCCCAAGAACGCTCGGCGCAGCGTCGTTATTCCATCTTTGTTGCAATGCGGACAGCTGTGCATAGCCATCAGCCAGGCCCTTGTACAGGGCTGGCATCACGTTGGTCATGCCTGGCGACCAGGAACCAGTAAAAACCGGTGACACCCAGCAAGCCCAGCCCAACCACCAGCATGCCGGTGATGGCACCGCCGCGAAAGGCCACGTCCAGCGCCTGACTGATACCTTTGCTGGCCGCTTGAGCGGTGCGCACATTGGCGCGCACCGAGACGTTCATGCCGATGAAACCGCAAGCGCCCGAGAGCACCGCACCAATCACAAAGCCGATGGCACTCAATTGATCAAGAAAGACGGCGATCAGAATAGCCAGCACCACTCCGACAACGGCAATGGTTTTGTATTGCCGCGCCAGGTAGGCGGCGGCACCGGTTTGAATGGCGGCTGCAATTTCCTGCATCCGCGCGTTTCCTGCATCCTGCGAAAGAATCCAGCTGCGGGTCCAAAAGCCGTAAGCCACGGCAATGAGGCCACAGAAAAGTGCCAGCATGAGCACTGTGTTGTCTGTCATGAATATCGTCAGGTCGACATCTCGGTCAGGATGTTTTGCAGCCAGCTCCTGGCATAGATCGCCTCGGTCTCCGACAGATCGGGTGAGACCCCGCCTGAATTGGGCTGGGCCACGATCTGCCCCCCCTTGACGGTGTAAACCCCTGCCACACTCACCGCCTCCTTGGCGGAGAGGAAGCTGTAGCAAACGTTAATGCCCGACATCTCCATTGTTTCCTTACCGTTCATCAGTGCCACCACGTTGCTCGCGCAAATCTTGGCTTCCGAGTTGGCCGAGTAGGCCGACTTGGGCATGGCGCCGGCAATGCAGGCGTCACCGATAACATGGATGTTCTTCTGCAAAGTTGACTCAAAGGTAGTCCCGTTGACCGGGCACCATGCCTTGTCCGGACCGATCAGACCTGTTGCACGGGCGATTTGGCCGGCGCGCTGCGGTGGAATGACATTGACCACATCGCCCTTGACCTCTTCCATGCCCTCGATAAAGACCGAACGGTTTTTCACGTTGACAGCCGTCACCTTCTGGGCGGCGCGGTACTGGATGATGCCCTCGTAATGCTTCTTCCAGCCCTTGCGAAACAAGCCGGCTTTGGAGGCGATGTCGGGGTTGGCATCGAGCACGACGATCTTGGACTTCGGTTTGTGCTGCTTCAGGTACATGGCGATCATGCTGGTGCGCTCATAAGGGCCGGGCGGGCAGCGAAACGGCGCCAGCGGCACCGTCAGTACGACCGTGCCGCCATTGGGCATGTCCACAAGCTGCTTGCGCAACAACAAGGTCTGCGGGCCGGCCTTCCAGGCGTGCGGCATGATTTGTGGCGTCGTCGCCAGATCGTAGCCTTCAAGCTCCTCGGCCCGAAAGTCGACACCTGGGGACAACACCAGACGATCGTAGTCGATCACGGTGCCACCCGAAACGGTGACGGTCTTCTTGGCCGGATCAATCGCCGTGACGCTGTCGTAAATCATTTTGATGCCGTGCTTGGCGGCCAGCGTGTCGTAGCCGATCGTCAGGGTTGACAGATCCGACATCAAACCGCCAATGTAGAGGTTGCTGAACGGGCACCCGATAAACTGTCGATTCTGCTCGATCAACACCACTTCAATCGACTTGTCCTGCATGCGGATGTATTTGGCTGCAACGCTGCCGCCGAAGCCGCCTCCCACCACCACGACCCGGCGCCCGGCGCTTTTGTCCAATCCGGTCCCGGGCGCTGCGCACGCGGCAAGGGAGGCGCCAACGCCGCCGACGCCGATCAACTTGAGAAAATTTCTGCGATCAGTTGTCATGTTCATTCCTCTGTTATTTGACGTTGGCATAGAAATGCAGCAACGACTCAATGTCATCGGCCGACAGGGGCTTCACCTTTTCTGCCATTTCGTCGGGCATCTTGCGCGTGCCTTGCATGTACATCGCCATCTGCATTTGCAGATAGGGCAACCACTGGCCAGCCATGGCGGGTGTATCGGCCTTGCCTTCTTTACCGTCCTCGATATGACAACGCGCGCAGCTCGACTCCTGCAGGCTGGCCCCCTTAGCCACCCGTTTTGGGTCCACAGTTTGCTGTGTCATATGCAATTTCTGTCCGGCATAGAAGCCGCCCATGGCCGCAAAATCAGCGTCGGTGTACCCTTTGGCCAGGCGACCCATGACGGTGGAAGGGCGTTCACCACTCTTGAACTTCTTCATGGCGTCGACGATGGCCTCTTTTGATTGGCCTGCCAGACTCGGCATTGTCAGACCGGCGCTGGCGCCCAGCGTTCCGTGACAACCGGCACAGGCGTTGGTTAACATAGCCGCACTCGGCGGCAGTGCGGCCGCGGTCGCACAAACTGCCAGGGCGCTGGTCGCAAGCGCCAGCCGCGCCGAGCGCTCAATCCATCTTTTCTTTTCCATTGATGTCTCCTTCTTGTGAATGGTCAATAAGTCTTCCGCGTAAAAGAGTTGCTGGCTATTGTTTGACGACGCTGATGTAGTTCTTCACGTCCGGCATGGCCTTGTCCAGGCCAAACTGGTAGCCCAGGGAAACATAATGAAAACGCGCGTTGCTGTAGTCCTCATGCAATGCAATGCCAAAGTTGTAAACCCTGCCTGCCGCAATCGGGTGGTCACCCTTGCCCAGCCCAGCCAGACTACGCTCGAAGGTGACTACCCACTTATTTCCTTCTTTCTTGCCGTCGGCCTTGATCAGGGACTTGCCGCCCTCCATCTCACGACCCTCTGCGACGTAGCCATCGGCCGGTTTTTCACCTTTACCGCTGCGGTACTGGATCAGGTCCATGAATTTTCCGCTGGCCAGGTCGGCGCCCTTAATGTACTTGGTCTTTTTGTCGTCTTTCGCGTCCTTCATGCTGCGCAAATCGTTATGACAAGTCTCCCAGCAGCCGTTCAGGACCGAACCTTCGACGGTCCCGCCACCGTCAAACATCAGGGTGAGTTTGACTTCGTTCTTGGGGTCGAGTTTCTTGTCGCTTGCTTGTGCCAGCACCCACTCGAAACGAAAGTAAATCCGCTCGGCGTCGTACGCGGTCTGAAACATCACCGGCGTGAAACCGACCTTGCCTTTGGGCGGACTGGGATCGATCACCTGTTTGGAGATGCCGACCGGCTGTCCCTTGACGATCTTGTCCCCGATCTCGTTGGCGTCCCCCTCATGGCACTTGGCGCAACTGCGTTTTTTGTCAACGATGTCCGGCACGGCCGAATGGTCCGGTTTGTTCATTGCCCATTCCAGCGAGGCCTGCCCCGGGTAGAACAGGTTGATCTTTCGTACCGGAACTTTGCTCCAGTCGGGCGCTGCACAGACAGTACCCGCCAGCGTCGCCATCAACATCACCGCCATTTTCTTCATCATTCCGTTCCTCGGTTGGTTCAACATTCCGTCAGGGTTTCTTTGCCGCTGCTGCCGCTGCCGCAGCAGCAGCCTCTTCCTGCTCCAGCAACTGGTGAACAGGCTTATGAGCAATGCCCTTGTGACATTCGATACAGGTCTTTCCGTCCTCCACCGCGCCCTCGTGCTTGACCACCGAACGATCCTTCTGCTTGGCCGGGTCCATGGTTGCGTAGTGGTGACAATTGCGGCACTCCTGTGAATCAGACTCCTTCATCTTGGCCCAGACACGCTTGGCCATGGTCAGACGGTGGGCCTCGTATTTCTCCGGCGTGTCCACCACACCGGTCATCTTTCCGATCACATCCCGCGCTGCAAGTATTTTCATCGTCAGCTTGCGGGCATAGTCGCCCGGGTGCTTGCTGCTGGCCACATGACAGTCAGCGCACGAGACAGTGGTGCCGCTGCGGTTCTTGTAGTGCACTGTCTTTTTTAATTCTTCATCCGGGATCGTCATTTCGTGGCAGGAGGTGCAGAACTCTGTCCGGTTGGAGTACTCCATGGCGGTGTTGAGCCCGCCCCAGACCAGGATGCCACAGATTGAACCGGCGGTCAGTGCGCGCAGCAGTGAATACTTTGGCGGACGCATCAACCAACCGCTGACGCCACCCCTTGGATAGCGGGACTTCTTGGAAACAGTCTTGCCGTCGTCTTTCATCGTTCGGTCCGTTATGTCTGATTTGAAGGAGAGGCCTTATCGCGGGGGCCAGACGCTAGGCGCGCGCGATCTGGTACTTCATGGTTGCCACAGCACCGCTGATGATTCCAAACAGGGCGATAAAGGAACCCAGCGACAACGTTGAAATACCGGACAATCCCTGGCCAACGGTGCACCCCATGGCGGTGACCCCACCGAAGCCCATCAGCACGGCACCCAGAAGTTGAACGCGCAGATCGTCGAAGGAGGCGAAGCCCTCACCCTTCCAGCGAAAGTTGCCGGAAGCCAGCGCATACACCCAGGAGCCCAGTCCGACGCCAACAGCGGTGGCAATGCCGAACGTCAATTTGAGCGACTTGTCGGTCCATAGCATCAGCAATTCGAGGCCGTACGCGGTGGGCGCAACAAAACTGAGCGCCTCCAGCGTTCGGGTATTGGTGGCGAAATAGACGGTCTCCAGAGTGTCAGGGTTTTCACCATAGCCGATGTGCCCCGTCAAGTACCAGGCGGCCACCACCAGCAACCCCAAAACGATGGCACCCAGAATCGGGGTCAGGTTGCTGCGAAAGCGTGCATCCTTGAATATGAACAGCAACAGTCCAAGTCCAAGCACGCCGGCACAGACCAGCAGGGCAGCGCCGTTTGACAAGCCAGTGAGTTTGCTTAGCATGCCAGGCAAGCCTTGATTGACTAGGCCCAGCGCAGACAGATCGAGGCTTACCGGATCAAGGTAGGAGGCGCGCCACTGGGCAAACAAGCCCTTCATCGTCATATAAGCTGCTACAGCGGTCACAAGCAGCACCACCAGGGAACGCAAATTGCCACCGCCGACACGAATCAGATTTTTGTTGACACAGCCCCCGGCCAAGGTCATGCCGATGCCAAACAGTGTTCCGCCCAGCAGCATCGAAAACCAGGGCAAGATCGGGCGTTGGTAAACCGCCTTGCTCAGATCGACCTGGCCAAAGTAGTGCAACAAACTGCTTCCAAACAGCGCCACGGCAATGACCAGCAACCACAGGCGCATGCGACCCCAGTGTTCCATGTTGACGATGTCGGAAATCGCGCCCATGGTGCAAAAGTTGATCTTGTTGGCGACCGCGCCAAACACCAGGCCCAAGGCCAGGCCGCCCCAAATCACCACCGTTGCCAGATTGATTGTGCCGTCCATACAAATGCTTTGACTTTGGCCTCTATCGACAGTGGAGTAGCGCTGCCACATGTGTGCAAGGGACACGGACCCGCAGCGTTGCCTGCACGTGGCAATTCTTGAATGTGAGAGAACTTAGCGTCTAGTATCCCGAGGGATGATTTTGAATAGCCCGTTTGGGTAATAGGGTTTTCATAGATGAAAATTTGGCCAAAAGGCTCAAAATCATGAGGTGTTGCGAGGCTTGGCACGGCTGACTTTTTCCCATTGAGGAGGCAAGAATATGACTACTCGTCGCGAGACGCTCAGACAAGGCGCTGTGGTAGCGGGTCTGTTGTGCGCAAGCGGACTGTTTCCGCAATACGCCTCAGCTGCGTTCAACAAGACAGCATTCAGTACCAAGAGCCTGCCGGAGACTTACAAGGCGCTGGGCCTCGCCGCGCCAGTCGCGAGCACAGGCGTGAGCGTGCAGGCGCCTGACATCGCCGAGAACGGCGCCGTGGTGCCAGTGGGTGCCACAGTGACGCTGGCTGGCGTGAAGCAGATAATTCTCTTGATCGAAAAGAACCCAACCGTGCTGATTGCCCATTTCCACCTCAGCGATAGTGTGGACGCTGCCCTCAACACCCGGGTCAAGATGGCTGAGTCGTCCAATGTCTATGCCGTAGCCGTCATGAACGACGGCAAGGTGTTGTATGCCAAGAAAGAGGTGAAAGTGACGCTGGGCGGCTGCGGTGGCTGAACAGCCACTTACAGCACAAATGGTTTCATCCGAATTTCAGGAGATATGACATGGCAGATCCGATGCGCATACGCGCCCAGGCGGCCGCTGGCAATGCCACGGTCCGGGTGTTGATGAATCATGAAATGGAGACGGGGCAACGCCGCGATGCGGCTGACAAAGTCATCCCGGCATGGCACATCACCGAAGTCACTGCCACGCACAACGGCAAACCGGTGCTGAGCGCAGAGTGGGGCACCGGTATCGCCAAGAATCCGTTCCTGCAGTTCACCGTCAAAGGCGCCAAGGTTGGCGACAAGATAAGCATTGCCTGGAAAGACAACCGGGGCGACAGCCGGACCGACGAAGCAACGGTTGCCTGAACGCAGCCTGCGAGCAAACGGGTGGGCACAGCGCTGAATTGAAGGAAACCCTTTTATGCCTGGACTGCCTCCACTCTGGCCGACACTGCTCGCGTTGCTGGTGTTTGGCGGCACGGCCAGCGCCCAGGACAAGGTGGTTTACCACATAGACGATGCGACGACCCAGGCCACCAAGGGCCTGCGCAATATCCGCAATCATCTCGACATCGCACCCGATACCAGAATCGTCGTTGTGGCGCATGGCAACGGCATCGACTTCCTTCTCGAAGGTGCGAAAGATGCCAAAGACAGCCGAGTCGACTTCGGCTCTCTCGTCGGTGCCCTCAAGGCGCGCGGCGTGAGCTTTGAAGTGTGCACCATCACCTTGGCAACCCGCAATCTGAAAAAGGAGCAGTTCAATTTCGATGTCACTTTTACACCCTCGGGTGTGGCCCGCATCGGACAACTGCAAAGTCGGGAACATTTCGCTTACATCAAACCCTGAAGCAAGCCGATGAGGCCCGCAGACATGCAGTTAGTTCCTGGCAACAAATTCGCTCTGACCCGCCGTGTCCTGCTCGGTGCCACCCTGCTCTGCGGGCTGGATGCAAGCGCGGACCACAGCACCTTGCCCAGCGCCAAGTCGCTGCACAAGGAACTGACACTGGCCCTCAGGAGTGGCCATCCCCTGCTGGTTCTGGTCAGCCTGAACGGTTGTCCCTTCTGCAAGAAGGTGCGCGAAAATTACCTTGGCCCCATGCGCAGCGGGCGGGGGCAGCCGATGGTGCAGATTGACATGAAAAGCAGCGCAAGCGTGCAGGACTTCAAGGGTGAAATCTTCACGCACGACAGACTCGTGCGTGCATGGAACGTCGCACTGGCCCCGACCGTGCTGTTCTTCGGGCACGCCGGTGCCGAAATCGCCCCGCGTCTGGTGGGATTCGCTTCACCAGACTACTACGGGGCATCGCTGGACCGACGTCTGGAACAGGCTCGGGCTGTCATGAGATAGCAATTCGAGCGATGAGCTCAATCACTTGAGCTTCTTCACCGATCGACGGTCTGAGGATAAAGAGAACTTGCGGGTGACTGACGCGCAATTTGGCCATCAGTCTGGGCATGTCTTCACGTGCATGCTTGCCGATGCCCAGAAAGAGTGGCACCACCGTGATCGACGAAACACCGAGTAGCAGCAACTCGGCCACACTGGCGTCAAGATCTGGTGCGGATAGCTCCAGGTAGGCGCAGCGCACGTCAAGATCAGGGCAAAGTAATCCAATGTGCCGAGCCACCGCCTCTACCGGCTGGCGCCACAAGGGGTCGCGTGACCCGTGTGCCAGAAGAACTGTTCCGTGTTTCCCGTTGCTTTGTGTCATCTTGAATTCTCTGGCAGTCCGTTTGCTCGTGTGATGGCCATTACAAATGTCGCTTGTTGGCCGGATTCAGAGGGTCATCCTTGCCCGCCTCGCCGAGCCACTCGCAGATCGCTGCCAGTGCCAGGTCTTCGCTTGCAAAGATTCGCGCCTGACCGATTTCTTCGAATAAACCGGTTCGGCGCATCACATCGAGCACCTGTTTCTTGAGCCCAGAGAACACCAACGTGACACCGTTGTCGTGCAGTCTCTCATATAACGCCTTGATGATGTCTTCACCCGACGCATCAAGACTGTTGATACCGTTGCCAACCACCAGCACATACCTGGCGTCTGGCTTGCTTGCCACCGCCTCCAGCAAGGCATCTTCAAAATAGGCGACGTTCGCAAAATACAGTTGACCGTCAAAACGTAGCGGTATCACCTGCTCGCTGGTGGCCATCTCGGGGTAGACCTTGACGTCGCGCAAGGTGCCGTCGCTATGGCGCCCCAAGCGGGCCACACGTGGCTTCATGGTGCGGTACAGGAACAGGACAATCGCGACCGCCGCACCAAGCAGGATGCCAGTGTCCAGATGCGGCGCAAAGGCGAGCGTCGCTACAAATGTCACCCCGGCCGCAATGCCGTCGTGTTTGTGCACCAGCCAGGCATGCTTGAGAGCGGCGAAATTGATCAAGCCGCTAACCGCCATGATGATCACTGCAGCCAGCACCGCTTGCGGCAGGTGGTACAGCAGTGGCGTCAGAAATAGCAGCGTAAGCAGCACGATGGCACTGGAAAATACGGACGACAGTCCGGTCCTGGCGTTGGCATTGAGATTCACCGCAGAGCGCGAAAACGAGCCGCTCACCGGAAAGGAATGGCACAGGCTTCCGACCACGTTGGCCAGGCCCTGACCCACTAATTCCTGATTCGGATTGATGCGCTGCTTGGTCTTGGCGGCCATCGCTTTGGCGATCGAGATCGCTTCCATGAAGCCGACCAGGGAAATGATCAAGGCGCTGGAAAATAACATTCCGATGTCGCTCCAACTGAAACTCGGCAAAGAGAGCTGTGGCAGCCCGGAAGGAATGCTTCCAACCACTTCGCCACCACCCCGCAATTTCAATTCCCCGTTGCGCAGACTCCCGATGCGCCAGCGATAGTGGTCCGATGTCTCCCCAGCGGGCACCTGTCCATCAAGGTAGAGCTTCGGGCTAACGCCACCCTGCGCCGGGACTCGCTCAAAGGTGAAGTTGCGCAAGGAACGACTGTTCTTGCGATTCTCGGCATCGGCATTGCGCGCTTCCAATTGGAGCAGTTCCATCTCGTAGCGCACGGCCGCGACATGCTGGCCGCTGGTCCCCCGCTGCTGCAATTGTTTGAGCTCGGTGGCATGCTGCGCGATATGTTCCTTCAATTCGACCATATGTGCTTCAGTGCGCATGAATTCCTGCGCCAGGATACCGACGTCGCGGTCCATGATGTATTCCACGCGGCTCGTACTGTTGTGCTCGAAGCCGCTGCCCCAACTCACCAGCGTCGTCAGCGTGACAGCAAACAATACATTGGGCAGTCGTGGCGTCAAGCGCTTCATAGCAATCATGATGACAAACGCAGCGGCGCCCATGAGCAAAGTCGGCAAGTGCATCGCGTCGACTTGCTGCAGCATTCCCGCCACATCCTGCAGAAAATACTCACTGCGTCCGATTGAAATGCCGAACAGTTTGTTGATCTGGGAAAGTCCAATAATGATGGCCGCAGCATTGGTAAAACCAACGATGACCGGATGCGAAAGAAAATTCACAATGACACCGAGCTTGAAGGCACCCAGTGTCAACTGAATCACGCCGACCATCAGTGCCAGCAGCACGGCCAGTGCAATGAACTGCTCCGAGGCAGATGCGGCCAGTGGTGCAAGTGCCGATGCGGTCAACAACGAGACGACTGCGACCGGTCCGGTAGCCAGTTGCGCCGACGATCCCCACATCGCTGCGATCATGCTCGGCAGAAAGGCTGCATACAGCCCGTAATAGGCTGGCATTCCTGCCAGTTGCGCGTAGGCCATGGATTGCGGAATGAGTACCAGCGCGACGGTGATGCCCGCGATCAGATCGGCCCTGAGCGTCTCGCCACGCAAGGGCCACCAGGAAAGAAAGGGGAAGAAGCGCGCGAGCTTGTTGTTCATGATGGTCTTGGTTCGCCGTCCGGCAACTTGTCATGACACTCGGAGAAGATGCGCGCCTTGCAGGTACGACAAATGTCTGCATCGAGTGTTGAATAGATCGGCTTGATCCAGTTCGACATCGCCGGAAAGAATCCACCAGCGCCGATGGCGTCGAGCTTGTCTGCCTTGCGAAGAAACTGGTAAATGGTGTCATTGCACCGATAGAAATACAATCCGCCGCCCAATTTGCGGCGACGCCGCGCCTCGTGCTCCAGCATCTCGGCACCCGCCACATCGACGAAATTGATACCGCGTGCCAGGATTAGAACGGTCTTTTGGCGCGGGTTGCTCTCGTCAATCTTCAAAAGTGCAGTACGCACATGGTCCACGGCACCGAAGAAGATGGAGCCGTTGATGCGCACGATGCGCAATTGTGGACATTCCGGATGACCCAGCGCGTTGACAAAGTGGTACGCACCCTCTTCACTCGCGGGCACATAGGGAACGACAGAGGGCTTTGACACGCGATACAGGTACAAGGCCAGGGAGAGCAGGATGCCGAAAAAGATACCTTTTTCCAGATCAACCAGCGTCCCCAGCATCGTGACCCAAAGGATGACGGCTTCAGCGCGGCTGACTTTACTGATAGAGCTTATGTGATCAAAATCGATCAGCCCCCACGCCACCAGAAGCAGCACACCGGCCATGGCAGCCGTTGGCAGATAGGAAGCCAGGGGGGCGACAAGCAACAGGATGATCAACAGGAAAATAGAGGCGAACACCGTCGCCAGAGGGGTCTGGGCGCCCGCCTCAAAATTGACACCGCTGCGATTGAATGAGCCGCACGATGCATAGCTGGAAAAGAAACTGCCAACCAGATTGGACAAGCCCTGCCCGATAAATTCCTGGTTGCTGTCGATACCCTGCTCGGATTTGACCGCGATGGCGCGCGCGATCGAGACTGCTTCGGTCAATGCCAGCATGCTGACCACCAAGGCCGGAAACATGACGACGTGCAGGGTCGCGTAAGAGAAATCCGGCATGGAGAAAGGCGGCAGCCTCGCCGCCAGCGCACCCACAGTCTTGATCTGGGTGACATCGGAACCAAACAGACTGTTGACAAAATAGGCCACGATGCTTCCAACCACCATGGCGACGATCATGTAGGGGAGCCTGGGTAGGTACCTCTTGGTCACAATGCCCACCGCTAGCGTGACCGCACCGACCGTGCTGACATAAGGGTTGATGTTGCCAAGTTGCAGGACGAACTGCTCAATAACCTCATGAAAATGCGCGCCGCGGGCGATCTCCAGGCCAAAGAAATTCTTTACCTGGCTGACTGCGATGAGCATTGCCGCTCCGCAGGTAAAACCGATCACCACCGTATGCGAAATGAAGTTGACCAGCACGCCCATGCGCGCCAAGCCCAGGATCAACTGGAACAAGCCGGTCAGGAAGGTGAGCGTGAGCACCATGCTGATAAATTGTGGTGAACCCGGTTCGGCCAACGGACTCATGGCGGCAAAAACTGCGATCGAGATCGCGGTGGTGGGCCCGGAGACCAGATGCCAGCTTGATCCGAATAGGGCGGCAATGATCGCGGGCAGCATGGCTGCGTACAGGCCGTATTCCGGCGGCATCCCGGCGATGGTGGCAAATGCCACACCCTGCGGCAGAACGATCAAGGCGCCGGTCAGTCCGGCAATCAAATCGGCCCGGGTGGATTTTCGATCCACCAAGTGCTTCCACTGCATGAAGGGCAGCAGGTGGTACAGCCAGTATTTGCGCGAGTGGTGAAGCATCAGGCTATCGTATCAAGTCCCATCCGATGGGATAGGACTTTGCTGCAGGTCAACCAGCCCTGACCTAAAAGCGATGGCTGTACATGAATTGCATATTGGTTTGAGCGTGCGAAATATCGATCCCCTGGGGCGTGGTCACAGTGACCTTGGGCGCCATCGTCAAAGACATGTTGAAGTCACCGGCGGGTGCAACTTTGTAGCCAAAGCCGAGCGCGACGTGGTTTTTCACAGTGGCGGGGAACAGCGGATTCACATAGCTATCAGGTATCGGGTTGTCCGCCAGGTTCAAACCAGCGCGCAAGGTGAAAGCTTCGTTGGCCTTCCATGCCAACCCAAAATTCAGGACGGTTTGATCTCTCCAGTCTTGCTGCATCGTGAAATTGGCAGAGCCCGTTGCGTTATCAAAGCGCATTTTGAAACTCTTCATGCTGTCGGACCAACCGATGGACTTAAATTCTGCTGCAAGCAAAAGGGACGGACTGGCTTGCCAGCTTGTGCCCAACGCCAAAATGGAGGGCATCTGGAAGTCAAATATTGTGATCTGACCACCCATGGCCGGACCACCCCCGTCCAGTGACATTGAGGCTGCCGTAGGGCTTGTCTTCATGTCACCCAATGCGGACTTGAGCAGAAACGACCCACCAAGCATGACATCTTTGTTGACTTTGTAAGTGGCACCAACAGAGGCACCATAGCCGGTCGATTTAGCCGCTCCGGTAAACGCGTTGTCATCGGAAAAACTGATATTTGCCCACTTGGCTGCGCCCATGACGGCTTGCAGTTGTGGACTGGCAAATGCGCCGGTAGGAGCCACCCCGGATGCCTGCATCATGCCACCCAACTGCGCACTGGTTGCAGTCATCTTCAGATCCAATGAAGACCACATGAACTTCAAAGTTGCGCCAACCGTCAAATCGGGACTGACCTGAAAGGCAACCGGGAAAATCAGATTACCGACACCAAGCTCGGAGCGCGAAGGGATGGCGGACGAAACTCCTGCCGGCGCACTCATAAACGAAGTGGCATCGTACTCAGTACCCATACCTCCCTGGGCGAACATGCCGATGCCGTAGGTATAGGCACCGTTGCGTTTGACGTAACCCAGTGCGGGCATCAGGTAGGACGTGCCACCTGATTTGGCTGTCAATCCCATCGCGGGGAAACTGCTGGCAACATCCGGTCCAAGAAAACCAATAGCCACATCCAGGCGAGCCGTACCGTCGGCCATCATGCCCAGTGTCGCCGGGTTTTGTGACATGGCAGCGTTGCCATGGTCAATGGCTTGCGAGGCACCGCCCATGCCGGATGAAATCGGGCCATAACCCTCCATCAGCATGCCGTTGGTGGCGTAGACTGAGCCGGCTGCTAGCAGCGCACACAGCGGCGTCAGGGAAATGAGTTTCGCGGATCTTGTCATGTCTATCTCCTGTCGTTGTAATAAAGTGAAGCGCAGTTTGGTCACCGAAGCGGTGACGATGTGAAAAACCGGGTTACCGGCACTTACCAAAAGGCCAGTAAACGGCCTTTGACAACTTTGGACTCGATGCGCTTGAGTGGGCTGTCACCCTTCTTGATGCAGTCACCGCTCTTGGCGTCGAACTCCCATTGGTGTTTCGGGCAGGTCAGGGTGTCGCCCTTGAGCGCCAACTCAGGGATGTTGGTGCTGCGGTGGGGACAGCGGCTGTCATACACCTGGAACGTCTTCTTGTCGCGATAGATAAACAGACCCAGTCCATTGCATTCGGTACGCCGGACCTCGCCGCTCTTGACATCGGTGCTGGCCATGATGTCGTGCCACTGGGCCGGACGGCTCAGAATGTCCACCTGGAACTCCGGAAGGTTCATATCGAGAATAACGTCCACCGCCCAGATGATTTTGGCCAGACCGAGCGCCGGAAATGCCATCAGCAGGGCGTCCAGCACCTCGACGGGTGTACATCCTTCACGCAGCGCGCGGCGCAGGTATTGGCGCAGACCACGATCAGTTTGCGAGTGAACCTTGGTGATGACGGAGATCAGGTTCCTGGTTTTCGGGTCAAGATGCTTGCCAGCATCTTTCAAGAAGGCAAAGTAGTGACCCAGCGCCTCGGGTCGCGCTTTGAGTAGATAGTCCAGTGCGTCGCTCATGACAAATTTATCCCTCTGTTTTGATGAAGCACCAACGATTCACCAGTCAACCTGAGTGGATTGAACAGGAAACAGGCAGGTAAAACCATACTCCGAATGGGTAGCTCGGGTAGTCCCTATGGGTAGGTGACTTATCAAATGGCGTGTCTGACAATGGTTTCGTGGTCGCCCTTTGGTGCGCACGAAATGCGCAGACTGCTGATTGAACCGAGGTCTATTCGTGAACGTTACCGTCTCCAATTTCACAGAGGCAGAGTGCCAACTCGTGGCCGAGCTCCTGCTGCAGCGCTACAACCAGCCGGTATTGCCGGAACTGGCCGATAGCGAACTGCAACTTGACCCGTCAAGTGCTGAATTGACGTCCTGCCCGGCGCTCTACTGGAGCCAACGCGGTGCGCATTTTGTCGTCTGCAAAGTGGCGCACGCTCGCTATCGCTGCCAGTTCTTCTACTCCGATGCGGATCACTACGGGACCGGCCATGAGGAGTACACGGACCTGTGGATCTGCGTGCAAACGCTGCTGCGTGTCCAGGCCGACCATGAGAGTCAGCGCCGCGGCATTTCAAGCGGTGCCACAGCCGTCGAGCTCGCTACCGACCCGGCTGACGCTGAGTATCACGGTCCGCTGATGGTATGACGCCTGCACCATGAAGATCTGCGTCGTCTCGGACAGTCATGACCGCGCGCCCATGCTGGCAGCGGCAGTGCTAGCGGCCAAAACGGCCGGAGCCGAACTGGTGGTCCACTGCGGCGATCTGATCGGTGCCATGACGCTGCGACCTCTGTTTGAGCTTGGCTTGCCGGTCCATCTGGTTCATGGCAACAACGTTGGAGACCCGGTTGCGCTCTGGAATCTATGCAAGGCTTCGGCCGGACTGATCACCTACCATGGCGGCGACATCGACCTGCGCCTGGCCGGGCGCAGAGTGTTTGCGACGCACCACCCGCACTACGCGCGCGGCCTGGCATGCACCGGTGACTACGACATCGTCTGCTGCGGCCACTCCCATGCAGCCAGCGTACTCCAGCAGGCGACCGTTGCCGGGGGCATGACCTGGCTGGTCAATCCGGGCAGCGTTGGCGGGCTGGGAGCGCCCGCAACGTGGCTACTCGCCGATCTCGCAAGTCTTGAGTTCGAGATTCGACAACTGAACTGACACGGGCCAACAAACAATGACCTTTTCATTAACCAGCAACGCACTGGAGATTTCATGACAGCAACTATCGCGACCAGTCAAACCATTCTCGTGGTTGGCGGTGGCATCAGCGGCATGACGGCGGCGCTCGAAGCGGCCGAATGCGGACGGGAGGTGGTACTGGTCGAGCGAAGCGCCACTCTGGGCGGGCGCACTGCGCTGCTGTACCGCTACTTCCCGAAGATGTGCCACCCAAGCTGCGGGCTCGAGATCAATCTGCGGCGACTCAAAAGCAATCGCCATGTTCGGGTGATGACCATGGTCGAGGTCGTGAGTATTGAGGGCCAACGCGGTGTCTACAGCGTGACCTTGAAGATTCGACCGCGTTACGTCAGCGAGATTTGCACTGCCTGCGGCGATTGCGGCGCCGCCATCAGCACCGAAATCCCCAACACCGACAACTATGGACAGGATAAACGCAAGGCAGCCTACCTGCCCTTCGCCATGGCCTATCCGCAACGCTATGTGCTGGACCCGTCCCTGATTGGTACAGCAGATGCAGAGAAGGCAAAAGCGGCCTGCAAGGTTGGCGCCATCGATCTGGCGATGCAGGAAGAAACCGTAAAGCTGTCGGTCGGTGCCGTGATCTGGGCC
>CAITZZ010000366.1 GCA_903897005.1 uncultured beta proteobacterium | reverse complement strand
GGCCGAAATCGCGCTGGCCCTGCCCAGCGTGAAGAACCTGCCGCCCGGCGTCAAGGTGATTGAAGTGGGGTGATGCCGAGGTCATGGGTGAGCTCTTTGCCAGCTTTGGCCTGGCGATGCTGACCGGCGTGCTGTGCATCTACATTGTGCTGGTGCTGCTGTTCAAGGATTTTCTGCACCCGGTCACCATCCTGTCTGCCCTGCCTTTGTCGCTGGGCGGAGCCTTTGTCGGCCTGCTGCTGGCGCACAAGAGCTTTTCCATGCCCTCGCTGATCGGCCTGATCATGCTGATGGGCGTGGCCACCAAGAACTCGATTTTGCTGGTGGAATACGCCATCGTGGCACGGCGCGGGCATGACGGCTCCGATGGCCAGCCGGTGGTCCCTGGCAAGAGCCGGCTCGATGCCTTGCTCGATGCCTGTCACAAGCGCGCACGCCCCATCGTCATGACCACCATCGCCATGGGAGCCGGCATGCTGCCCATCGCGCTGGGTTGGGGTGCTTCGGACGCGAGCTTTCGCTCGCCGATGGCGATTGCCGTGATCGGCGGCCTGATCACCTCCACCGTGCTGAGTCTGCTGGTGATTCCCGCGGTGTTTACCTACGTGGACGATGCGGGCAACTGGGTCAAGCGCATGTTTGATCGGCTGCGGCGCGTCAAACCCCAAGCGGCAGACCATCGGCAGCAGGGTCGCTGAGGCGTCGAATCGTCAGGGCGCAACGTTGTTCAATCAAGACAACAATTCGCTCAACAACTGCATTGCCGGAAAAACTGTGACCAGCAGCAGATTGGAGAGCGCGGGCGGTAGGCGCCAGTGATTTTGCCAACTCCAGAATGCGCCTCTTGGCCTGCGCCCTGGCCAGGCCTGCACCCGCTGCAAACTGATCCCAGTGCCGCGCCTGCACTTCACTGAATTTGTACTTGCTGCCGACCTTCATCGCCATCTTGGGCGTCAATGTCGGGTAGACCGCCGTCGAGAGCGCGTCATAGAGAGGGGCCAGAACCGGTGTCGTGCCTGAGTACAGCAGTGAGAAATTCTTGGCATGCGCATCGTGATTGCCGATCAGCGCATTGAAGACCACGTAGTCGAACAAGCGAAGCACCTGGGGCGCACTGGGGCGCGTGGCGCGGCGTACCAGATCAAAGCATTGCGCCAGGTCCGGCCCCCCCTCGTTCTGGTATTTCATTTCAGGCACCACGCCCAGTGCCTGGCAAAAATCCTCTTGATGAACGCGCCGTCGGTAGCCTTGCGCGTCGGCGAGCCGGTCGTAGCGATCGACCAGCAAGAACGTGCGATTCAAAACGGCATGAACTTTTGACTTTGCCGGCTGGAGCTGCATGGCCTCAGCCAGTGCCAGGCAGAATCCTTCATTGATGACACTGTCCTCAAGCGCCTGGATCGCGGGCTTCAGGATGTGCGAGCTGGGCGTGCCATTGCGTGGCAGACCGAGGCGCTCGCCGTCGAAAACCACCGGTAGTTTGTCCTGGGCGCCAGCCAGGGAAAGGCGCAGCCCATCCCTGCCAGCCAGCATGGGGCGACGCGGCAGTTCATCCAGGATGGCAAGGACTTGCGCATCGCTTAGCCATTGAACATCGTCCTCTTTGGCTGGCGCCGCCAATACCTGTCCAGGATCGAGGAAGGTCACGGCCCCGGCACATTCGCCACCGATTTGGTCCAACAGCGCAAAGTCGTTCTGTCCGGAGACCTGAAATTGCT
>CAITZZ010000365.1 GCA_903897005.1 uncultured beta proteobacterium | reverse complement strand
TCACCGCCCGAGAGTTTGAGGCCGCGCTCGCCGACCATGGTGTCGTAGCCCTTGGGCGTGGCGCTGATGAAACTGTGAATGTGCGCGGAGCTGGCGGCATCGACGACCTGCTCGTGCGTGGCCCCCGGTTGTCCGTAAGCGATGTTGTATTCCACCGTGTCGTTGAACAGCACGGTGTCCTGCGGCACGATGCCAATGGCCTGGCGCACGCTGGCCTGCGTCACCTGTTTGATGTCCTGCCCGGCAATCAAAATCTGGCCCTGCTGCACGTCGTAAAAGCGGAACATGAGCCGCGCCAACGTCGACTTGCCAGAGCCTGAGGGGCCGACCACCGCCACTGTCTTGCCGGCCGGTATCTCGAAGCTGATGTCGTGCAGGATGGGGCGCGCCGGGTCATAGGCGAAGCTAACGTGCTTGAACGTGACGCTGGCATTGCCCTGGCCTGGGGACATGGATTGCGGATCAGGTCCGCAATGACAAGCCTGGGGTTCGCAATGACAAGCCTGGGGTCCGCAATGACCAGCTGCATCAAGTGCCAAGGGCAGCGCACCCGGCACGTCGGCAATCTCGCGCTCGCGCTCCATCAGCGTGAACATCTTGTCCAGATCGGTCAGACTCTGCTTGATCTCGCGGTACAGAACACCCAAGAAACCCAGCGGAATGTAGAGTTGAATCATGAAGGCGTTGACCATCACCAGGTCGCCCAGCGTCATGCGGCCATCGACCACGCCCTGCGTGGCGCGCCAGAGCATGGCCACCAGTCCCGCGGCGATGATCAATTGCTGCCCGGTGTTGAGCAGGCTCAGTGTGCTCTGGCTCTTGACGGCGGCGCGTCGGTACTTCTCCAGGTTCTCGTCGTAGCGGCGCGCCTCGAATTCTTCGTTGTTGAAGTACTTGACGGTCTCGTAGTTCAGCAGCGAGTCGATGGCACGACTGTGCGCCTTCGAATCGAGTTCGTTCATCTCCTTGCGGAACTTGGTGCGCCACTCGGTTACGGTCACCGTGAACGTGATGTAAAAGACCAGCGCGATGACGGTGATCCAGGCAAACCAGGCGTCAAACTTGACGGCCAGTAGCGTCAGCACCATGGCCACTTCAATCAGCGTCGGAAAGATGCTGTAGAGGGAATACGAGATCAGCGAATTGACAGCTCGCGTGCCACGCTCGATGTCACGCGTCAGCCCGCCGGTCTGGCGCTCCAGGTGAAAGCGCAGACTTAAAGCGTGCAGATGGCGAAACACCTGCAAGGAGATGGTGCGCGACGCGCCCTCGGTTGCCTTGGCAAAGATCAGTTCGCGCAGCTCTGCAAACAGCGTGGTTGAAAGCCGCAACAGACCATAGCCAAACAACAGCGCAGCCGGCACCACCAGCAAGGCACTGGCGCCAACCTCGCCCTTCGGGTTCATGACGTCCACCAGTTGCTTGAGCAGTAGCGGCACGCTGACGTTGGCCATCTTGGCGGCGATCATGAAGGCCAGCGCCGCCATGACGCGCCACTTGTACTGCCACAGGTAGGGAAAGAGGCGCCTGAGCGTTGCCCAGTCCGAGCGGGTGGCGGCGGGGGCGCCGTTGACGCCCACCTGGGTGGGGCTGTGTTCGCCTGATCGGCGCATGAGGGACAATCCTTACAGAATCAAGGTACTTACTTAGTTAGGGGATTGTCCGCCATGTCCGCAAACACCAGCCCCACCGGCATCCAATTGCCCACTGATGAGGAACTGGTCCTCAAGGTGATTCCCATGCCCGCCGACTCCAACGCCAACGGCGACATATTCGGCGGCTGGGTGATGGCGCAGGTCGATCTGGCCGGCTCGGTGATTCCGGCGCGCTACACGCGGGGCCGCATGGCCACCGTGGCAGTGAATGAATTCATCTTCAAGCAACCGGTGCGCGTCGGCGACATCCTGACCTTTTTCTCCAAGCTGGTGCGCATTGGTCGCACCTCCATCACAGTCAAGGTCGAGGTCTACGCCGAGCGCTTCTCTGCACAAGGGCACTACGTCAAGGTGACCGAAGCGTCGCTGACCTACGTGGCAATTGACGAGCAAGGTCGGCCACGCCCCATCCCCGCGCAGGCACCGCGATAATCGCCTTGTGCCCAAGCGCTTTCCGCCACTCCTGCTTCCACTGATTCTGGTTACCCTGACGGGCCACATGGCCATGTCGGGCGGGCGCGTTTCGGGCTCCCTTTTTGCCCTCAGCACCGGATCGCCCGAACTGGTGGTGGGCCTCTTCATGGCCACCTTCTCCGTGCTGCCCACACTGGCCGCCATGTCGATAGGCCGCTGGGTCGACCGCATCGGCGCCCTGCCGGTGATGCGCCTGGGCGTGCTGGCGGTGCTGATGGGCGCCACGCTGCCCGTGCTCTGGCTCAGCGTGCCCGCGCTGTTCGCCATGGCCACCCTGATCGGCTTTGGTTTTAACGC
>CAITZZ010000364.1 GCA_903897005.1 uncultured beta proteobacterium | reverse complement strand
GTGTACGAAGAGTTCGTCACCAAGTTTGCTGCCAAGGTCGCCACTGCCAAGGTCGGCAACGGCTTTGAAGACGGCGTCAACCAGGGACCCCTGATCGAGGAAGCAGCGCTGGTCAAGGTGCAGCGCCACGTCGATGACGCCATAGCCAAGGGCGGTCGTGTGCTGGTTGGTGGCAAGCGCCTGCCGGGTCTGTTTTTCGAGCCAACCGTGGTGGCCGACGCCAGCGCGGACATGCTGTGCGCCAAGGAAGAAACCTTTGGCCCGTTCGCACCGGTCTTCAAGTTCAAGACCGAGCAGGAAGCGATAGCGGCTGCCAACAACACCGAGTTCGGCCTGGCCAGCTACTTTTACAGCCGCGATGTGGGCCGCATTTTCCGCGTCTGCGAAGCGCTGGAGTACGGCATGGTCGGCGTCAATGTCGGCATCATTGCGGCCGAGCATGTGCCTTTTGGCGGAGTCAAGCAATCCGGCCTGGGCCGCGAAGGCTCACACCACGGCATCGACGACTATGTGGAAATCAAGTATGTCTGCCTCGGCGACATCCTGAACTAACTTCGACACCAGAAAGACAGGAACGACATGAGCAGCAAATTCACCAGCGCCGGACAGAGCGACGTCCGGCACCATCTGCATCCCTACACCCAGTTGCGCGACCATGAGCGCGACGGGCCGCTGGTGATTGTGCGCGGCGAAGGCGTGCAGGTATTCGACGAGCATGGCAAGGCCTACATCGAAGGCATGGCCGGGCTCTGGTGCGCTTCGCTCGGATTTTCCGAACAGCGTCTGGCCGACGCCGCCTTCCGCCAGATGAGCACCCTGCCCTATTACCACTCGTTCTCGGGCAAGGTGCCAGGACCAGTGACCGAACTGGTGGAGGCGATGATCAAGTGGGCTCCGGTACCGATGGCGCGGGTACTGTTTGCCAACTCGGGTTCCGAGTCGAACGACACCGCCTTCAAGCTGGTGCGTTACTACAACAATGCCAAGGGTCGGCCGCTGAAGAAGAAAATCATCGCGCGCAACAAGGGCTACCACGGCGTCACGGCTGCCGCCGCTTCCATGTCGGGTCTGGCCAGCATGCACCAGAACTTCGACCTGCCGCTGCCAGGCATTGTGCGCGTCAGCTGCCCGCACTTCTACCAGTTCAGCCTGCCGGGCGAGACCGAAGCCCAGTTTGTAGATCGTCTGGCCCAGGAGCTGGAGGACACCATCCTGCGCGAAGGCCCCGACACGGTGGCCGCCTTCATTGCCGAGCCGGTGCAGGGAGCCGGCGGCGTCATCATTCCACCCGAGGGCTACTTTGCGAAAGTTCAGGCGATCCTGAAAAAGTACGACATCCTGTTTCTGGTCGATGAAGTCATCACAGGTTTTGGCCGGCTGGGGCAGGCTTTTGGCACCCAGGTGTTTGACCTGAAACCCGACATGATCACGGTCGCCAAAATGCTGACCTCGGCCTATGTCCCGATGTCGGCGCTCTACCTCACCGACGAGATCTACCAGACCATTGCCGACGCCAGCGCCAGCATCGGTGTTTTCGGTCACGGCTACACCTACAGCGGGCATCCGCTGGCCTGTGCCGTGGCACTGGAAACCCTGCGCATCTACGAGGCCGACCAGGTTCTCGCGCATGTGCAGAAAGTAGCGCCCCGGCTGCAGCAGGGCTTGCAGAAGTTCAAGGACCATCCGCTGGTCGGCGCAGTGCGCGGTCTGGGCCTGATCGGCGCCATCGAACTGGCCGCCGACCCGGCGCAGCGCAAACCCTTCGACCCCAAGCGCGGCGTCGGCGCCTACCTGGTCAGTCGCGCGCAGGCGCACGGCCTGATCCTGCGCGTGCTGATGGGCGACGTGATCGCGTTTTCACCCCCACTGATCATTACGGAGTCCGAGATCGACACGCTGCTGGAGCGCACGAAGCTGGCGCTGGACGACACGCTGGCCTGGGTCCGAAGCTGACAAGACTGTAAGCGTCTGAGGGCGCCAGGGCCGCTATAGTGGCGAGAATTCCTAAAGTTGATGCAGCATGGCCTTGATTGAATTTGAACACGTCTTCAAGCACTACCCGGGCAGCCCGAGCGCCGCGGTGGATGACTTGAACCTGCACATCCAGGCCGGCGAATTCCTGACCCTGCTCGGCCCTTCTGGCTCCGGCAAGACCACCACCCTGATGCTGCTGGCTGGCTTTGAGGCACCGAGCGCTGGTGCGATCCGGCTCGACGGCGCGTCGATTGAATCCCTGCCACCGCACCAGCGCAATATGGGCGTGGTGTTTCAGAGCTATTCGCTGTTCCCGCACATGACGGTGGCCGAGAACGTCGCCTTCCCGCTGTCAGTACGCAAGGTGGCGGCGAACGTCATCGCCGAGAAGGTGAATGCGGCGCTGACCAAGGTGCATCTGGAAAACCTCACCCATCGCAAGCCCCATCAGCTCTCGGGCGGCCAGCAGCAACGCGTGGCGCTGGCGCGGGCGCTGGTGTTTGAGCCGCGACTGGTGTTGATGGATGAGCCGCTGTCGGCGCTGGACAAGAAACTGCGCGAGGAAATGCAACTGGAGATTCGCCGTCTGCACCGCGAGTTGGGTGTGACCATGGTCTTTGTCACGCACGACCAGTCTGAGGCCATGACCTTGTCAGACCGGGTTGCGGTTTTCAATCAGGGCCGCATCGAGCAACTCGCCTCACCCAAGGACCTGTACGACGCGCCGGCCAATCCTTTTGTCGCCAATTTTCTGGGCGACAACAACATGCTGGACTGCACGCTGGATAAAGCTTTGCCAGATGGCGCCACTTCCGGCACCGGCTGCGTCAGGACTGCGACCGGGCAGACTGTGCAATCGCGTATTTGCACGACCCGCATCCTGAAAAAGAGCGGCGCAGTCAAGCTCTGTGTGCGGCCGGAGTTCCTGCAGGTCGCGTCCGATTCGGCGGCACTGGCCACGCCGAACTGCCTGAAGGCCACTCTGCTCGACCTGATTCATCAGGGCGACCACTGGCGTCTGGTGGCGCGACTTGATGGCGTAGCGCAAAGCGGCAGCACTGAGGCACCGCAATGGTTTGCAAAAATCAGCCCGGGGGCTTTGCCCGCGGGCCTGGTGGTGGGGCAAGACTTGTGCCTCGGGTTCCGGCCCGAAGACGCATGGGTGTTTTGATGGTCTGGTGTTAGTTCTTATTTTTACAACGGAGAGCAGATATGAAGAAGCAAGTATTGGCAACGGTTGCAGTTGCCGCCACCCTGGCCTGTCTGGGCACCCAGGCACTGGCGCAGTCGCGTGATCTCAACGTCGTCTCATGGGGCGGCGCCTACCAGGATGGGCAGAAGGAAGTATTCTTCAAGCCCTTCAACGCGAGCGGCACCAAACTGACCGACGAAGCCTGGGACGGCGGCCTGGGCGTGCTGCGCACCAAGATCAAGGGTGGCAACAACAACTGGGACGTGGTGCAGGTTGAAGCCGATGAACTCGAAGTCGGTTGCGACGAAGGTCTTTACGAAAAGCTTGACGTGACAAAGATTGGCGGCGCGGCGCGCTACCTGCCAGGCACCGTGCACGCCTGCGGTGTCGGCGCCATCATCTACAACCTGGTGCTGGCCTATGACGGCGACAAGATGAAGGCTGCACCCAATGGCTGGGCTGACTTCTTTGATAGCAAAAAGGTTCCGGGCAAGCGTTCCATCCGCAACGGTGCCAAGTGGAACCTGGAAATCGCACTGATTGCGGACGGCGTCGCTGCCAAAGACGTTTACAAGGTGCTGCGCACCAATGAAGGCGTAGAGCGTGCGTTCAAGAAGCTCGACACCGTCAAGGCAGACCTGGTGTTCTGGAAGAGCGGCGCCCAGCCGCCGCAGATGCTGGCCGCTGGCGACGTGGTCATGACCACTGCCTACAACGGCCGCATCACCGCCGCCAACGAGAAGGACAAGAAGAACTTCAAGATGGTCTGGAAAGACACGCCCTTCACCCTGGACAGCTGGGTCATCATGAAGGGCACGCCGCAAAAGGCCAACGCCGAGAAACTGGTGGAGTTCATGGGCCGCGCCGAAAACCAGGCCAAGCTGCCCAAGTACGTGCGCTATGGTGTCACCAATGCCTCGGCCTCCACGCTGGTGGACAAGTCGCTCATGGCTGAACTGCCGACCAACCCCGACATTCACAAGCAGGCCTTTGCCGAAGACGTGAAGTTCTGGATCGACAACGGCGACAAGCTGGCCGAGCGCTGGACCAAGTGGGCCGGCACGAAGTAATAGTCACACCATGCTGCTGCGCCACCGAAGTGCCCTGCTGTTGCCCCTCACCGGGTTTCTGCTGGTGTTCTTCGTGGCGCCGCTGGTCTGGCTGCTCTCGCTGGCGGTGCGCGAGGCCGAAGTGCCGCGCGCCTTGCCGCGCACCCTGACGGCCCTGCAGAGCTGGCACAGCGGCCAGCCCCTGCCGACACCCCTGTTTTCCGGCTTTGCCCAGGATCTGGTCGAAGCACGCGCTGCCAGCACGCTGGCCGACGCCGCAAGGCGCCTCAATTACGAAGTCAATGGCGTGCGCAGCACCCTGATGCGCGCCGCCCGTGAAGTCTCCTCCGCCCCGGCCGGAACGGTCTTTGATACTGGCTTTTTCAGCACCGTCGACCCGACACTGGCCAGCCCCGAATTTTTTGCCGCCGTGCAACGCGCCAAAGGCCCGGCCTCCGCTTACTACCTGCTCGCTGCTTTTGATCTGGCGCGCAATGCCAGCGGCGAGATTGAACGCGCCACCGAAGCCAACCGGATTTACGTCGACGTACTGCTGCGCACCTTGGGTATCAGCGCCAGCGTGACACTGCTGTGCCTGCTACTGGGCTTTCCGGTGGCCATGCTGCTGACCCAGGTGAAGGAGCGAACCGCTGACTGGTTGATGATTCTGGTACTGCTGCCGTTCTGGACCTCCCTGCTGGTGCGTACCGCCGCCTGGGTCGTGGTGTTGCAGCGCGAAGGCATGGTCAACACCGTGCTGATGCGTCTGGGCCTGATCACCGAGCCGCTGACCCTGATCTACAACCGCACCGGCGTGCTGATTGCCATGACGCATGTGCTGCTGCCTTTCATGATCCTGCCGCTGTACAGCGTGCTCAAGGGCATTGCGCCGCACTACATGCGTGCTGCTGCCAGTCTGGGCGCACCGCCCGTGGTGGCCTTCTTGCGTGTTTATCTGCCGATGGCGGCACCCGCCATCGCCGCCGGCTCGGTCATGGTCTTCATTCTCGCCATGGGCTACTACATCACGCCGGCGCTGGTCGGCGGCGGCTCGGACCAGATGCTCTCGTATTTTGTCGCCACCTACACCACCGACACCGGCAACTGGGGCCTGGCCTCGGCGCTGGGCCTGATGATGCTGGTGACCACGCTGGCACTGTATGGCGTGGCGCACAAGCTCTCGGGCGGTCGCGCCCTCTCGATGGGCTAAGCACATGACCCACTTCAAATTCCCCTGGAAGCCGCTTTACTGGTTGCTCTGCGCCCTCATTTTGATGTTTCTGCTGGTTCCGATCGCCGCCATCATTCCGCTTTCATTTTCCAGCGGATCCTTTCTGACTTACCCACTGCCGGGTCTCTCGCTGCGCTGGTACCACGAGGTGCTGGGCGGCGACAAGTGGCTCACGGCGCTGGGCAATTCGCTCTATGTGGGCGTGTTCGCCACCGTCATCTCGGTCATCCTGGGAACGCTCGCCGCGCTGGGTCTGATGCGGCTCAAAGCCTGGTGGGCCGACCTGCTCAAACTGGTGATGCTCTCGCCCATGATCGTGCCGGTGATCCTGATCGCCGTGGCCTGCTACTTCTTTCTGGCACCGCTCTCGCTGACCAGCAGCTACAGTGGCCTGATCATCGCCCACACCGTGATTGCCGTGCCCTTTGTCGTGGTGCCAGTGTTGACCGCGCTGGAGATGCTGGACCCCAATCTGGCCCGCGCTGCTGCCGCCTGTGGCGCCACACCCGGCGTCGCTTTCATGCGCGTCACGCTGCCAGGCATCATGCCGGCCATGGCCTCCGGCGCGCTGTTTGCCTTCGCCGCTTCCTTTGACGACGTGGTGATTGCCCTCCTGATTGCCGGGCCGGACCAGCGCACCCTGCCGCGCGAAATGTTTTCCGGTCTGCGCGACAGCATGACACCCGCGCTGACCGCTGTCGCCACCATCATGATTGTTTTTTCCACCACCCTGTTCCTGTTGATGCAGATGCTGCAACGCAGAGCGCGCAAGGCAACACGAGTCAAATAACCCTCCATGACAGAACAAAAAACGGCCATCGTCACCGGGGCCAGCCGCGGCATTGGCCATGGTGTGGCACAGCGCTTTCGCGACCTCGGCTGGCGCGTCATCACGGTCTCGCGCCAGGCACTGCCAGCAACATGCCCCTGGCACGCCGAGCAGAACACGCACGTGGAGCTCGATCTGGCGGACCTGGACCAGATCACCCACACCGTCGACGCGCTGCGCCCCCTGCTCGGTGGCTCCAAACTGCACGCGCTGATCAACAACGCCGGCATCTCGCCCAAGGGACCGGGCGGCGAGCGCGTCAACTCCCTGACCACCGACCTGAAGGTCTGGCAGGAGATGTACAACACCAATTTCTACGCACCGCTGATCCTGACGCGGGGCTTCGCCCAGGAACTTTCCAACGCCAAGGGCTCGGTTGTGAACCTGTGCTCGATTGCCGGCTACCGCGTGCACCCTTTTGCGGGGGCCGCCTATGCGACCTCGAAAGCGGCGCTGGCCGCGTTGACGCGCGAGATGGCAGCCGACATGGCAAGCATGGGGGTGCGGGTGAATGCCATCGCGCCGGGTGAAATCAACACGTCCATCCTGTCACCCGGGACCAGCCGAATTGTGGAAAATGACATCCCTATGCATCGGCTGGGCGAAGTCAGTGAGGTGGTGGACCTGATCGAATTCCTGTGCAGTGGCAAAGCCTCGTACATCACCGGTGCTGAAATCGCCATCGACGGCGGACAGCGTGTTTAGTCTTGTCATGCCGGACCTGAGGAGCCTGCCCCGGACTCCGATCCGGGGGCATCCATGGATTGCGGGTCAAGCCCGCAATGACAACTATTGATTGAAAGGAAACGTATATGCAATATCGACGTATCGGCAGCAGTGGTCTGCGCCTGAGTGAACTCTCGCTCGGCTCCTGGGTGACGTATCACAACCAGGTGGACAGCGCAGCAGCGCGCGAGATGATGGCCGCAGCGTTTGACGCTGGCGTCAACTTCTTTGACAACGCGGAGGCTTACGCTGTTGGCCAGAGCGAGGTCGTGATGGGAGAGGCGATCAAGGCGCTGAAGTGGCCGCGCCTGAACTACGTTGTATCAACCAAGTTCTTCTGGGGTCTGGACCGCGAGGGCAACTCGATTAACCGCAAGGACACGCTGAACCGCAAGTACCTGTCGCAGGCCATCGACGGCTCACTGCAACGCATGGGCCTGGACTTCATCGACCTGGTGTACTGCCACCGCAGCGACCCGCACACGCCGATTGAAGAAACCGTGTGGGCCATGAGCGACATGATCACCCGCGGCAAGGCTTTGTACTGGGGCACCAGCGAATGGTCGGCCGACGAAATTCGCGCGGCCT
This sequence comes from uncultured beta proteobacterium, assembly GCA_903897005.1. Taxonomy (GTDB): domain Bacteria; phylum Pseudomonadota; class Gammaproteobacteria; order Burkholderiales; family Burkholderiaceae_C; genus Rhodoferax. The sequence continues at coordinate 702 of CAITZZ010000364.1, read as the reverse complement.
GGAATGTTGCCGAGCGTCATCACCTGCACAAACCCATCGTTGAGCAACCGCAGTACCACCTGTTTTACCGCAAGCGCGTCGAGCAGGAATACAAGCGCCTTTATGAAGACATCGGCCTGGGCCTGACCACCTGGAGCCCGTTGGCCAGCGGCTTGCTGACCGGCAAGTACCGCAACGGTGTGCCGCTGGACAGCCGCGGGGCGCGGCAGGACATGGGTTTTCTGGTCAAGGGCTTGACCGACGCCGCCAGGAACGCAGCCGTGACGCAACTCGAACTGATCGCTACCGAACTCAGCTGCAGCCTGAACCAGTTGGCCATCGCCTGGGCTGCCCACAACCCGCGTGTCAGCAGCGTCATTACCGGCGCATCGAACCTGGCGCAGTTGCAGAGCAATCTTGGCGCCGTCAAGGTGATAGCCCAACTGACGCCCGATGTGATGGCCAGGATAGAACCGATCAGTGCGGCGCTGGCGAGCTAAGGAAGCCGACGATCAGTTAAACTTCAGGCCACAATGCGGGTGTAGTTCAATGGCAGGTTTTCAACCACCAATGAAAAGACACAAAATGCCGCAAAAACCTACCCTGAAACCTACCCTGAAATTTTTGTTAATTTCATAGCCTGAAAATGCAGCCAGCTGTAGTTCCACGTTGGAACGGCCCAAGGCGGCGCCTGGAACCGATTTTTGCGACCTTTCCAAGGAT
>CAITZZ010000363.1 GCA_903897005.1 uncultured beta proteobacterium | reverse complement strand
GGTCTGCGGCAGGCAGCGCAGGCCTTGGACGCCTCACACGCCATCACGTTTTTGTCAGGCCCCGAGGGCGGACTGAGCAGCGCCGAAGAAGACAGAGCCCTGGCCTGCGGCTTTACGCCAGTCACGCTGGGGCCGCGGGTGTTGCGCGCCGAGACCGCCGCCTTGTGCGCCCTCGCGGCACTGCTGGTTTAAGCGCCGACACGCACCAGTTGACTGGCCAAGCGCTAAAAAACAGAGTCGGTCGAGGCCGCGCCGCTGGCGGGCAGCCAGATCGTTACCGTGGTACCCAAACCGGCGGTGCTGGCGACATTGACTTTACCGCCGTGCAGGCTGACTATTTCCTGCACGATGCTCATGCCCAGACCTGTTCCGGGAATCCTGCCGGAAGTATCCGCGCGATAAAAGCGTTCGAAGACCCGCGCCAGTTGCTCCGGCGTCATCCCCATGCCGTGGTCAGCGATGCGAATTCCCAGCGCTGCCGCACCGCTCTCGAGAGGCGACTCAGCACCGGGCGCGACCTGAACCATATCGAGTTCAACCGCCCCACCACCGGGTGAATATTTGTAGGCGTTGGAGAGCACATTGAGCACCGCCTGGATCAGCTTCTTGCGGTCTGCCTTCACCCATGCCGGCTGCTCGAAAAGGCGCGCGGGCGTCACGACCCTGCCCTCAGGCGGCTTGAAGCCTGCCACAATTTCCTGCAACAATTCAGCCACATCAACCTTGACGATCTGGAAGTCCGTGCCATGACGCGCTTCAATGCGCGCCAGATCAAGCAGTTCGTTGATGATGGACATCATCAGTTCCGTGTGCCGAAAGATGATGCCCAGGTAGCCTCGCCAATCAGCTTCGTCAAACTCTTGCGTCAGCAGAAGTTCCGTGAAGCCGTAAATACTGGTCATCGGCGTGCGCAATTCGTGCGCCGCGGTAGACAAAAACTCGCTCTTCAGACGATCCACTTCGGTCTCATGCGTGATGTCACGCAGGTACAGAATCGTCTTCACGCTTTCCGTGTTCTTTTCGCGCAGCCTGACTTCCAGCACCCGTTTACCAGCGCCAGCTATTTCGATCTTCAGCTGCTGCCCACCAGCGTCCGCAGACTCCTGGCGATGGCTGGCCGTCTTTTTGCTGCGAAGGGCTGCCAAGCCTGGAAAGCCAGCCTCGGGTACACAAAGTTGCGCCAGGCGTACCGAGAATTCGCTCTCATCGAGACCAAGCAGTTCGGGCTGCGCCAGACCGGTCAGACGGGCAAAGGCCGGGCTGAGGTACTTGACCCGGCCAAGTCCATCGAACGAAACAAAACCGTCCGGACTGAGCTCAAAGATGGCTTCGAGCTGTTCTGCATACTCACGTTCACGCGCCGCCAAAGCCCGGCGCTCGCTAATGTCGCTGTGCGATCCCAGCATGCGCACGGCTTGCCCCTGCTCATCAATCAGAGCGCGGCCACGATCCAGAATCCACTTGTACTCGCCATTCCTGCAACGCATCCTGTGTTCGTTCTGGTAATACTCGGTTTCGCCGCGCAGATGGCGCTGCACTTCGCTCATCGTAAATTCCAGGTCATCCGGGTGCACACGCGAAACCCACTCGTCCACCGAGTTCCCGATTTCATCGCTGCGGTAACCCAGCATGGTCTTCCAGCGTTCTGAAAAATAGACCTCGCCGCTTTGCGGATTCCAGTCCCAGATACCATCGTTGGAGCCCGTAACCGCCATCTCCCAGCGCTGTTCATTGTCAAGCAGCGTCTGCTCGAGTTGCTTGCGCTCGGTGATGTCGATCCGGTTGCCAACAATGTAGCCGCTGGGCGTGCGGTACTCAACAATCAGCAGCCAGCGCCCATCGGCAAGCTGCTGTTCCAGCGTCTCGCCATTGGCCTGTTGATGTTGCGCCACACGTTGCCTCACCCAGCCCTCCACATTGCCAAGGGCCTCGCTGTACTGGCCACGCTCGGCGCCCTTGCGCACAATCTCTTCAAAGGTATTGCCTGGCACGATCAGGTCACGACTGGTTTCATAAAAGCGCAGATAGGCTTCATTGCAAAGCACCAGGCGATCCTGTTCGTCGTAGATGGTGAAGCCCTGCGGGATGCTGCTGACCGCCTCGCGCAGCAGGTTTTCGGCCTTTTCAGCCGCTGCCACCGCGTCGCGCCACTTGCGGTTCTCTATCTGCAGCTGTGCGCGGTTCTCGTTGAGTTGCTGCGCCATGGCATTGAAAGCGTTCGCCGTTTGCGCCAACTCGTCGTCACCCTTGACCGCCACCCGATGGGCAAAATCACCGGCTGCAAAGCGTTCACTGGCCTGCCGCAAGGCCCCCAACTGGCGCACCAGATAGGTGCCGAGCAGCCAGGAAAAAAGCGCGACCAGCAGTATTTCGAGTGCGGCCACCGTGCCGGCCCAGCGCTGCGCCGAAGCCAGCAACACCTGCAAGCTGCTGACCGAGACACCGATCTGCACTTCGCCATGGCGGATCCCGCCGGCCAGCACCGCTTGCGACTGTTCGAAGATGCCGTCGCGCGCCTGATCCACCGTCTCTTCCTGATGGAACGGACGCACCAGAATCTCTGCGTCACCGCGCTGTGCCAACACCGTGCCGTGGGCGTCAAGAATGCGCACATATTCAACCTGCCTGGAGCTCATGGTCTCAGCCACCAGACTGTCCAGCGTTGCCAGGTCCTGCGAGATCACGGCGTCTTTGGCAGCCACCACCAACAAGCGGGCACCCAGTTGCACGCGACGCACCAGCTCGGCTTCGTTCGACTCGCGCAGGATCGACAGGGCGCTACCCACCAACACCGCCAGCAGCGCGATTTCGATCAGGGCAACGCCGACGATGGTTTTGGTGCGAAAGCGCATGGTGGACCGCTCTACAGGGAAGCGCCGCAGCTCATTGCCTGCCGTAACGCTCCAGCAAATTGATATCCAGGGCCCGGATATCACTCCACTCCTTGTCCTGCGCCGCCGTGATGCCCTTGAAGGCCAGCGGAGCGAGCAAACGCTGCCCGTTCTCATCGCCAGCCAGCGTGGCCATCGCTGCCAGGACCTTGGAGACAGCGAGCGGCGGCACGCGCGAATGGGCGGCAAAAGCATGCGGCGTGTAGGCCGGTGTTTCAGACAGCACACGCAAGGCATCGCGAATTTCCGCTGGCATCGCCTCGAAAGTACGCTGGATGCCGCCACCGGCCTCCTGCAGACCCGATGCCACGGCGCGGTAAACAGAATCGTGGGATGCGACAAACCTGGCGTCAATCGCAATCTTCAAACGACCGAATTCGGCCTGCGGCAAGATGCTCGCGGCAAACGCGGCAGGCGCAGGAAAGACCACGGTCTTGCCGCCCAGGTCCGCCGGCTTGCGATAGGCGCTGTCCTTTCTGACGACGAGGATGCCCTTGAGTCTGCGATCCTGCTCTTTGGCAAAAGCCTGATAACTGGCAGCCGCATGAAAAACCACATAGTGATAAGGATTCATGTAGGCCAGGTCATACTCGCCCTTGGCCAGGCGTTCTTCAAATACCGGGATGCTGGGCGCGGTTTTGAAGACCAGGGCAACACCCGAGCGGCGACTGATCTCGGCCAGCAGCGGCCCCCACTCTTCGGCCAGTCGGGTCGCTGATTGCTGCGGCACCACGCCAAACGACAGCGACTTCTGGGCTTCCTGCGCCAGCGCCTGCAAGCTCGTGCCACCCAGACAAAGCATGACAAAAGAGCACCGCAGGACAGTGAGCGAATTCTTGAACCAGTTCAGTAGGGGCTGCATCCCCCGCAGTCTAGCGGATACGCGGCTCTGCCAACAACTGTTCAGGCAAGGTGAAATAGGCGGCGGTGGCACCCCGGCTTTCCTTGGCTTGCGCCAGTTCAGCACGCGCGACGCTGCGCAGATGCACTTCGTCCGGACCGTCGAGCAATTGCATGGCCCGGCCCCAGGTCCAGAAATAGGCCAGCGGCGTATCCGGCGACAAGCCCATGGCACCAAACACCTGCATGGCGCGGTTCACCACCCGTGTCTGCAGCCGTGCCGTCACGACCTTGATCGCCGCCACATCAGCGCGTGCCTCTTTCTGCTGGCCCTGATCAAGCCGCCAGGCGGCGCGCAGCACCAGCAGACGCGCCTGGTCAATCTCCAGCCGCGACTCGGCAATCCATTCCTGCACATTGGCAAAGTCGGCCAGATATTTACCAAAAACGTGCCGCTCCAGCGTGCGCTCGCACATCAGGGCCAGCGCCAGCTCGCACTGCCCGATGGTGCGCATGCAGTGGTGTACCCGTCCCGGGCCGAGCCGCGCCTGCGCCATCGCAAAGCCCGCGCCCGGCTCGCCCAACAAGTGGTCCGAGGGCACCCGCACGTCCCGAAACACGATTTCGCAGTGCCCTTCTGGTGTGTGGTGTTGCATGATCGCGATGTTGCGCTCCAGCGTCACGCCCGCTGTGTCCAGTGGCACCAGCAGCATGCTATGGCGGGCGTGTTTGGCGACCTCGTCGTCGCCGCTGCGGCACATCACAATCAGGAGTCTGCAATTCGGATGCGCCGCGCCGGTAACAAACCATTTGCGCCCGTTGAGCACCCACTCGTCGCCATCCCGGTGGATGCGCGTCTGCAGATTGGTCGGGTCGCTTGACGCAACGTCGGGCTCGGACATGGCAAAGGCGCTTCTGATTTCCCCCTCCAGCAAGGGGCGCAGCCAACGCCGGGTTTGCTCCGGCGTGGCAAACAGATGCAGCAACTCCATGTTGCCGGTATCGGGTGCGCTGCAGTTAAAAACTTCCGAGGCCCAGGGCATGCGTCCCATGATCTCGGCCAGCGGCGCGTAGTCCAGATTGCTCAGGCGCAAACCCGGCTCATCGTCACGCAATCCGGGCAGAAAGAGATTCCACAAGCCTTCTGACCTGGCCAGGGCCTTCAGGTCTTCCAGGAACGGTGGCGGATAAACACCCTGCGCCACCGAGCGGTGCCAGGCCGCGTTATAGGGCAGCACATAGTGATCGATGAATTCTTCCAGCCGCTGACGCAGCTCCAGCACCTGCGGCGAGTACTCAAATTCCATGACCGACCTTTCTGGCGAGGTGAGGACTGCCCTCACAAACCCGCAGTCTGCCAAAGTTGATGCACTTTGGCTGTCACTTTGGCGCTCGCCAGAGGTGGACAGTTCCTAGCGACAACCCATCGAGACTAGCGTACCCTCGGCCCCCGCGGCGCGCTGCTCGGGGCCATCGCCGCAGCGATAGACGATGGTCAGGCGCTTGATGCGCCCGGATGCCGGGTCCCCACACAGATCGTTATTGGCTCGCACATCGGCATGGCGGCGCATGCCAACGATTTGCTGGACGGAATGCAGTGCATCACACACATCGCCGCGAAGCCCATACTTGGCATCCAGAACGATCATGCGCCCGCGCGCGTGCTCGGACGGACCCCGCTGCTCCCGGGATGCCTCCATGGCATCGCGGTACCCCTGGTCATAACCTCGTCTGTAGTCTGCGGTCTGTGCCAACGCCGACCCGGCCAGCGCACCCAGCGTAGCAAAGGCGAGAACCGAAACGACTTGTTTCAAAGGAAAAGGGCTGTTCATTCGGGACCTCCGTGGATGTTGTAGCCTGCAACTATACACAGCCAGCCGGCACAACGGGCGCAGGAAACTCAAATGTCCTATTGACAGAACAATAGGACTGTTCTTAGTATGCGGTCATGTCGCAGTCCATGCCCATGACCAAATACCACCAGATTTATCTGTTGTTGCGCGAGCAGCTACACGAAGGCAGGTTTGCGCAGGGGCTACCGGGTGAACTGGCGCTGATGAAGCAATTTTCGGTGGCGCGCGTTACGGTGCGTCGAGCCCTGGAGCAACTCGCGGCCGAGGGCATGATCTCCAGGGAGCCGGGACGCGGCACGCGCGCGCTCGATGTCTGCCCCTCCAGCGCGGCGCCAGGTGCTGAAAAAGGGCAACGTGCGCGACTCACAGGATTGCTGGAGAACCTGGTCAGCATGGGCCTGCAAACCAAGGTCAGCGTGCTCGAAGTGGAAACCGTGACCGCCTCTGCCAGCGTAGCGCAGGCCCTGCAACTCAGCCCGGGTGACCCGGTACAAAAGGCGGTTCGCGTTCGCAGCACCAGGGAAGGCCCGCTGTCGCACATCACCACCTACGTGCCAGGCGACATTGGCCGCAGGTTTGGCCGGCGCGAACTCGCGCGCAAGCCGATTCTGCTGCTGCTGGAGGAGTCCGGCGTCAAGGTGGGCCGCGCCCAGCAGACCATCTCTGCCAAGCTGGCCGATCTGCTGGTGGCCAGGCATCTGAACGTCGCCGTCGGCTCCGCTTTGCTGGCCGTGCGCCGACTGATCTACGATGAGCAGGAACGCCCGATCCAGTGGCTGCACGGCCTGTACCGGCCCGACCGTTACGAATACGAAATGCAGTTGTCCCGCGTTGGCAGTATCGATGCCAAAGTCTGGGTCAGCACCGAATTGTCAGCGCAATTTAACTAAAACCCAAGGAAACACCATGACCACTCGCCGCCAGTTTGTTACCACCACCGCCGCCGCCGCCTCGGCGCTTGCCTTTCCGCTGGTCGGCGGCGCCCAGCCCAAGACCGTCAAGATTGGCGTGCTGCACCCGGTCACCGGCTCGCTGGCCTATTCCGGGCAGCAATGCCGCGAGGGAGCCTTGATGGCGATCGAGGACATCAACAAGGCCGGTGGCATCAAGTCCCTGGGCGGCGCGAAGATCGAAGCGCTGCTGGGCGATGCGCAATCCACCCCGCAGGCCGGCAGTGCCGAAATCGAGAAGATGAACGAAGCCGGTGTTTCAGCCGTGGTCGGTGCCTTTGCCTCCGCCATCTGTCTGGCCACGACCCAGGCCGCAGCCAAGTACAACCTGCCGCATGTGGTGGACGTCGGTGTGGCGGACCAGATTGTCGAGCGCGGCCTGAAAAACACCTTCCGCTTTGGCCCCGGCTACCGCAAGTGCGCCGAAGTGGCGGTGGCGAACCTGCACGTGCTCAACACCGCTGCCGGCAAGCCGGCGCGCACGGTGATGATCATCCACGAGGAATCGCTGTTCGGCTCCGGCACCGCCAACCTGCTGGCGCGCGAACTTCCCGGTTATGGCTACGAGGTCAAGGAAATCATCAAGCACGCCAATCCGACGCGCGACTTCAACAACATCGTGCTGCGCATGAAGTCGGTCAACCCCGACATCGTGATTCCGGCCAATTACTACAACGAATACGCGCTGCTGGTGCGCACCATGCAGCAGCAAAAGGTAACGCCGAAAGCGATCTACTCGGTGCTGGGTGGTGCCGCTTCCAGCTACAAGTTCGTCAAGGAATTTCCGGAGGCTGCCAACGGCATCATCGACTGCAACCACTGGTTCAACCCGAAAGACAAGCGCAGCGCGGAACTCAAGAAGCGCGTGGAGGCCAAGGGCCTGTTCTTCAGCTACGAGGTCTTCATGACCTACACCGCCATGCGGGTGCTGGCCGATGCCATCGAACGCGCCAAATCAACCGATCGCGCTGCCATCATCGACGCGCTGGAGAAGAGCGCCTTTGCCGATCACATCATGCCTTACGGCGCTACCAAGTTCGTCAATGGGCAGAACATGGGGGCGCAGCCCTTGATGACCCAGGTGAGCAAGGGCGACATCAAGGTGATCGTGCCGCGCGAGTACCGAGAGATCGACCCGATCTTCCCGCTCAAGGCCTGACGCGCCGCCACTGATGCTTGATCTCGGGATCCTGTTCCCGTCACTCCTGAACGGCCTGACGACCGGGGCCGTCTATGCCCTGATTGCTCTGGGCCTGACGCTGATATACGGTGTGCTGCACATCATCAACTTCGCGCATGGCGCGTCCTTGATGCTGGCGCTCTACGGCGTCTATTTCCTCAAGGAGCAGCTTGGGCTGGACCCCTATCTGGCGCTGCCGCTGGTCGTTCCAGCCATGTTCGTGCTCGGTTATGGCCTGCAGCGCGTGGTGATCAACCGCGCCAGCCATGGCCGCGACGAGAACATCCTGCTGGTGACCCTCGGTCTGTCCATCATCATGGAAAACCTGGCCCTGCTGTTCTTCAAGTCCGACACCCGCACCATAGACACCGCCTACACGCTGACCACGATTCCGATCAACATTGGCATCGCCCAGGCCATGATCTCGCTGCCCAAACTGGTGGCTTTCGGCGGGGCGCTGGTGGCGTCCGCGATCCTGATTCTCATCGTCGGGCGCACCGACCTGGGTCGTGCCATCCGCGCCGTGGCCAAGGAAAAACATGGCGCCAAGCTGATGGGCATCGACGTTGATCATGTCTATGCCATGAGTTTTGGCATTGGTCTGGCGTGTCTGGGCGCCGCCGCCTGTTTTCTGTTGCCCGCCTATTACGTCAACCCGCAGGTGGGCGCCGGCTTTGTGCTGGTGGCCTTCACCATCGTCGTGCTCGGTGGCATGGGCAGTTTCACCGGCGCGCTGCTGGGCGGACTGCTGATCGGCATGGTCGAGTCGCTTGGCGGTCTGATTCTCGGCGAATCGCTGGGTCAGATCGGCATCTTCCTGATCTTCATCGCGGTGCTGCTGTTTCGGCCGCAGGGCCTGTTCGGGGCCAAAACATGACGGCGCTGCAAAAGGAAGTGGTGCGCATCGCCCTTTTTGCGCTGGTAGTTACCGTCTTTCTGAGCAGTGCCTCTTCGGGCGTGGCTCTCAACTTTGTCATGATGGCCCTGTATGCTGCCCTGCTGGCGCAAGCCTGGAACATCCTGGGCGGTTACGGCGGGCAGTTCTCCTTTGGCCACGCGCTGTTCTTTGGCACCGGCGCCTACATGCAGGCGATTGCACAGATGCAGGGTGGCCTGAACCCCTGGCTGGCGCTGCCCCTGAGCGCCCTGGCCAGTGCCGGTGTCGGTCTTTTTGTCGGTGCGCTGAGTTTTCGCTACGGCCTCAAGGGTTCCTACTTTGCGCTGGTGACGCTGGCCTTTGCCGAGGTCTTTCGCATCGTCGCGCTGTCGGTTCCCTTCACCGGCGCCGGTGTCGGCCTGATGGTGCCGCTGCGCGAGGGCTTTGCCAACATGCAGTTCGACTCCAGGCGTGGTTATGCATTTCTGATTCTGGCACTGGTGGTGCTGGCGCTATCCGTCACCTGCTGGCTCCAGCATTCGCGCTTTGGCGCCTATCTGCAGGCGGTGCGCGACAACGAGGACGCAGCGCGCACCAGCGGTGTCAATCCGTTTCGCATCAAGCTCGGCGCCATTGCCCTCTCCGGCGCTTTCATGGGTGCCGGTGGGGCCTTCTACGTGCAGGTGTTCCAGTACCTCGACCCCGGCATTGCCTATGGTTCACACACCTCGGTGGAAGCCCTGGTGGGCGCCATTGTGGGTGGCATGGGCACGCTGTGGGGACCGGTGCTGGGGGCGTTGGCGCTGCACGCCCTGGCCGACCTGACACGCAATCTGTTTGGCCAGTTGCCCGGCATCAACATGGTGATTTACGGCACGGTGCTGGTGCTGATGATCATGTTCGCGCCGCGTGGCCTGAGCGGCGCCGGCAAAAGCCTGCGTGCCCTCTGGAAGGGCAGGACACCATGAGCGCGAGCCTGTTGACGGTGAGCCAGGTGTGCAAGAGTTTCGGTGGTCTCAGAGCGGTGCATGACGTCAGCCTGGCGGTGGCACCGGGCAGCCTGACGGCGCTGATTGGCCCCAACGGTGCCGGCAAGACCACGCTGTTTTCGCTGATGTCGGGTTTCTATTTGCCGGACGCCGGCCGCATCGAGTTTGACGGCCGCGACATCACGGGGCAAGCACCCGACGCCAATGCGCGTGCCGGCATGGCGCGCACCTTCCAGATCGTCCAGCCTTTTGCAGCGCAGACGGTGCGTGAAAACATTGCCGTCGGCGCCCATCTGCACGAGCCGCGGCGCGTCGCCGCACTGGAAGCTGCGCAGAGCGTGGCCGAACGGGTTGGCCTGGGCTCTCAGCTCGACAAGCCGGCGGCGGACTTGACGGTGTCGGGGCGCAAGCGGCTGGAACTGGCGCGGGCCCTGGCGACGCAACCCAAGCTCTTGCTGCTCGATGAAGTGCTGGCGGGGCTCAATCCGCAGGAAATCAGCGAGATGATTCCGGTGGTGCGCGGCATCGCGCAGTCGGGCGTGACAGTGTTGATGATCGAGCATGTGATGCAGGCGGTGATGAACCTGGCCGAACATGTCTGGGTGCTGGCACAGGGGCAGTTGATTGCCCAGGGTTCACCGGTAGAAGTGACTTCGAACGCCGCCGTCATCGAGGCCTATCTGGGTCATGGCACGGCAGCCAAGCTGCGCCAGATGGCCAGCGACAGTGGAGCGACAACGGCATGACGGCGCTGCTCGACATCCAGGGTCTGCGCGGCGGTTACGGCGCCGTTGAAGTGCTGCG
>CAITZZ010000362.1 GCA_903897005.1 uncultured beta proteobacterium | reverse complement strand
CAGCCCGCCTCGGACCGAAAGAATTCACTCGCCAAAGCTTGCCAGCCCGGCGCCACCGGCCAACTGGCCGGATCGGCCGTCGTCAGCTGGTCGACCCGGGTCGAATCCGGCGGCTGCGCTGCTGTGCCCCCCGACATCATGTCAGCCAAACAACTCAGCCAGCGCCTGCCCCGGGTCGGCGGCGCGCATGAACGCCTCACCAACCAGAAAGGCATTGATGCCAGCCGCACCCAGGTGCAGCACATCGTCGCGACTGCGGATGCCGCTCTCTGAAACCAGCAGCCGCCCCGGCGGCACTTCACGCATCAGGGCCAAGGTGGTGTCCAGCGACACTTCAAATGTCTTCAGATTGCGGTTGTTGATGCCAATCAGCGGCGTTTTCAGCTGCAAAGCACGCGCCAGTTCGAACGCATCGTGCACCTCCACCAGCACCGCCATGTCCAGGCTGTGCGCCGCCGCCTCAAAATCCTTCAATTGCCCATCATCCAGAATCGCCGCAATCAGCAGCACGGCATCAGCGCCCATGGCGCGTGATTCGTAGATCTGGTAGGCATCGACCATGAAATCCTTGCGCAGCACCGGCAACGGGCAGGAAGCCCGGGCCTGCTTCAGATAGTCTGCGCCACCCTGGAAGAACTGTTTGTCAGTAAGCACTGACAAACAGGCGGCACCATTTTCCGCATAAGTTTGGGCGATGTCAGCGGCAACAAAATCCTCTCGCAACACACCTTTGGAGGGGCTGGCTTTCTTGATCTCCGCAATCACCGCCGGTTTGCCGGCGCCAATCCTTGCACGCATCGCCCCAAGAAAATCGCGCGTCAAAACCCGCGACTCGGCATCGGCACGCATCGCTGCCAGAGACCTGCGCTTGAGGGATTCGGCGACTTCCTGTCGCTTGACCGCAACAATCTGGCTCAGAATGTCTGTCATTTCGATTCACCTTTGGCCTGTTGGGAGAATTCGACCAATTGTGACAATTTGGTTCTGGCCGCTCCAGACTCAATCGCTGCCCTGGCCCGCGATATCCCTTCAGCCATCGAGTCGACCACGTTGGCTGCATACAGCGCGACACCCGCATTGAGGACCACAATGTCTTTGGCAGCACCAGGCACGTTGTCCAGAACCCCCAAAAGCATGTCTTTCGACTGCTCAGCGGTTTCGACCCTGAGCGCACGGTTGCTGGCCATCAGCATGCCGAAATCTTCCGGGTGTATTTCGTACTCGGAGACCTCGCCGTTCTGGAGTTCTCCTACCAGAGTGGCTGCGCCCAGGCTGACTTCGTCCATGCCGTCCTTGCCATACACCACCACCGCGTGCTCGGCGCCCAAGCGCTGAAGCGCGCGTACCTGAATACCGACCAGATCAGGGTGAAACACGCCCATCAATATATTGGGTGCACTGGCCGGATTGGTCAGGGGCCCCAGCAGATTGAAGATGGTCTTGATGCCCAGTTCCTTGCGTACCGGCGCTACATTTTTCATGGCCGGATGATGATTGGGCGCAAACATGAACCCGACACCCACCTGCTCGATGCAGCGGGCAATCTCCTGCGGCGAGAGCTGGATATTGATTCCCAGAGACTCCATCACATCGGCACTGCCGCTCTTGCTGCTGACCCCGCGCCCCCCATGCTTGCTCACCTTGGCCCCGGCAGCGGCAGCCACAAACATGGAACAGGTCGAAATATTGAAGGTGTTCGATCCGTCACCACCGGTGCCCACAATGTCCACCAGATGGGTCTTGTCTGCCACATGCACCTTGGTCGAAAACTCGCGCATGACTTCGGCAGCGGCGGTGATTTCGCCAATCGTTTCCTTCTTGACGCGCAGCCCTGTGATCAGCGCGGCCATCATGACCTGCGACAACTCGCCGCTCATGATTCTGCGCACGATGTGCAGCATCTCGTCGTGGAAGATTTCCCGGTGCTCAATGGTGCGCAGCAGGGCCTCTTGCGGATTGATCTTGTTGCTCGTGGGCATGATGTTCCTTTTAAAGGAGTTCAGTAGGGGCCGTGAGTCTCAGACGGCCAGGAAATCGCGCATGGCAATCAGCGTTTGCTCTATGCCGGCCGCATCCGCGTCCAGATGGGTGACAAAACGCAGTCGGTACAGGCCACTGGCCAGCACACCGCGCGCTGCGAGAAAGGGGATCAGTTCGGCCGCTCTGGCCCTGGCCTGGCCCACCAGTTCAACAAAAACCATGTTGGACTGCGGTGGCT
>CAITZZ010000361.1 GCA_903897005.1 uncultured beta proteobacterium | reverse complement strand
GCGCGCCACCCACAGCGGGGCGGCAAACAGATTCAACTCCGGCGGATGCTGCCCGGCCGGGAAGTAACCCCGGTCCTTGAACGAGGACAGACCGGTGGGCATCGGGCCGAAGGTATTGGTTTCGGTGGCCAGTGCCCCGGTAAATACGCGCATTTCAGGCTGCTGCGGGCTTACTTGTCGAGCATCCAGACGGTGGGCAGGCCGCTGTTGAGCCGCTCACCACCCTTGATGTTCTTGCGGTAGGCAATGGCCGGCGTGTACTGTCCGACGTTGATGTAGGGCAGCGCCTCGTAGGCTCGCTGCTGGAACTGATCCAGCAACACCCTGCGTTTGGCGGGCACAGCCTCCTTGATCCAGGCAGTGCGCAGTTCATCGAGTTGCTTGTCGCAGGGCCAGCCCGGCAGCGAGTTGCCGCAGGCGGCGCTGAGGTAGGCATTGGTTATGGGGGAGTCGGCATCGAAACCGCCAGCGACCGTGACGTACATATTCCAGCCACCGGCCTCGGGAGCGTCACGCTTGGCGCGGCGGGCGCCGATGGAGGCCCAGTCCATGTTTTGCATATCGACGTTGATGCCTATGCTTTTCATGGTCTGCGCCGCCATCAATCCCAGCGCGTTGAGGTAAGTGACATCGGTGGGCACCAGCAGCACGATCTTCTCGCCCTTGTAGCCGGACTCGGCCAGCAACTGCTTGGCCTTGGCGACGTCAGCGGTGCGATAGGGCTCGGCACCAGCATCGGTCTGGTTGGGGCCGCCACACAGGAACAGCGCAGCGCAGTAAGTGACGCGCATGTCCAGCGGGTAACCCATGGCGGAAGTGAAGCGATCCTGGCTCACCGCTTTGAGCACGGCCTGACGCACTTTGGGGTTGTTGAAGGGCGGGTGCAACTGGTTCATGATCATCCAGCCCTGCCAGGCGCCGGAGGCTGCCACCTTGACGTTCGGGTCGCTGCGCAGCGGCGTGATGTAGTCGGGTGGCACCTGCTCCACATAATCGACTTCGCCTTTTTGCAGGGCGGCGATGGCACTGTTGGCGTCGGGCAGGTACAGCCACTCAACCCGGTCGAAGGCGGTCTTCTTGCTGCCAGAGAGGTAGCTGGCCGGCTCGCTGCGCGCCAGGTAATGCGGATTGCGGAGGAAAACGAGCTTGTTGCCCGGTACCCATTCATCACGTTTGAAAACAAAGGGGCCAGAGCCCAGCACCTCGGTCATCGGTGTCGTGGTCGGCAGCTTGGCCAGGCGCTCGGGCATGATCACCGGCGGGAAACCGGAAGGTTTGGACAGGCCGTCCAGCACCAGGCCGAAGGGTTCCTTCAGCGTTAGCGTGAAGGTCGTGGCGTTCACGACTTTCCACTCCGGGCCCGAGGCAGCCATGGCGCGGCCAATGCTGTCCTTGCCGGCCCAACGCTGGATGGAGGCAACGGCGTCGGTAGCGGTGACGGGGCTGCCGTCCGAGAACTTGAGACCGCTGCGCAGCGTGAACGACCATTCCTTGCCGTCTTTGGAGGTGCTGTACTTCTCGACCATCTGTGGTTTTGGAACGCCCTTGTCGTCGCGGCCGAACAGCATGTCGTACACCATGTAGCCAAAGTTGCGGGTGATGTAGGCCGTGGTGAAGGTCGGGTCCAGGATCTTGACGTCGGCGTGGGCGACCACGCGCAGGGTTTTGGTCTGCGCCAGCGCGGGCGTGCCAGCCGTGCCCAGCAGCAGCGCGCTCAGGCAGGCCAGGGTGGCAAGTGTGCGATGTTTCATGGAGTCTCCTCTTCTTGAATGTTGGAAAACAGGTTTGCAGTTTCAGGATTTCAGCGGCCACTTCGGTCGCCTGACCTTGCGAAACGGCAGGGTGTTGAGGTCGCGCGCAACCGAACCCGGTGCGTCAGCATAAATCACCTTGGTCGCAATCTTTGAAAACGAGGCATAAAAGTGTTGCGACGATTTGACCACGATGATCTTGCGCTGGGCGAGTTCGCAGCCGGCGCCAGTGAACAGGTCGGTCCCCATGGCCTGGTTGCGCAGGCTGCACAGCAGGATTTCGATGCCCTGCGCATGCACGAGCGCACAGTCGCCCATCGGTGTGGGGGTGTTCGACAAGCCGGTCTGTATCAGCGAGGGTGCCAGGGACTTGACCGTGCATAGCAGGTCCAACGGCTGGCCCGACAGCGGGCTGATCTTGCCGCCGATGCGCAGCGGTAACTGAGCGCCAACGCCCGCGTCAAACGCGATGCGCACGGCCACTGGGTCCCACAGCGGGCCCAACACGGCGTTGCTGATGCCGCGCTCGAGCATCCGGCGCAGCAGGAAGGTGGAGTCGCTGGCGGCGCCGCCGCCGGGGTTGTCAGCACCGTCGGAAATCACGACCGGTCCGCCGTTGAAGGCGAGGGCTTCGTCAAGCGCGCTGTCCGGATCCGGGTAGGCCGGAGCCAACTGCTCGCGCATGGCAATCAGCTCGTCGGCAAGCTCTCGCGCCAGCGCGGCCGCCTTGGCCGGGTTGTTGTCGGTGTAGACAAAGACCTTGGTGCCCATGTCCGCCACATCACCCCAGGGAAAGCCGTGCGTGACCGAGATGGACAGCACACCGTCGTGGCCCTCCAGTGACTGAATCCGGTCCACGAAGGCGCGCGCCGGATCGCGCGAGGTGTGGACGAGAACGATCATCTCGCAGTCCACCACGGCGAACGTCGGGCGGATGCGCTTTTCGACCATGGCGGCGCAGAGATCGACCAGTTCGAGGGCGCGCTCCTTCACATCGGTGTGCGGATATTCCTTGTAGCAGATCAGCAGGTTGGCCTGCTCCAGCATGGTCGCGCTCAGGTGGTTGTGCGGATCAAGTTCGGCACCAATCACGACATCGGGGCCGACGATCTGGCGTACCCGCGTCAGGATGTCGCCTTCGCAGTCGTCGTAGCCGTCGGCAACCATGGCGCCGTGCAGCCCGAGCAGCACCATGTCCACCGGCAGTGCCTGGCGCAGGTCGCGCAGCAATTCGTCGCGCAGCGTCTCGTAGGCGTGGCGCGTGGTGGTGCCGCTGGGCTGGGCACCGGCGACCAGCCCTTCCACCAGATCCCAGCCGTGCTCGGCGCCGCGCAGCCGCGCCGCCCACAAGGGGCCGCTGAAATAAAGCATGTGATCGGGATGCTGGCCGGCCGGGAAATAGCCGCGATCGCCGAACGAGGCCAGCCCGGTGGGCATCGGTGCGAAGGTGTTGGTTTCGGTGGCAAGGGCTCCGCTGAAGACGCGCATGGTGTGTGTGACAGGTGGTGGATGGATGAAAGATTCAGGCTTTGAGCAAGCGCGCCGGACTGAGCATTTCTGCACTCAGCCCGAAGGCGGCGATGCGTTCGGGTAGCGGCAGACCTCGCGCCAGTGCGGCGCAAGCCTCTCCCATGGCAGCGGATGTCTGGATGCCATAGCCGCCTTGCGCCGCCACCCAGAAGAAGCCGGGGGCCGCCGGATCGAAGCCGCCGACCAGATCGCCGTCTGCAACAAATGAGCGCAGTCCGGCCCAGCTGCGACTCGGGCGCCGGATGCTCATGTTGGTCATGGATTCAATGCGATCGATGGCCAGTGCGATGTCGAGTTCCTCGGGCTGCACATCCTGCGGCGCCACCAGGTCAGCGTTGGCGGGTGAGCCCAGCAGCATGCCGGCATCGGGCTTGAAGTACCAGTCTTCGGCTATGCCGATGGTCAGGGGCCAGTCGGTGCTGGACATGCCTTCGGGTGGCGCAAAGATGAAGGCGGATCGTCGACGGGGCTGCAGTTCGATGGTGCTGACGCCCGCCAGTGTTGCTACTGCGTCAGCCCAGGCGCCAGCAGCGTTCACTACGACCGGTGCCGCGTACTCGACGCCACCGGCCTGCACCTGCCATTGCCCGGACACTCGACTCAGGGCAGTCACCTCGGCGTTGCAAACGATGGTGCCGCCAGCGCGGCGCATGCCGCGCAGGTAACCCTGGTGCAGGGTGTCCACGTCCATGGCAAGTGCATCAGGTTCGTGGACGGCACCCAGCACCCGCTCCGGGCGAAGCGCGCCCACAAATGCGCAGGCGGCGCTGGCATCGAGCAACCTGGCGTTGGGTGACAGCTCGCGTGCGCTTTCCCAGTAATCGGCCAGCAATGCGTCCTGTCCCTGCGTGGCGACCATCATGGCGCCACGTTGTGACAGCACCGGGTTTTCGCAGAAGCCCACGGGCGGGACTTCAAAAAATTCGCGGCTGGCGCGGGTCAGTGCGCAGACCTGCGGTGTGCCATAGCTCTCCATGAACATCGCGGCCGAGCGCCCGGTCGAGTGGTAGCCGGCTTGCGACTCGCGCTCCAGCAGAATCACGCGGCCATGTGGCGCCAGCCAATAGGCGACAGAAGCGCCGGCGATGCCGCCGCCAATGATCAGAAAGTCAGCCTGTAGTGGCATCTTGCGGGGTTTCCATGGTGGTGCTGCGAATACGGATCCACACGCTGGCCGGCATCTGCTGCGCGCGTGTCCGGTCAAGTATAAGATTTGTCCCGGAGACAAAACGGAAACATCACCGATGAACAAGACAATCGACTATTACTTCGCACCACAAAGCCCCTGGGCCTACCTGGGTCATGCGCGCTTTGCGGCTATGGCTGCCAAAGCGCAAGCCCGTGTTCGTGTGTTGCCGGCAGACTTTGGCAGGATCTTCGCGGCCACCGGTGGTTTGCCGCTGCCCAAGCGCGCACCGGAGCGCAGGGCTTATCGCTTGATCGAGCTGGCACGCTTTCGGGATTGGTTGCAGCTGCCGATGAATCTTGAGCCGCGCTATTTTCCCGTTGCAGCGGACGACGCGGCGCGCCTGATCATTGCAGTTGACTCGCAGGATGGATCTGCGGCGGCGATGCGTCTGAGCGCTGCTGTGTACGACGCCGTCTGGGTGCAGCAGCGCAATATTGCTGACGCCCAGACGCTGGCCGAACTGCTGCAGGAATGCGCTCTGCCACCAGAGCGCCTGCTGCAGTCACGCGATTCCTCGGTGCAGCGCCAGTTCGATGCCAATACCGAGGCGGCGATCGCGGCGGGTGTGTTCGGTACACCCAGCTACTGTTTGAAAGGCGAAATTTTCTGGGGCCAGGACCGGCTTGACTTTCTGGAGCGCAAGCTTGAAAAGCAGTAGCGCTCTGAAGCGGATGGTGGCACTCGTCTTTGCTGCCACTGGCACCCTCGCCTGGGCCGCCGATTACACAGGTCCGATCTTCGATGCGCACCTGCATTACAACGAAGAGGCCTGGAACGGTCAGGCCGGACCGCACCCTCTGAGCGATGTGCTGGATCGCATGCAGCGCAACGGTGTCAAGGCTGTGATTGCCAATTCAAGGCCGAACGAGGGCACCCGGACTTTGGCAACGGCACAGTTGGAGACGCGCAAGGCGGGTGTCACGGTGGTTCCCTTTATTCGCCTCTACCGCAACCGCGCCGATTACAGCAGCTGGTTTCAGGACCCCACTATTTTCGATATGGTGCAGGCCGAACTCGCCAGAGGTACGCCGGCCGGCCCTTACCGTGGCCTTGGCGAATTCCATCTGTACGAAAGCGCCAATGCCAACGGACCGATTGCGCGCAAGCTGATGCAACTGGCCGAAGAGAAGGGGCTGTTCGTGCTGGCCCATGTGGACGATATGGCGGTTGAACTGTTGATGGGCAATACCGCCAGCAAAGGTCAGAAAGTGCGTCTGATCTGGGCTCACACCGGTATTGGGGGTGCGGACCCGGCGCGGGTTGACGAACTCTTTGCCCGGTACCCCTTGTTGATGGGTGAGTTGTCCTACCGACCGGGCCTGACCTGCTCCGACGCAAGCGGCGCCGAGAAACTGTGTCAGCCCTGGCGTACCTTGCTGCTGAAGTACCCGGATCGATTCATGATTGGATCCGATACCTGGGTCAATCAGCGTTGGCTTTACTATGATGAACTGATGCAGGGCTATCGCCGCTGGCTGGGGGAACTGCCAGCCGAGGTCGCCCACGGCATTGCTTGGAACAACGGCGCGTCTCTTTTTGGACTGAAATAGCTGCGGCGCAGCCAGACGATCACCTTTCATGACCTTGCCAACCGGGAAATGTTCAATGCTTCAACTTCACTATTACCCCGGCACCGCTGCGATGATGCCGCATATTCTGTTGCAGGAAATGGGTGTGCCGTTTGAGTTGGTGTTGGTGGACCGGATGGCCGATGCGCACAAGAGCCCTGACTACCTCAAGCTCAATCCGAACGGCCTGATTCCTGTGCTCACGGACGGCGACTTCGTGCTGTACGAGACTGCTGCCATCTGTTTGTATCTGTGTGACCGCTATCCTGCGGCCGGTCTGGCGCCCGCACTGGGCAGCAAAGAGCGGGCGCACTTCTACAAATGGCTGGTCTGGTTGACGAACACCTTGCAGGCGACCCTGCTCATTTACTTTTATCCGGAGCGCTGGGTGGCCGAAGGCAACGCTGCTGGTGCCGTCGAGGTCAAGGCACAGGCGCAACACAAGATCGGTAGTTTGCTGGACCAGCTGGACGACGAGTTGGCGCGCCATGGCGGACCCTGGCTGCTGGGCGAAAGTTATTCGGCGCTGGACCCGTATGCCATGATGCTCTGTCGCTGGACGCGTGGCTTCTCCTCAGCCCCGGCGCGTGATCGCACCCAGCTCGGGCCTTATCTGCAGCGGGTTCTGGCACGCCCCGCAGTGCAGCGCGTTTTTGCTGCAGAGCAGTTGGCGCAGCCCTGGGTTTGAGGCCCGTCGGAGACCTCAATCAGGCCTGGCTTTAGCGGGCGGAGCGTTCAAGATATCGCTTGCGCGAGAACACGAGCACCAGAGCGACGGCGATCAGCAGCATCGCGCCCATGGCAAACCAGAAGCCGTTGGACTGGTGCAGAAAAGGAATGAACTCGAAGTTCATTCCAAAAATCCCGGCAATCAGATTGAGCGGCAGAAAGATGGCGGTCAGCACCGTCAGGGTGCGCATGATTTCACTGGTGCGATGGCTTTGTGCGTTGAAGTGCATCTGGACCGTAGCCTCCGTGCTCTGCTCCAGACGACGCACGTGGTGCACAACGCGCTCAATGTGCTCCAGCACATCGCGGCTGCGGACCTGCAGCAGGTCGCGCTCGCGCTGGGCTGCGGTCGAGGTGGCGTCGGGCCAGGTTTTGAGTGATTCGATCCAGTCCTGCACAGCAGCGCGCTGGTCCTCGCAGATCTCGTCCAGGTAGTGCAGCGACAGGCGGGCCTGCAGCAGCGAGGCCCAGTTGTTGAAGCGGGTCTTGGGGTTCAGCAACTCGGTTTGCCAGTGGTCAAGCTGGTGGCTGAGTTCGCGCCGTAGTTCCAGATAGCCATCGACCATCTGGTTCACGATGCGCAGCATCATGTCTGCCGGCCCGCTGGGCAAGTGGCTGCCGGCGCCCCGTGTGGCCACCGAGTTTGAGTTCAGTAGTTTGGTGGCGTAGGTGTCGCGGATGCTGCAGTCGCTCGGGTGAACCGTCAGCAGAATGTGATCGAACACGGCAAAGCCCACCGGGCTGGTGTCGATACGGCGCAGGATGGGTGGGCCGCCGCGTGAGGGTAAATGGCTGGCTGGCAGATCACCCTGAACCGACTCGCGCTCTTTGCCACTGGCCGCGAGGCGGCGAAACACCAGGATGTCGTACTGCGAGGTGTAGTCGTAGTGCGAAGGCAGCTGCTGGTTCAGCAGGTCGGACAGGTGCAAATCGACGAGCTGCATGTTGCACAGGGCCTGCAGGCCGGTCTGGATTTGCGCCTGTGTCTGTTCGAATTCGGATCGGGTGCAGGCAATCCACAGATAGCCCTGCTCGGGCAAGCCGCGCTCGATCACCGAAGTCAAGCTGTCGGTTTCAGTGACGCCAAGCTTGTCGAGGGTGAATATTCGCACCGAAGGACTATCGTTGCAGCAGGCGGGCGGCGTCTCGCGCAAAGTAGGTCAGTATGCCGTCGGCGCCAGCGCGTTTGAACGCGAGCAGGCTTTCCAGCATGACCGCATCGTGATCAAGCCAGCCGTTTTGTGCTGCCGCCTTGAGCATGGCGTATTCGCCGCTGACCTGGTAGGCAAAGGTGGGAACCTTGAACTCGTCCTTGACGCGGCGCACGATGTCCAGATAGGGCATGCCGGGTTTGACCATCACCATGTCGGCGCCTTCGGCGATGTCGAGCGCTACTTCACGCAGCGCTTCGTCCGAGTTGCCCGGATCCATCTGATAGACCTTCTTGTTGCTCTTGCCCAGATTGGTCGCCGAGCCAACGGCGTCGCGAAACGGTCCGTAAAACGCGCTCGCATATTTGGCGCTGTAGGCCATGATGCGGGTGTGGATGAAATGATTGGCTTCCAGCGCCTGGCGAATGGCGCCGATGCGGCCGTCCATCATGTCGCTGGGCGCCACAATGTCGACCCCGGCACCGGCTTGTGTGAGTGCTTGCTTGACCAGGACGGCAACGGTTTCGTCGTTCATGATGTAGCCGTCTGCCGCCGGGTTCGGGTCCGGCAGACCATCCTGCCCGTGGCTGGTGAAGGGGTCCAGCGCGACGTCGGTCATCACGCCGAGTTCGGGGAACTCCTTCTTCAGCGCCCGCACAACGCGGGGTACCAGACCGTCCGGATTGAGCGCCTCGCGCCCGTCGGGCGTCTTCAGGGCTGGATCAATGACCGGGAACAGGGCCATGACCGGAATTCCCAATTTGACGCAGTCCTCTGCGACGCCGAGCAGCAGATCCAGGCTCAGGCGTTCCACACCGGGCATGGACAGCACCGCTTCGCGCTGGCCTTTGCCATCCGTGACAAAGACCGGGTAAATCAGGTCGCTGGCGGTCAGCGCGTTTTCACGGACCAGATTGCGCGTAAAGGCGTCGTGGCGCAAACGCCGCGGGCGGGCAAGGGGGAAGGGTGCTTGGGGTGTCATGAGGCAAATTGTGCCTGATTTCTGTTCGGCGGAGCAAGGTCCAGCGGAGTCAGCGCATGAGCGTTCGGGGCCCTGATTCGTCAAAATCATGCCATTTTGATGATCTGTATCATCATTTATTTGTAAATATTCGCATATTTCATAGATTTTTCTTGTCACAAGCAGAAAATTTTGGTAAATTCTTCTTCAGGCGGCTTGCTGCCTCCCGCTTTTCCTCCCTGAGCGGGGCCTTGATGTGTGACAGCAAATAGGCTTACCACCCCAGCCATCGTGCTGGGGTTTTTTTTGGCCTAAACTGCCCTGATGAAGAAGACTGCGGCGTGGCCGCTGGCGTTGATCTATACCGGGCTCATTCTCTACGCCAGTCTGTATCCGTTCTCTGATTGGCGCTATCAAGGTATCGTGCCGTGGACTTTCCTGGGCGGTGCCCTGCCCAAATACTGGACTGGTTTTGATGTCGCGGTCAATGTGGTCGGCTACGTGCCGCTTGGATTTCTCCTTGTGCTAAGCGCACTGCGAGTTGGTCGAGACCGCTTTGCCGTGGCGTCGGCGACCTTGTTGGCAGGGCTTTTGTCTTTTTCCATGGAGTCGCTGCAAAGCTATTTGCCGGCACGTGTTTCGTCCAATGTGGACCTCGGTCTCAACCTGTTGGGTGCGTGGTTGGGCGCCTTGCTGGCATGGGTCATGGAAAAGATGGGCGGTATCGATCGCTGGAGCCGCTTTCGCTCGCGCTGGTTTGCTGCGGATGCCAGAGGCGCATTGGTTCTGCTGGCCATGTGGCCATTGGCCTTGTTGTTCCCGGCTGCGGTGCCCTTCGGATTGGGACAGGTTCAGGAGCGTCTGGAGGCTGCCTTGGCGCAGGCCTTGCTGAACACGCCGCTCCTGAACTGGCTGCCGGTACGCGACATTGAATTGCAGCCTCTGGTGCCCGGTACCGAATTGTTGTGTGTCGTTCTGGGCTTGTTGATACCCTGCCTGCTTGGCTATTGCATCATTCGCTCTACGGTGCGACGCTTCCTGTTCGTGCTGCTGGTGTTTGCCTTCGGTGTCGCAGCGACTGCGCTGTCGGCGGCGCTGAGTTACGGGCCCGAGCATGCCTGGGCCTGGTTGAGTCTGCCCGTCAAAGCCGGCATCGGAATGGCACTGTTTCTTGTGTCGGTGCTGCTTTGGGTGCCTCGACGGGCCGGTATTGCGCTGCTATTGCTGGCGCTGGGGTTCTATCTCAGTTTTCTCAATCAGGCTCCCGCGAGCCCGTATTTTGCGCAGACCCTGTCGACCTGGGAGCAGGGTCGTTTCATCCGCTTTCACGGTCTGGCGCAGTGGCTTGGCTGGCTGTGGCCCTACGCCACTCTGCTTTACGCATTGACGCAGGTCGGAACCGGCGAACCGAAAAACTAGAATGGCGGCCATGACTGAAACAAAAAGCGGCACGAGCCCAAGCATCAAGGTCGATCCATTGGAAGCGACCTCCTATTACCAGCGACATATTTTCTTTTGTCTCAACGAGCGCAAGCCCGGTGAGGAATGTTGTGCCCTTCACAGCGCGCAACAGGGATTTGATCGGTGCAAGAGTCAGATCAAGGCAGCGGGGCTCGATGGCCCGGGCAAGGTGCGCGTCAACAAGGCAGGGTGCCTTGATCGCTGCGCTGCGGGCCCGGTGGCTGTGGTTTACCCGGAGGCTGTCTGGTACACCTACCTTGATAACGATGATATTGACGAAATCGTCGAGTCGCACCTGAAGAATGGCAAAGTGGTGGAGCGCTTGCTGGTACCGCCCACTCTAGGGCGCTGAACTGGCACATGATGAAAAAACTCTTTTCCATTATTGTGGCCACCCTGTGTTTCTCGGTGGCCGCGCAAATGCCGCAAGCGCCGGAGATTGCAGCACGTTCGTACCTCCTGGTTGACGTCACTGCCGATCAGGTGCTGGCAGGCAAGGATATTGACACTGCCGTCGAGCCGGCGTCATTGACCAAACTGATGACGGCCTATCTGGTCTTTGATGCCTTGCACAGCAAGAAACTGGATCTGAAGCAGACCTTGCCTGTCAGCGAGCGTGCCTGGAAGATGCCGGGCTCGCGCATGTTCATTGATCCCAAGATGATGGTGCCGGTCGAAGATCTGCTTAAGGGGATGATTGTGCAAAGCGGCAACGATGCCACCATGGCGCTGGCCGAGGGCGTCGGCGGCACGGCGGAGCGCTTTGTCCAACTCATGAATGAACAGGCCAAGGCGCTTGGAATGAAGTCGACCAGTTACAAGAACCCGGAAGGCTTGACTGAGGCTGGACACAGCACTACGGCGCGTGATCTGAGCATTCTGGCGACCCGCTTGATGCGCGATTTTCCCGATTTTGTTGTCTATTACGCCATCAAAAAGTATCGCTATCCTGGCACCCCTGCGGCCAATGACAGCAATCGCAACCTGCTGCTGTTTCGTGATCCGACAGTCGATGGTCTGAAGACCGGGCACACCGATGCGGCCGGCTTTTGCCTGATCGCTACCGCCAGGCGTGATCTTGCGAGCTTGGGTGTGGCTGGCGCGGTCGCCGGCTCGCCGGGGGCGACCGGGAGTCGCCGCCTGCTTTCCATCGTTCTGGGCGCCGCCAGTGAAAATTCGCGTGCCAACGAGTCCCAGAAGTTGTTGAACTGGGGCTACACCGCCTTTGAAGCCGTCAAGCTATATGACGCGAATCAAGTGGTGGCAGCGCCGGCGGTGTGGAAGGGTAAGGACGCCACTGTCAAATTGGGTCGGCCGCAGGCCATCGTGGTTGCCGTGCCAACCGGAACGGCAGGCAAACTCAAGACGCAAGTGGCCCGTGCCGATCCGCTGGTGGCTCCTTTCGCCAAGGGTCAGTCGATCGCCACATTGAAGGTAAGCAACGGTGAGCAGAATCTGTTGGACGTACCTCTGCTCGCGCTAGAGGCCGTCGAGCAGGCCGGGGTGTTTGGCCGCGCCTGGGATGCCTTGCGCCTCTGGATCAAGTGAGCACACGACGCTCCCCATGTGAGTGGGTGCAAACTTTGGTGGGGCGATCGGAAATTTCAATTGCCGCGACGGCATTGACCTGATATAGTAGAAGGCTTTTCGGAATTTCCGAAGGGATTCACGCTTTCGAATTATTCAAGTTTTAGTTACCAAACGTTTAGGGACGTTTTTCAATGCCAACCATTAACCAGCTAGTGCGTCAGGGGCGCGAGGTCGAAACGATCAAGTCCAAAAGCCCGGCGATGCAGAATTCTCCGCAGCGTCGCGGTGTTTGCACACGGGTCTACACCACCACGCCAAAAAAGCCAAATTCAGCTCTGCGTAAAGTCGCCAAAGTGCGCTTGACCAATGGGTTTGAAGTCATTTCATACATCGGCGGTGAAGGCCACAACCTGCAGGAACACAGTGTTGTGCTGGTCCGTGGCGGCCGCGTCAAGGATCTGCCAGGTGTGCGTTACCACATCGTGCGTGGTTCGCTTGATTTGCAAGGCGTGAAAGATCGCAAGCAGTCGCGCTCCAAGTACGGTGCCAAGAAGCCCAAGGCCAAATAAGCCAGAGTTTGGGTAGAAGCAAAGGTGTTGTTTCCCGCGTGGCGCGGTGATTCAACGTAGTGACCCGCTGTTGGGTCGAGTAAGTGAAAACCAGAATGGTTTTCGCGACATCTGATAAAGATGTCAACTGAAGCAATAAAGGAAAATAAAATGCCACGTCGTCGCGAAGTCCCTAAACGTGAAATCCTGCCGGATCCAAAATTCGGCAATGTCGAACTGTCCAAATTCATGAACGTGATCATGGAGGGGGGCAAGAAAGCGGTCGCCGAGCGCATCATTTATGGTGCCCTGGAGCAGATCGAGAAGAAGAATCCGGGCAAGGACCCGGTTGAAGCTTTCACCATGGCCATCAACAATGTCAAGCCCATGGTTGAAGTGAAGTCCCGCCGTGTTGGTGGTGCCAACTACCAGGTACCTGTTGAAGTGCGTCCGGTTCGTCGCCTGGCTTTGTCCATGCGCTGGATCAAGGAAGCGGCACGCAAACGCGGTGAAAAATCCATGGCCCTGCGCTTGGCCAACGAATTAATGGAAGCCACCGAAGGTCGGGGCGGTGCCATGAAAAAGCGCGATGAAGTTCACCGCATGGCAGAGGCGAACAAGGCCTTCTCCCACTTCCGCTTCTAAGCGGCGCTTATTGCGCGACTCTCATACGTCGTTGCAACCCTTTGTTGTGCATGCAGCACTGATCAGGGTTTCGCCCAGTCTGAAAGTCGCTAGCTACGCCGGGAAGATCACAAGTCTTCGCGGCGTTGCCAAGTTTGATTTATTTAGAGAGCAACCAAGGATCCATCATGGCTCGCCATACACCCATTGAGCGCTACCGCAACATTGGTATCTCAGCTCATATTGACGCCGGTAAGACCACAGCTACCGAGCGAATTCTTTTCTATACCGGCGTGAACCACAAAATTGGTGAAGTGCATGACGGGGCTGCCACCATGGACTGGATGGAGCAGGAGCAGGAACGCGGCATCACGATCACGTCTGCCGCTACCACCTGTTTCTGGAAGGGCATGGAAAACAACTTTGCCGAGCACCGGATCAACATCATTGATACCCCCGGACACGTTGACTTCACGATCGAGGTGGAACGTTCGATGCGCGTGCTCGACGGCGCCTGCATGGTGTACTGCGCGGTCGGTGGAGTGCAGCCACAGTCAGAGACCGTCTGGCGTCAAGCCAACAAGTACAAGGTGCCGCGTCTGGCCTTTGTGAACAAGATGGACCGCACCGGAGCCAACTTCTTCAAAGTCGTCGATCAAATGAAGTTGCGCCTCAAAGCCAATCCGGTTCCGATCGTGATTCCGATTGGCGCCGAAGAGAACTTCGTCGGCGTGGTTGACCTGATCAAGATGAAAGCCATTATCTGGGACGAAGCCTCCCAGGGCATGAAATTCGAGTACCGTGAGATTCCGGCTGAATTGCTTGAGTTGGCCAAAGAGTGGCGTGAAAAGATGGTGGAATCGGCTGCCGAAGCCAACGAAGAACTGATGAACAAGTACCTGGAAGAAGGTGACTTGACGGAAGCGGAGATCAAGTTTGGCATTCGTACCCGCACGATTGCCAGCGAAATCCAGCCCATGCTGTGCGGAACCGCGTTCAAGAACAAGGGTGTGCAGCGCATGCTGGACGCCGTCATCGAATTCATGCCGGCGCCGGTGGATATTCCTCCGGTCAAGGGTATGGACGATGACGAGGTGCCTGTTACCCGTCGGGCCGACGATGGCGAGAAGTTTTCGGCGCTTGCTTTCAAACTGATGACCGACCCGTTTGTCGGACAGTTGACTTTTGTCCGCGTCTATTCCGGCGTGTTGACCAAAGGCGACACCGTGTACAACCCGATCCGCGGCAAGAAAGAGCGTATCGGCCGCATCGTGCAGATGCACGCAAACAAGCGCGAAGAAGTCAGCGAGATCGTTGCGGGTGATATCGCAGCATGTATCGGTCTGAAGGACGTGACCACGGGTGAAACCCTGTGTGATCCGAATGCCATCATCATGCTGGAGCGCATGGTATTCCCCGAGCCGGTGATTACCCAGGCGGTGGAGCCCAAGACCAAGGCCGACCAGGAAAAAATGGGTATCGCGCTGCAACGACTGGCGCAAGAAGACCCGTCCTTCCGCGTCAAGACCGACGAAGAGTCAGGTCAGACCCTGATTGCCGGTATGGGCGAGTTGCACCTTGAAATTATTGTTGATCGCATGCGCCGTGAGTTTGGCGTTGAGGCCAATGTGGGCAAGCCGCAAGTGGCGTACCGGGAAACCATCCGCAAGACGGTTGAGGACAGCGAAGGCAAGTTCGTGCGTCAGTCTGGCGGCAAGGGCCAATACGGTCACGTGGTGCTGAAGATTGAACCCAATGCAGCTGGCAAGGGCATTGAATTTGTTGATGCCATCAAGGGTGGCGTGGTTCCGCGCGAGTACATTCCTGCGGTCGAAAAAGGCATTCATGAAGCGGTCACCTCGGGTGTGCTGGCTGGCTATCCGGTGGTCGATGTCAAGGTTACCCTGCATTTCGGCTCCTACCACGATGTGGATTCGAACGAAAACGCGTTCAAGATGGCGGCCATCTTTGGTTTCAAGGATGGATGCCGCAAAGCCGGTCCTGTGATTCTTGAACCGATGATGGCGGTTGAGGTCGAGACTCCGGAAGACTACGCTGGCAACGTGATGGGTGATTTGTCGTCACGTCGCGGCATGGTGCAGGGAATGGAAGACATGGTCGGTGGCGGCAAAGCCATCAAGGCTGAAGTTCCATTGTCCGAAATGTTTGGTTACTCAACGACGCTGCGTTCCATGTCGCAAGGACGCGCAACCTACACCATGGAATTCAAGCATTACACCGAAGCGCCGCGCAACGTGTCCGAAGCGATCATGGCTGCAAGGGCAAAGTAACTTTTGAAATATTTGCGGGACAGACCGCAGCGACAAACCGAGAAACTTGTGGGACAGACCGTAGTACGCGAAGCGACAAGCTCTGTCCCCGACTTGAAACGGGATGTCGCCAGCTCTGTCCCCAACTGATTAGATGTATTCCTGTCTGCGATTTCGCACCCCAAGCTGCCCGTGGCAAGGGACCCAGTGACGAAATGCAAACATTAAACCAATTCACGGGCATTGCTCTTTTAAGGAACTGAAATGGGAAAAGAAAAATTCACACGAACCAAGCCCCACGTGAATGTGGGCACGATTGGGCACGTTGACCACGGCAAGACCACGCTGACAGCGGCTATCACGAGCGTGATGGCGGCCAAGTTTGGCGGCACGGCCAAGGCGT
>CAITZZ010000360.1 GCA_903897005.1 uncultured beta proteobacterium | reverse complement strand
CCCGACACCAATCGATTTGGGATCGATCTTGACCAGTTCGGCCAGTGGGTCCTGCAAGCGCCGGGCAATGCTGGCGGCACCGCGCAGACTCACATCGACATCCGGCATTTCCTGCGAGGCAAATTCACTGGCCGAATAAACCGAAGCGCCGGCCTCGCTCACGACCACCTTGTCGATCCGGCGCTCGGAACTTTTGGCCAGCAGCTTGATCAGGTCGGCAGCCAGCCGATCGGTTTCCCGACTCGCCGTGCCATTGCCAATGGCAATCAGGTTGACGCCGTGCTTCAGGCAGAGTTGGCTCAGCGTGTGCAGCGAACCGTCCCAATCCTTGCGCGGCTCGTGCGGGAAGACGGTGGCGGTCTCGACCAGCTTGCCGGTGCTGTCGACCAGCGCCACCTTGACGCCGGTGCGGATGCCTGGATCCAATCCGAGCACCACCCGTGCACCGGCCGGCGCGGCCAGCAGCAGGTCGCGCAGATTGTCAGCAAAGACCTTGATCGCGACCTGCTCTGCATCCTCGCGCAACCGGGCAAACAGATCACGCTCGATTGATAGACTGAGCTTGACGCGCCAGGTCCAGGACACGCATTTGCGGATCAGATCGTCGGCGCCACGACCCTGGTGGCTCCAGCCCAGATGCAGCGCAATACGTGCTTCGGCCAGCGACACACCGGCTTTGACCTCGGGCAGCGGCTCGGGCGCCTTCAGGTTGACCTGCAGAATATCCTGTGCACGCCCCCGCAGCACGGCCAGAGCGCGATGCGATGGCACGCGCCCTATCGGCTCGCTGTAGTCAAAGTAGTCGCGAAACTTGGCCACCTCGGCCAGGTTTTCATCTTTGCCCTCGACCAGGCTGGCGCAAAACTGACCCTGCAGCCACAACCACTCGCGCAACTCCCGCACCAGCGCCGGCGCTTCGGCCCAGCGCTCGCTGAGCAGATCGCGCACACCATCGAGCACCGCCTGCACGGTAGAAAAGTCAGGCTGCTTGTCCTCACCCTCGAGCACGGGGCGCATGGCAATGACGTAGGCCAGCGCCTCGTCGGCGGGCACCAGAGTGGGGTTGGCGAAGAGCGCATCGGCCAGCGGCTCCAGACCGGCCTCGCGCGCCAGCTGGCCCTTGGTGCGGCGCTTGAGTTTGAAAGGCAGATACAGGTCTTCGAGTTCCTGCTTGGTGCCGGCGGCCACCAGCGATGCCAGCAGCGCCGGCGTCATCTTGCCCTGCTCTTCGATCGCCTTGATGACGGTTTGCAGGCGATCCCGCAGTTCACGCAGGTAAGCCAGCCGCGCTTCAATCTCGCGCAACTCGATGTCGTCCAGCCCACCAGTGACTTCCTTGCGGTAGCGCGCGATGAAAGGCACGCTGGCGCCGCCGTCGAGCAAGTCAACCGCAGCCTGTACCTGTTTGTTCTGAACCCGGATTTCCTGCGCGATTTGCGCGATGATTTTCTGCATGAAAGAATCCCGCCAGCTTGGAGCGGCCGGGAATGTAAAACGAAGGCTGCGAGTGTGCCACAGCCAGTGGCGTTGTCAGCCCTTCAGGGCCTGCCTGAGCGCCACGCCAAGCTCGGGCTTGTGGGCAAACGGATCGGTCGGGTTGCGCGCCAGCATGATGTCTTCCATGCGTGTCTGCACACTGGCGATGGCTTTGGGGTGGCTGTAGATGTAGAACTGGTTGACGGCGATGGCGTCAAACACTTTCTGCGCCACTTCGGCGGCCGTCACTTTTCCGGAACCGACCGCCTTGTCGCTCATGGCCTGGCCAATCAGTTGGCTGCGCGTCGGCTTCGCTGCCGCCATGTCGGCGGGACGGTTGCGATGACTCTGCGTGATGCCGGTTGGCACAAAGAACGGGCACAGGACGCTGGCGCCGACCTGCTGCGTCACCAGCGAAAGGTCCTGATACAGCGTTTCGCTCATGCTGACCACGGCGTGCTTGCTGGCGCCGTAGATGCCCATATTGGGCGCATTGAGCAAACCAGCCATGCTGGCCGTGTTGACGATGTGGCCCTGG
>CAITZZ010000359.1 GCA_903897005.1 uncultured beta proteobacterium | reverse complement strand
GAAGGCCAGCATCAGCGTCCAGCAGGGTGCCATCTGAACCATGTCGAGCTGCTGCGAAAAGTGGTCAGCCAGGGGTGAGGTATTGAGCAGCAGACGCGCCGGCTCGGCCGGAATGGCCAGCAGCACCGCGTTAAATCCGCCATAGACGTGGCGGCCGCCGGCACCATCCTGTGTATGCAGCTCCCATTGGTGCGGGTGCAGCGCGTCGCGGTCCAGGTGCTTGACCTTGGTTTCGAAATGCACCGTAGCCTGGTCGACCAGTGGCTGGCCCCAGCGGCTGACCAGCGCGTTCATGCCGGGTGTGGGGACCCAGTGCGCCTCACGCGCGGCAAGGCTGGCGGCGGCGACCCGGCCATGCTCGTCGAGCACCTGCACGGCGTTGGCGCTCCAGCGCTTGCACAGGCCGGGCACGGTTTGCAGCGCGCGCTCAAAGCGGGGGTCACGCACGGTGAAGTACTGGGCTCCGTGATCAAAGCTGCCGAAGGCACTGTTGCGCGTCGCCATGCGTCCGCCCAGAGCATGGCTTTTCTCGAAAACCTGCACGCTATGGCCAGCCTGCAGCAGGGTGCGGGCGCAGGAGATGCCAGCCATGCCCGAGCCAACGATGGCGATATTTTTGAATTTGGATGGGCTCATGAACGCTGACTCCTAGGTTGTTGCATCCCTTGGACTTTACACGCCTCGGTGTCGCTCCAATAAAGCAGCGCGCGTGGTCGGACTTTCCAACTGCGCCAGCCACCATGTCAATGCCCGGCCATGGTCTGCTTTGGTCAGGCTGCGCCAGGCGTAATTGACACGCACAATGCGCTGCGGTCGCTCCATTTTCTTGACCACCAGGCGACCGGTCTCGATGTAGGCGCGGGCCATGCATTCGGGCACGAAGCCGCTGCCCAGGCCGCGCAGTTGGACGTCGAGCTTGTCCTTCATGGTGGCCACCGTGAAGACATCCTGGCCGCCGAGCAGGCCCACGGTCATGCCCTTGCCGCGTGCGATCGTGTCGGCCACCGCCACAGCGCGATGCTGGCGTATCAATTCATCCTTGAGCGGCTCGGGCGCATTGGCCAGGGGATGGTGCGGCGCCACCGCATAAACAAAGCTCACGTCCCCTAGAGGCTTGCTGTGAATGCCGGCGTTGGTGCCGGACTCCGCGATGCCGAGCGCCAGATCGGCTTGACCCGACGTCAGGCAGGCCAGCGTCCCTGAGAGTGTTTCGTCGCGCAGCTTGATGCGCGTCGGTGGGTTGAGTGCAAAAAAGCTTTCGCACAGCTCCAGCACGGTCGTCTTGGAAATGATGCTGTCCACGGCGATGGTGAGTTGCGACTCCCAGCCGGTGGCGACGCGTTTGACCCGGTTTGCCACGGCGTCGATTTCCTCCAGCAGGCGCGAGCCCTCGCGCAGCAGTTCGGCTCCGGCCTCGGTGAGCCGCGCCTGGCGCGAACTGCGGTCAAACAGCAGCACATCGAGCGCGTCCTCAATTCTGCGCACCCGGTAGGTCAAGGCACTGGGTACGAGTTTCAGTTCGCGGGCGGCGGCGGCAAAGCTGCCGCTCGCTGTAATGGTCTGCAGCATGGAGAGTGCGTCCGGGGTCAAAACATCGCGGGCAGTTTGCATCAGGTTGACTTTTTAATTCAAATAATTTGAATGATGCCATCAAACGCGGTGGATGGCCAGCGGCCTGGTCTGCCC
This sequence comes from uncultured beta proteobacterium, assembly GCA_903897005.1. Classification (GTDB taxonomy): domain Bacteria; phylum Pseudomonadota; class Gammaproteobacteria; order Burkholderiales; family Burkholderiaceae_C; genus Rhodoferax. The sequence continues at coordinate 7,355 of CAITZZ010000359.1, read as the reverse complement.
TAAAGTTCTCACCTGAAAAGGAGATGGACCATGTTGAAGATTCGGAAATCAAATGATCGCGGTTACGCTGACCATGGGTGGTTGAAGTCGTTCCATAGTTTTTCCTTCGCCGGCTACTACGACCCGCAGCACATGGCTTGGGGCAATCTGCGCGTCATCAACGAGGACAGGATTGCGCCAGGCACCGGTTTTGGCACGCATGGGCACCGCGACATGGAAATCATCAGCTACGTGCTCGCGGGCAATCTGGCGCACAAGGACAGCATGGGCAACGTCAAGGGCATTCCAGCGGGCGATGTGCAGCGCATGAGCGCGGGCAGTGGTGTGCAGCACAGCGAGTTCAACCACGCGCCCGACGCCACGACGCACTTCTTGCAGATCTGGATTGAGCCCAAGGTCACGGGCATCGCGCCGTCCTATGAACAGAAGTCATTCGCCGACGTCGAGAAGCAGGGCCGCCTGTGCCTGGTCGCCTCTGACGATGGTGCGCAGGGCTCAGTCACCCTTCATGCCGACGCACGTCTGTACGCCGGACTGTTCGACGGTGATCAAAGTGCAGAGCTGACTTTGGCCGCGAAGCGCAAGTGTTATGTGCATCTGGTGCGAGGCGAAATTGCTGTCAACGGCACACCACTTTTCGAGGGTGACGCTGCGCTGCTCGAAGGCGAGAGCAGGATCTGCCTGAACCAAGCCAAAGGCGCCGAAGTGCTGGTGTTTGACCTGCAGGCCTGAATTCCATTCTTTCCGGAGGTCTGCTGCCAGTGGACTTCCATTTCTCAACTGCAATCAAGGAGTATTCAAATGGCAAAAGTTGCTGTGGTTTTTCATTCGGGTTATGGTCATACGCTGCGCATGGCGCAATCGGTGGCAGAGGGCGCTGGCGCCGAACTGGTGCCGATCGACGCCGAAGGCAATCTGACCGAGGCGCAGTGGAACACGCTCAACGCCGCTGACGCCATCGTCATGGGTTCACCGACCTACATGGGCTCGGTGAGTTGGCAGTTCAAGAAATTTGCCGACGCCACCAGCAAACCCTGGTATACGCAAGCCTGGAAGGACAAGGTTTTTGGTGGTTTCACGAACAGCGCCAATGTCAATGGCGACAAGCATTCGACACTGCACTATTTCATGACACTCGCCATGCAGCACGGCGGCGTTTGGGTGGGTACCGGACTGAACTACAACAACACCAAGGCATCACAACGTGGCGACGTCAACTATCTCGCTTCTTCGGCAGGTCCGATGGCGCAGACACCCGGTGATGCCAGTGCGGGGGAAATGAACGCCGGCGACCTCGAAACAGCACGCCTGTTTGGCAAGCGGGTGGCCGACATAGCGACACGCTTGGTCGCTTAAGGCGACTACCCAGCCGCGCGCAGGCACGGCCGCCTCGCCGACAGGGCAGAATCGGGGCATGCAGATCAATAGATTTCAGTTGGTCCAGCGTGCCCTGAACTTCCTGCGTGCTGGTTTGCGCCAGCGTGTTGCGCAGCCTCCTCCTGACAGCACAGACCGCCTGCAGGCCATACTTGACGCGCTGCCCGACCTCCTGTTCGAGGTTGATCTGGAAGGTCGCGTTTTTGACTATCACTCGCCACGGACCGATCTGCTGACGGTGGCGCCTGCCAAGCTGATCGGCAGGCTGGTGTCGGAACTGCTCCCGGCAGCGGCGTGTGGCGTGATCATGGTGGCCTTGCACGAGGCCGATGTGCGCGGTTCTTCGAGTGGCAGGCGTTATGTGTTGTCGCTGGAGCAAGGCCAGCGGTGGTTTGAACTTTCGATCGCCCGCAAGACCATGGCCGAGGGCGAAGTACCCCGCTTTATCGCTCTGGCACGCGACATCACCGAGCGGGTTCAGATCGAGCTACGCGAGAGTCATCGCAGCCGGGTGTTGGAGATGCTCGCTGCACGCGCCGCATTGAGCGAGGTGTTGCAGGCCATCACCAGTGCGGTCGAAGAATTGAACCCGGGTCTGCGCTGCCAGATTTTGTTGTTCGACGAGCAGAGCCGATCGTTGGATACAGCGACGGCGCCGGTCTTTCCTGCCTTGCCATCGCGTTCTGATCGAATTGTTTCGTCCGCGGGAACACTGCTGGGTTCACTCCTGATCTACCCTGCGCAGGCACATCGGCCGGGGACGATCGAGCTACTGGAGTGGCTCAGTCTGGCCGGCATCGCCATCGAGAAGAGGCTTGCTGCGCAGAAGTTGAGCGCCAGCGAGACGAATTACCGAACGCTGATCCATTGGACGCCGCAAGCGATTGCGGTTCATCGGGGAGAACTCTTTCTGTATGTCAATCCCGCCGCCGTCGAACTGTTTGGTGCAAAGAATGCACAGGAACTGGTGGGTACACCGGTCATAGAGCGAATCGCGGTCGAATACAGGGCGATCGCGCGCGTCCGGCAAAAGTATTTTGACGAGCACGGCACAACGCCCAGGGCCGAGCAGCAGTTTCTCAGGATGGACGGCTCGGTGATCGATGTCGAACTGCAGTCTACGTCGATCGCCTACGATGGTGAACCGGCGGTCCATCTGGCGCTGCACGACATCAGTGCGCGCAAGCGCGGCGAGGCCGAACTGCATGCGGCCATGTGTCTGGCTGAAGATGCCAATCGTGCCAAATCGCTTTTTCTGGCCGCTGCCAGTCATGACCTGCGCCAGCCAACGCATGCCCTGGGCATGTTTGTGGCGCGCCTGGGGCAGCTTGAACACAGCACAGAAACCAGTCACTTGATTGAGAGGCTGGACACTTCAGTTCAGGCCATGCGCGATCTGCTCGACGCGCTGCTTGATATTTCTCGACTCGACGCCGGCGCAGTGCCGGTCCATTTGCAAGCCTTTGCGCTCAGCGACGTGTTCGACCAGTTGCAGACCGAGTTGGCCTTGGTGTCTGCCGAGAAGGGCTTGAGTCTGCGGGTGCGACCCTGCAATGTCTGGGTGCTGAGTGACCCGGTCCAACTGCATCGCATTTTGCTCAACCTGCTGACCAACGCGCTGCGCTATACGAGTGCCGGCGCTGTCTTGCTGGCGTGCCGCGTGACGCAAGGGGGGCGCAGTGCAAGGATCGAGGTCTGGGACAGCGGGATCGGGATCGCGCCGGAGCATCAGGAGGCTATTTTCAAGGAGTTTTATCAGGTCGGCAACGTGGAACGGGATCGCCGCAAGGGTCTGGGCCTTGGACTCAACATTGTCCAGCGCACGGCCGTCTTGTTGCAGCACAAATTGCAGATGTGGTCGCAACCGGGTGTGGGTAGCCGATTCAGTGTTGAAGTGCCGCTGGTGCCGATCGGCGCTGTCGTCGAGCGTCGCCGTCCGGAGCGGGCACAGCCTCTGGCTGATCTGGCCAATCTCGTGGTGCTGGTGATTGAGGACGATGCCTTGGTGAGAGAGAGTCTGGTGTGCCTGATTGCGGCCTGGCGGGCCGTCGTGGTGGCGGCAGAAGGACTGAGCGCTGCGCTGTCGTACCTGGAGGCTGGGCTGGTGCCGGACCTGATCATCAGCGACTACCGCTTGCGCGACGGAGAAAATGGCATTGCGGTGCTGCAGCAGTTGCGCAAGCAGGCAGGCCGAGCCGTGCCTGCTTGCCTGATCAGTGGTGACACCGACCCGGCACTGCTGCTGGCGGTCAGGCAAGCCGGCCTGACGCTGCTGCACAAGCCGGTGCGACCGGCCAAGTTGCGCAGCCTGATTGCGCGGCTGGCCAGGTCCGACCTCACTGCGCCATCGAACTAAGGTTGCTACCCACTTGCCAGGCGCTGCAGTTTTTTTTGCTCACGGCCAGTAATCCGTTGCGGACAAGGCAGAATCGGGAACGACAAGCCGAAAGGCTATGAGGGAGCTGTCATGAACCAATGGATATGTTTGAGTGTGCTGCTGAGCGCAGGGAGCCTGGCATCGGCGCAGGCCACCGAGGCTCTGTCCGAGCGCGACTTTCTGGCCGAGGTGCCGCTGGTACTGTCGGTCTCCCGCTTGCCGCAACGATTGGACGACACGCCGGGTGCGGTCACCGTCATTGACCGCGACATGATTCGCCTCTCGGGTGCGCGAGACGTGGCTGATCTGTTGCGTCTGGTGCCAGGTTTCCAGACCAGCATGTCGTTTGAGAGCATCGCTCCGCAAGCCACTTATCACGGAGGATTCAACAGTTATTCAAATCGCATGCAGGTTCTGGTCGATGGACGCTCGGTTTACTCCCCTTACTTCATCGGCAGCGTCGAGCCTGGTCTGCAGACGGTGGCGATGGACGACATCGAGCGCATCGAAGTGCTGCGCGGCTCCAATTCTGCGGCCTATGGTGCGCGTGCCTTTCTGGGTGTGATCAACATCGTGACACGTGACCCGGTGGATACCTTGGGCACACAAGTCAGCGTCAGCGCGGGAGACAATGCGATACGCGATGCGCGGGCCAGCCTGGGCTGGAATACGCACACCGGCAATTTCCGTCTTGGGCTGGATCGCCGCTCGGATGCAGGACTTGCCGGGTCGAATGGCGAAAACCGGATTGACCGATTCAATTTGCGTGCTGATCTGCGTCCCACCGGCGCCGATGAAATTCAGCTGCGTATGGGACTGATGTCACTCAACGCCGGCAAGGGCAGCTCCGATCGCGCCGACAATCTGACGCGCGATACGCGCTATGGCGCAAGCTACCTGCAACTCGATTGGCGACGCAGCCTGGGTCAGGATCAGGATCTGGCACTGAGCTATTCGCACGGGCACGAAACTTACGACGACGCATTTCCCTATTCCTTGCAGGCGTTTGGCATCAATGGCAGCGTCGCCATTGACTCCAGCGGTGCATCGCGCAGCAATGTCCTGTCGCTGCAACACACCTGGCGCCAAAACGCACAACTGCGCATGGTGTGGGGCGCCGAATTGCGGCGCGAGGAAGTTGTCTCCAAACCCGTTTACAACAGGGATGACGCCCTGGTGACCCAGTTCTCTCGCTTGTTTGGCAACGTGGAATGGCGACCTGAAAACGACCTGGTACTGAACGCTGGCGTGATGGCTGAAAAAAGCGGTACGGCAGGCAGTCGCATGGCGCCACGCTTGATGCTGAACTGGCACCTGACGCAGGGGCACACCCTGCGCGTCGGGGCGTCGCGCGCCTACCGCCCTGCGAGCAACTACGAGCAGTTTGCCGACGTTCGCTACAGCTGGAATGGCCATCTGCTGGAAGTAAGCACGCTGGCCAGCGGCAAGGTGCAAGCCGAAAGTGTGCTCGCCAGGGAGCTTGGCTACCTTGGTGCATGGCCAAAACAGGGTTTGAATCTGGATGTGCGAGCGTTTCACGAGCGTGTCGATGACTTCATCACCCAGGTCAACACCACGCGGCCCAAGGACTATGCGAACAACGAGAATTTTTCCATCCACGGTATTGAATACCAGTTGAAGTGGCAGCCCTGGAGTGGTACGCGATTGGCCTTCAACCAGGCCTATCTCAATTTTTCCCTGATCGATCACGGGATTGAAAACGGCGTCGTCGTCAGCTATGGCAGCGCCCGGCCCGCGCCGAAGCTGGCCAGTACCCTGTCCTGGTTTCAGAAGTTGCCAGGCAAGCTCGATCTGAGCATCCTGCACCAGGACAGTGGCACCATGACGCCACAGAGAACCGGGCCAGACCATCAGGTGGCCATGACCCGGACCGACGTGCGCCTGGCGACACCGCTGCGTCTGGGCGCACAGCGTGGCGAACTGGCACTCGTTTGGCAAAACCTGGGCTCCCCCTACCCGGACGCTGACCCGGCCTATGCCTTTCAACGACGTGTTTTCGTGACGGTCCGAATCAACCAGTAGCGGGATCGGCATGCTGCTTCGACTGCGGATGGTGCTGGCCGGTGTCTGGCTGAGCTGTATCGTGGCCCTGGGGGCGCATGCTGCGCCATCGGTGGTCATCATCAGCAGCGAAGGCAGCGCCGCCTACGTCGAGACGGCGCAGGCATTGACCGAGGAACTCGAACGCAGCGGAGTGCCACGTTCCGCGGTGCTGATGATGAGTACCCGGGAGTGGATGGATGGGCGGACGCAATCGGCCCGCCTGTACGTCACTCTGGGTGCCGAGGCCGCCGGTCTGCTGGCCGGTTCAGCGCCTGGGGTGCCCGTGCTGTGTGCCCTGCTGCCGCGCAGCAGCTTTGAGGCGGCTTTGTTGCAGCATGGCCGAAAGGCGGGTTCCCAGTTTTCGGCGCTCTTCCTGGACCAGCCGCCGGCGCGACAGCTCGAACTGATCCGTCTGGCACTGCCGGGCGCCAGGCGGGTTGGTGTGTTGTGGGGAACAGGATTGTCAGGAGACAGGAGTGAATTTCGGGTGCAGGCGCAGGCCGCTGCGCTGTCACTGCTTGAAGCCGAGGTCGGCAGTGAAGAACAGCTCTTTCCTGCGCTCAAGCATGTTCTTGAGGGAACGGATCTGTTGTTGGCGGTTCCCAGCCCGCAGATCTATAACAGCCGCACCATTCAGAACATTTTGCTGACCTCGTTTCGCGCCAATGTTCCGATGATGGCCTTTTCTCCCGCCTATGTGCGGGCCGGCGCCTTGCTTGCCGTGTACGTGACGCCGCATCAAGTCGGAGTGCAGGCGGCACAACTGGCGCGGGCTGTGCTGCACGGAAAGGCCTTGCCGACGTCCGGCGCGTATTCCACTGATTTTCAGATTGCCGTCAATGAGCACGTCGCTCGCTCACTCGGCCTGTCACTGGACGCGCTGGAGTTGACGCGGCGCCTGCGGCTGTTCGAGGGCGGGTCATGATCGTTCGGCGCATCCGCAGGCGGATCCTGCTGGCGGCCATGCTGCCGGTCAGTCTGGTGGTATTGCTTTTGATGGCCGTCTTCTTGTATATCGGTCTGGGTGATAACGAGGATTCGCATGGTCAACGGGCTCGCTCGATGGCCAGGCAACTCGCCGGCGCCAGCGAGTACGGTTTGTTTTCCGGCAATGTCGGGCAGTTGCAGGGGCTGGTGCGTGTCGCGCTGCAGGAGTCGGCGGTGCGCTCCGTCGTGATCCTGAATTCCCGAGGCGAGATCATGGCCAGCGGCGGGCACATTAGGTACAAGATGCCGGCCCGCCTGGGTGCCCAGGAGCTGCTTGATCGCGACCTCCTGCGGGGTACCGACCTGTTGCTGCAGCCCGTTGCGGCACAACAAGTGCCGCTCAATGACCTGTTTGACGGCAGCGCCAGCGCCAGCACCGCGCCGCTGCGTGTTCTAGGGCACGTGCTGCTGGAAGTGACGGGCGAAAAACTGCAGCAACGGCAACTTCAGCTGCTGCGTTTGAGCGTCATGTTGGGGCTGGCAGGCATATTGTTGGGTGGCCTGCTGGCGGTGCGACTCGGCCAGGGTGTGATTCGACCGGTGGCGCGGG
>CAITZZ010000358.1 GCA_903897005.1 uncultured beta proteobacterium | reverse complement strand
TGCGGCGCAGTCGGTGGTCTGGGGTATTGCAGCACCGAGCGCCAACAAGTTCGGTCGCGTCAGCCCGACCACAGCGCAACATGTCCAGAGCGAGTTTGGCAGCGAACTGCTGATTCTCGACGGTGGCCCGTGCGAGCTTGGCATCGAGTCCACCATCATCGACTGCACGCGCAGCGTGCCGGTGTTGCTGCGCCCGGGCGCGGTCACGCGCGAGCAGGCGCAGGCAGTGTGTGGTCAGAAAGTATTTTTGAGCAATGAGCGGATCCCGGCCGAGGCAGCGGCGCCACGCGCCTCCGGCACCCTGGCCTCGCATTACGCGCCGCATGCCAAGGTGCGTCTGATGGATGCGACGGAAATGCAGACCGCGATTGACCTGCTGGGTCAGGGTTTGCAGAGTGTCAGCGGGACCGCACCGGCTATTGCCATCTATTCACGTTCCCCTCTGAAGATCAGGTCAAAGCAGTTGCTGAGCCGGCGCATGCCGCAGGACGCGGCGCAGACCGCGCAACAATTGTTTGCCGTGTTGCGCGAGTTTGACAAGCAGAGTGTCAAGCTGATCTGGATCGAGACACCACCGGATGATCCGGAGTGGGACGCCGTGCGGGACCGATTGCAACGAGCCGCCGCTTGACTTACTGCTTCTTTGGTGGCGCGAAGGCGGCCATGTAATCGGACACCGCTTCCAGGTCACCGGTGCTGTAGGACTTGATGACCTTCACCATGTCGGGATTGGCATTGCGCCTGTCACCGTCGCGGATCAACTGGGCTTCACGCAGCAGATAGCGGTAATGCTGGCTTGCCACCATTGGGAAGAATCTGCTCTCATTGCCTTCGCCCTTGGCACCATGACAGTCAGCGCAATCCTTGTCATAGAGTTGCTTGCCCTTGGCCAGGCCGGTACCCGGACCCTTGCCGTTGTCGGCAGAGATGGGCAGTGCCTGCAGGTAAACCGCAATGTCGGCGATCTCGAACGGCGAGAGCACATGGTCGCCGATAAAGGGTTCCATTTTCGGGTTGCTACGACGGCCGGAGCGGATGTCGGCGATCTGCTTCATCAGCACCTTCGCATGCTGGCCCGACAGTCGCGGATAGGCGCCGCTGACGCGGCCTGAGCCATCCTTGCGGTGGCAGCCCTGGCAGGGCTCGAAGGCGGCTTCGCCGCGCACGGGATCGGCCTTGGCTTCCAGCGCGGTTTTTAGCTCGCCCTTGATTTCGTTCCAGGCCGGTGCTTGCGCCGCAGCTTGGACGGACCAGAGCGATGCCAGCATAAGCATGGTTAGTAATTTTTTCATGTGCCTTGTTCCTGTCTTGTCTGGTGGCTATTTGCTGTCGAGGTCGGCCAGATAGGCTGCGACGGCGTCAATTTCTTCCTCGGTCATGCGTTTGGCCAGAACCCGCATGAAGCGATTGGCATCATTGGAGCGGTCGCCGCTGGCGAAGTTCTTCAATTGCTGCGCCACGTACTGGGTGTGCTGGCCACCAATGCGCGGATAGATCAGATGACCGGCGCCCTGTGCCTGGTGGCAGCCGACGCAGGCCGGAACACCGGTTTCTTCGTTGCCTTCAAAGTACATCACCTTGCCCAGACCTGTCACCTTCTTTTCGGCCGCTGCGCCAGGCTTGAGCTTCTGGGTGCTGTAATAAGTGGCCAGCGAAACAAAATCCTGTGGCTTCAAGGCGGCAACGACCGGCGCCATGATGTCGCTCTTGCGCCGCCCGGTCTGAAAGTCGCGCAACTGCTTGATGATGTAGCTTTCCTGCAAGCCGGCGATCTTGGGGAACATGGGAATGGCGCTGTTGCCGTCTTCGCCATGACAGGCGAAGCAGACGGTGGTCGCGATGGTCTTGGCATCCTGTGCCTGGGACAGACCGGCGAGGCCGAGTCCGAGGGCAAGAACCACAGCCAGGGCGCGCGTGCGCCGACCCGAGATGGACTTGGTGATTGTTTTTTGATGAATCATTTTCAGCTCCTGCGGCAGAGGTTGGACTGTCACAGCTTGTACTGGACCAAGAAGCCGATGACGTTGCTGCGGTAGTTCTGTGGTCCCGCATCGAGCAGCAGCGTGCCAGAGTCGTAATTGGCCACAGCCCCCTTGATGACTCCGTCGTAGTGCCAGTCCGTGACCTGGCCGATTTCCAGACGGTCAAACAAGCGCACGGACAGCTTCTTGCTGATTGGAATCAGGAAGTTGAAGTTCAGCGTCTGTTGCACAAAAGTCATGTTGGGCAGGGCGCTGCCGGCCAGCAGTGCGGCAGCGGCCTGGGTTGCAGCCACATTGCTCAGGGCCGTATCGCCGTAGGTGTAACTGATGCCGGTTGAACTGCTGGAATAGGTGTAGTCAATGCCAAGACGTGAGGCGCCGATCTGACTCTGGAAGCCCAGACCCAGCATGTTGTTGCGGTCGTCGGTATCAGAGCTCCAGCTCGAAGTGAGTGGCCGCGTGCCGTTGTTGCCGCCGACATTGTCTGCACAGGCCGAATAACCGTAAAGCGCCAGATTGGCCGCCGTACAACCCGTGTTGACCAGTGAGGCCACGCCGGAGTTCAGGCTCATGGCCTTCTTGCCCTGCTGGTAGGAGTAAAAGGCGTAGAAGGTCTGTCCCGATGTTGGCTGGTAGTTCAGGTCGAGCGTCAGGGAGTTCTGCCGATCGGTCTCCTGCCCGTAGAAGGAATCCGGGTAATTGATGTTCTTCAACTGGAACGTGGCGCCTAGATCCAGATCGTCACGCGCCATGATGTTCAGGCGGGCGTTGAAAATGTTCTGGTCGCGGTCGGCTTGATCGTATTTGCGGAAATAGTAGGAATAGCGGTTGAACAGATTGGCTGCAAGAACCGGGTAGCCAAGCTTGCCGGCATTGGCGATCTGGGTCGCCACATCAAGGCCCGGCAAGCCGGTACCCAGATCTTCAAAGGTTCGGAAGCGGTAGTCGCCGCCGCGCTTGCGGTCAGTCTCGATCGAGGTGCGCAGGGTGGTGTCGCCCAGCGCGCGGTTCACGTAACCGAGCTTCAGCTTGTCTTCCCAGGTTTTTTCGCGTTCCCGGAAGTCGCGATTGAAGTCTTCGCGTTCCAGCGATGCGTTCAGGCTGCTGGTGCGGCTCAGCTCGTAGTCGGCAGACAGGCCGTAGTTCATTTGTTTGGTGGACCGCGCCTGACCGAAGACCGGGATGTTGGCGCCGGTGGCGACAGCGCCAGCCAGGCCAAACTGACAGGTCGCAATCAGGGCGTTGCTTGAGGAGCCCGGTGGCACGTAGCAGCTGCCGGCAGTGCCCGGCGTTGCACCCGGCGCCAGGCCGACCACCAGATCCTGATTGCCCAAGCCATTGCCGTCGACGAAGCCGCGACCGAATTGCCCGGTCAGCGGGTTGTAGGCCACATAACCGCCCTTGTTGGCGCTGTCAAAGTAGCGCAGCGAACCCTTTATGCTGAGGTCATCAACGGGTCTGACGGACAGCCCCAGGTCGAGTAATTTGTTGTCGATGCGCTGGTTCGCAGTCTGCTGACTCAGGGCGGTGGTGCTGTTCCAGTTGGAGACCAGCGCGCTGTTGGCCGCGTAGCCAATGCTGGTGCCGGTCCACTTCGTGATGCCGGCGGCTGCGAGCTGGGCGCTCTGGGCTGCGGAGATCGGCGCCAGCAGCGCGTCGTCTTCCCGGCTGCTACCCCAGGAGAAACTGGCGTTGAAGCGGCCCTTGTAGAAGTTCGGCAATGAGCGCGCAAATTCGCCCTTGAGATTGAAGGCGCTATTGTCCGGGTAGAGGTCGTAGGTGGCGGTCTGGATCACGCCATTGGGGGTCACGGCACTGAGCAGCGGGTACTGCACATTGAGCGTGCTGATGTTGTTTCGGAACAGCGATACCGAGGCTCTCAGATTGGCTTGCGTCAGCGCATCGGCATACTGCAGGCCACCCAGGAATTCATGCGTTGTGTAGTCAATCGGCTCGGCGATCTCGGTCGAGATATTGGCTTCGTTCATGGCAAACGGGCGAGCACCGGTACGGCGTTCCTGGCTGTAGATGGCATAGCCCTTCCAGTTGTCAGTCAGCGTCACATCGGCGCGCGCGCCGCCCTTCTTGCGCACCAGACTCAATTCGCTCTCCGTCATGGCCGCCAGTTTGTCCGCGATGGCCTTGGCCATATTGGATTGCGGCGTCGTGCCGGATGCCGGCATGACGCCGGTGCTGGCGTTGGCGGTACCGACGATGCCGTTGATGGCGGCGAGTGCCGCTACATTGGAATAGGTCTGACCAGCGTAACTCCAGCAGGGTGCTGCTGCACTGCAGGCTACCAGAGGAACGGCACCAATGGTCGGGTTGCCGCTGATGACCATGGTGGGCGCAGGCAGCCCGGTGGTCAGGTTGCCGGTTCCCTCGCCGTTGAACAGAGACTTCCAGTTGTCGCTGAAGACATGGAGGGTCTCGGTGTAGAACAGTTTGAGTTTCCAGTCGTTGTAGCGCCCCAACTGGAGGCCGTAGAACTGGTCGTTCTGACCGGCACCGCCACCGAAGGCCTGTACGAAGTTTGCAGTGTTGGGCTTGTCGCCCTCAAACTCGAAATAGTTCAGTGCCAGACCGTTGCTCAGGTCCTTGTACTTGCGAAACAGTGCGTTCTTCTCGCCGGCCGTGCCACCGATCAAACCCGCCTCGAAGTTGCCGGAGTATTCCCAACCGCTGGCACTCTTGGTGATGTCATCGGCGGATCTTTCCTCGGGCAGACCATACAACTGACCGCTTGGCGAGCGACGCACGCTATCAGCGCCATCCGGGTCCAGCGGTCGGGGCACGCTGGCGCGACCCGGGGTGTTGAGCGCATTGCCCAGGGCCGTGTCGACACCGACGCCAGAATCAGCCAGGGCGCTGCCGGCGCCCCATTGGGCGAGTGCAGCGGCAATGCAGGCAGCGAATAGTTTTATGCGGGGACGCGCGGTCATTGGATAACTCCCGGAATTCTTGATCTGAGCCATTTGCGGTACTTCCTTGTCAGGTCAGCGCTGGAAGCGGGCGCCGGAAGGGCTGTTGCTGCCGTGAATCGTCGAGTGGCAGTTCTGGCAGGAGCGACCGGTCATGCGTTTGTTCGGCAGGTTGCCCAGGGCGGCGCCATTGAGGTTGATCGGTGAGACCGCAGAGGCGGTATTGCCCGTCGCGTTGTTGCCCCAGAGCGCGTGACCCATAGTGCCGGTGGTGCTATGGCAGCCGGAGCACAGGTGGGGCCGTGGTTGAATCAACAATTTGTCGGTGTTGGAGCCGTGCGGGCTGTGGCAGTTCATGCAGTTTTCCCGCACGGGAGCATGCTCCCAGAGGAAGGGCCCGCGCTTCTCGGCGTGGCAGGTGTAACAAAGCTCGTTGATGCTGTCGGCCTTGAGCAGGCGCTTGGCGCTGGAGCCGTGCGGGTTGTGGCAATCCTCGCAAGTCATCTTGCCTTCAGGTACCGGCATATGGGACTTCTTGCGGAATTCCGCGCGCTGTTGCTGGTGGCAGGTCTGGCAGGTTTCGGTGATGCCGGCTTTCTTCATCAGACCGTTGGCAGAAAAGCGTGCCATCGGGTTGTGGCAGTCGGAGCAGGCTAACTTGTTGGTGGCGTGAATGGAACCCGGCCAATGCAGGCGCTGGCCACCCGCGTGGCAATTCAGGCACTGGGCATTCTGCCGGTCGATCGGCGTATTCCAGCCCTTGGAAAAGCCGATGATCTTGCTCTTGTCCTTGCTGTCTGCAACGTGCAGGGAGCCGTTGCCATGGCAGGCCTCGCAGACCGCTTTTTCAGTGTCGTTGCGTGGATTTTCCCGGAACGCCTTGGCGTGCTGCGTGTGGCCAAACAGGGCATTCTCGGTGTCATGGCAATCGCTGCAGCGCTTCTCGCCAACCACTCTGGCGTTGGCCATGGGGTCGGCGTCGGCCAAGGCGGCCTGGGCGGGCAAAAAGCCCAGCAGCAAGGCCGCACCGGCGACCCGGCACAAGCGGAGAAAGGGGACTTTGTAATTTTGTACCATGCGTGAAACACCTCTTGCCACAGCGAAGCCGTAAATGGCTGCATTGAAGGGACAGCGTAAGGTGCTGGACTGACAATGGTCTTAAGTAATTTCCGGAACCTTAAGATGTGCTCAGGATCGGCATGATTCCGGCGTTTTTCTTGGTGTTAACCCTAGCTTTTTTGGCGCTTGTCAGGGTAAGCACTGTGTTTCAATTTGGTGACACTGAAAAGTATTCGATCGAAAACCATGAGACTTCTAATTGCTGAGGACGACGCCCTGCTGGGAGCCGGCTTGCGTGCTGCGTTGGGCAAGTGGGGATTTACGGTGACCTGGGTGCGCCACGGTGGCGCCGCTCTGGACGTGCTTGAGTCGGAGCAGTTTCTGGCCATGGTGCTGGACATCGGCTTGCCTGACATCAGCGGCCTGGATGTGTTGCGCAAAGTTCGCGCAACGGGCAACAAGTTACCTATTCTGATTCTGACTGCGCGCGATACAACGCACGACAAAGTCACGAGTCTGGACTGCGGGGCCGATGACTACCTGGTCAAGACGACCGACATGGAGGAATTGGTGGCACGTTTGCGCGCGCTGATCCGGCGTTCCGGTCGTGGCGGTGGAATGCTCACAGTCGGTCCCTTGAGTCTGGATCTGGACAGCCGTGCCGTGACCTTGAGCGGTGAGGCGGTCAACGTCTCCAAACGTGAATTCGAGGTGCTCAGAGTCTTGATGGAAGGTGCAGGGCGGGTCCTGACACGGGCCCAACTGGAACAGTCGCTTTACGGTTGGAACCGCAGCGTTGATAGCAATGCGGTTGAAGTTCATATTCATAATCTGCGCAGCAAAATTGGTGCGAGCATCCTGAAAACTGTGCGCGGTGTTGGCTACACCATCGCCAGGGACGAGGTGTGAGGGCTCCGTCACCACATTCCCTGAGTCGGCGCCTGTTGGTGGGACTGGTGATCGTCAGTTTTGCTTATTGGGCCGTCGTTGCCTGGTTCACGGTACGTGACAGCGTGGACGAAGTTTATGAAATGTTCGATGTTCACCTGGCGCAGACGGCACTGGCTTTGCTTCGGGTGGTCGATCCGGATGAAACCGATCCAGTCACAATTCCGGACAGGGTCCAGCCGCCAACCCTGACCGAGATATTCAGCCAGTGGCCGCGCTTGCCGGAACGTCCGTCCAAGCCACGATCAGACGCAGTGAGCCCAGGCGCAAAGGACTCGGCCTCGGCGCCGACGGTGACCGGGTCAACTCGTTCCATTCAGCGGGAGTACGAAAAAACTCTGCGCTATCAGGTCTGGAGCGGCGACGGTATCCTCCTGCTGCGCTCAGCCAATGCGCCGCCAAATTCGATGGCTGACCAGGACGGCTATTCCGAGACGACGGATCCGCAGGACCGGACCTGGCGCCACTATGGTGTCTGGGATAAGGATCGGCATTTCCGGATCGTCGTTTCCGAGGCCCACGACTTGCGCAACCGTCTGGTGCGCAGCATTGTGTTGCGAGTGGCTGGTCCGCTGGCTCTGGGACTACCGGTCCTCATTGTGCTGCTCTGGTTTTCCATCAACCGTGGACTGAACCCATTGGGTGTGTTGACGCGCGAGATTTCGAAGCGAAAGCCCGATAGCCTGGTGCCACTTGACGCCAGCAGTGCGCCCGGTGAAGTGCGCCCCATGGTCCTGGCGCTCAACGAGTTGTTGCTCCGGGTCAGTCACACCATCGAGGGCGAGCGAAGGTTCACCTCCAACGCGGCGCACGAGCTGCGAACGCCGCTGGCAGCGATACAGGCGCAACTGCATGCGGTACGCCGTGCTGACAGCGCCGAGGAGCGCCAGCAGGGCCTGGAGCAGTTGCAGCGCGGGGTGGAGAGAAGCTCGCGCCTGGTCGGCCAGTTACTGACACTGGCGCGGCTCGATCCGGACCAAGCCTTGCCCGACTCTGGTGTGGTGACTTTCGGTGAGCTCGCCGAGGCGGTTTGTGCCGAACTGGCGCCACTGGCATTGCAGCGTGAGCAGACGCTGGAACTCGCGGTGGAACCAGACTTGCCAAAGCTGCCAGGCAACGCAGACATGTTGGCCATGCTGCTTTCCAATCTGGT
>CAITZZ010000357.1 GCA_903897005.1 uncultured beta proteobacterium | reverse complement strand
GCGCCGGCCGGGCGGAAAGTCTTCTGCCCCATCTTGCGCAGCAGGTTGCGCATATTCATGGTGACATCGCCAAAGTCGATGTCCACCGGACACGGTGACAGGCATTTGTGGCAGACCGTGCAGTGGTCGGCCACATCTTCAAACTCCTGCCAGTGCCGGATCGAGATGCCGCGGCGCGTCTGTTCCTCGTACAGAAAGGCCTCCACCAGCAGGGAAGTCGCCAGAATCTTGTTACGCGGGCTGTACAGCAGGTTGGCGCGCGGCACATGGGTGGCGCAGACCGGCTTGCACTTGCCGCAGCGCAGGCAGTCCTTCACGCTGTCGGCAATGGCACCGATGTCGCTCTGGCGCATGATGAGCGACTCGTGTCCCATCAAGCCAAAGCTCGGTGTGTAGGCGTTGGTCAGGTCAGGCTGACGATCCTGACCCCCCGCAACACCGCGCAACAGTTTGCCCTTGTTGAAGCGCCCCTCGGGGTCTATCCTGGCCTTGTACTCGGCGAACGGCCGCAGCTCTTCGTCCGTCAGGTACTCCAGCTTGGTGATGCCAATGCCGTGCTCGCCCGAGATCACACCGTCCAGCGATCGTGCCAGCGCCATGATGCGTTTGACTGCACCATGCGCCGCTCGCAGCATGTCGTAGTCATCGCTGTTGACCGGAATATTGGTGTGCACATTGCCGTCACCGGCGTGCATGTGCAGCGCCGCCCAGACACGACCCTTGAGCACGCGCTGGTGCACCGCATTGCACTCGCGCAGGATGGCTTCAAAAGCGCCACCGCTGAAAATATTCTGCAAAGGTGCGCGCAGCTGTGTCTTCCAGCTGGCCCGCAGGCTGTGATCCTGCAACTGCACAAACAAGCCGTTCACATCGTCCAGCCAGCCCTGCCACAGAGTGCGCACTTCGGCGATCAGCGCCAGCGCCTGCGCAACCCGGTCCTCCAGCAACTCGGCTGAGGGCAGCAGCCGGGCGTCGTCATGCTTGCCCAGCGGCAAATGGCCAGCAGCAAAGAATTCTTCCAGTTCGTCGCACAGCGCAATCTTGTTGCGCAGACTCAGCTCGATGTTGATGCGCTCAATGCCATCGGTGTACTCGGCCATGCGCGGCAGCGGAATCACCACGTCCTCGTTGATCTTGAAAGCGTTGGTGTGCTTGCTGATCGCCGCCGTGCGTTTTCGGTCCAGCCAGAATTTCTTGCGCGCATCGGCACTGATGGCGATGAAGCCTTCGCCGCTGCGCGAATTGGCAATGCGCACCACCTCCGAGGTGGCGCGCGCCACCGCATCGGCATCATCGCCGGCAATATCACCCACCAGCACCATTTTGGGCAGGCCGCCACGGCGCGACTTGGTGGCGTAACCCACGGCCCGCAGGTAGCGGTCATCCAGATGCTCAAGCCCGGCCAGCAAAACGCCCGAGCGCTTCTGCTCGCTGAACATGAAGTCCTTGATCTCGACGATGCTGGGCACCGCGTCCCTGGCGTTGCCAAAGAACTCCAGGCACACGGTGCGCGTGTGCGCCGGCTTGCGGTGCACGATCCAGCGCGCGCTGGTAATCAAGCCGTCGCAACCCTCTTTCTGGATACCGGGCAGGCCGCTCAAGAACTTGTCGGTCACGTCCTTGCCCAGGCCCCGCTTGCGGAAAGTGGAGCCGGGAATGTCGAGCTGCTCGGTACGCAGCAGCGACTTGCCGTCAGCGGCGAAATACTTCAGCTCAAAGCGCGCCAGCTCGACGTCATGGATCTTGCCGAGGTTGTGCCCCAGACGCGTCACTTCCAGCCACTCGGCCTGCGGCGTCACCATGCGCCAGCTCGCCAGATTGTCCAGCGCGGTGCCCCACAAAACGGCTTTCTTGCCGCCGGCGTTCATGGCGATGTTGCCGCCAATGCAGGAGGCCTCGGCCGACGTCGGGTCCACGGCAAAAACAAAACCGGCGCGCTCGGCCGCATCCGCCACGCGTTGCGTCACGACACCGGCCTCGGTCCAGACCGTGGCCACCGGCTGCGCCAGCCCCGGCAGGGTCACCAGTTCGACCTCGGTCATGGCTTCGAGCTTTTCGGTATTGATGACCACGCTCTTCCAGGTCAGGGGAATGGCACCGCCGGTGTAGCCGGTACCCCCGCCACGCGGAATGATGGTCAGCCCGAGTTCAATGCAGCCCTTCACCAGCGCCGCCATCTCGGCTTCGGTGTCCGGCGTCAGCACAACAAAGGGGTACTCGACGCGCCAGTCGGTGGCGTCGGTCACATGGCTGACGCGCGACAAGCCGTCAAACTTGACGTTGTCCTTGGCGGTCAGCCGGTAAAGCACCCGCTGCGCCCTGCGGCGCAATGCCGCCGATTCAACAAATGCGGCGTCAAAAGCCTGCACCGCTGCACCAGCCGCAGCCAGCAATTCGCCGACCAAGGCGTCGCGCTCCGGATCCCCATCCGGCATGCGGCGCTTTTGCACTTCGCCCAGGCGGTGCTGCAGCGCTTCCACCAGCAACTGGCGGCGCTTCGGGTTGTCCAGTAAATCATCCTGCAAATACGGGTTGCGCTGCACCACCCAGACGTCGCCCAGCACCTCGTAGAGCATGCGCGCCGAGCGGCCCGTACGACGCTCCTCGCGCAGGCGGTTCAGCGCCTCCCAGGAGCGCTCACCCAGCAGTCGGATAACGATTTCGCGATCCGAAAACGAGGTGTAGTTGTACGGTATCTCGCGAATCCGGGGGTGTTCGTGCGGCACGTGCGCTGCAGCGCCAGGCAGGGGATGGAGCGGAGTCGGAAGATTCATGAGAGCTGGGATATTACCGCAGCGCAGCATTCCCCTACTCAAATCCCGGTAGCCTCGGCCATGAGCTCGCGCCAGCGCCGGTAGCGCGTTTGCAGCGCTGAATCGCTCTGCACCGCAAAGACGTCCTCATGCGCACCCTGGTTCCAGTCCGCGGGACGTCCGCAGGCCAGATAGGCGATACCGCGGGCGCTGGCTTCCGGGTCGTCGCGCCGGTGTACCGGCAGGCCGCTGATGCAGGCCAGGCGTTGGCACAGGCCGTCGAGCAAGGAGACGCCACCGCTGATGCGGATGCGCTGCGCCGCAGGCACATACTTGTTCATGTGATCGATATTGGCCTGCAGCAAAAAGGCAATGCTCTCGACCACCGCCACGGCCTTCAGCCAGGGCTCGGCCTCGCCGACAAAGCGCGACGCAAACTCAGGCTGCCAGAACGGCCCACCCAGACCGGCGATGCCGTTGAGAAACAGCGGCGGCTCCTCGGGCCGCGCCAACCATTGCGGCAAGTGGTCGGCGAGCTGCTCAAAGCCAAACTCCTTGCTGACCCACTCCAGCGCGCTACCGGCACCGTTCACGTTGCCTTCGACCATATAGACCTTGGTGGCACCATCGTCCAGGATGATGCCGGTCAACTGGCGCGGCACGTGGCCGGGAAAGTGATTGAGCGCGCGCTGCACAAAGGCGCTGGTGCCGATGTTGATGTAGGCCGCATCCGCTTCAGGCCAGCCAAAGGCAAACACCGCCGCCGACTGGTCGCCGTTGACCGCGGTCAGAGGAATGGCCGCCCCCGGCAAGTCCAGTGTTCCCCAGGCATGGCAGGTCGGCACGCTCTTTGGCAGAAAGCCCGTTGGCAGACCGAACAGCACCAGCAGTTCAGGGTCCCAGTGCTGCGTGTGCAGGTTCCACAGCTGGGTGCGCGCGGCGCACTGCGGGTCTGCCAGCAAGGGTTGCTCGGCGCACAGGCTAAACACCACAAAACTCGCCATCGGGCCCCAGCACAGGGTCTGGTTCTCCAGCGCTGCACGCACGACGGGTAGATGGTCCAGCGCCCAGCGCAACTTGCTGGCGCCGTAATGCGGTGAGAGAAAGAGACCGGTCTTGCGATGCACTGTGTCGCCGTGTGGCTTCAATTCGTCTATCCAGGCGTGAGCGCGCCGGTCCTGCCAGCTGAAGATGGGCGACAGGGGGGCACCCGTCACCCGGTCCCAGCAGATCACGCTGGAGCGCTGGCTCGACAGCCCGGCGGCCACCACGTCGTGCCGGCGCGGCCCCAGCGCCTGCAAGGCCTGCGTCGCGGCCAGACGCACGGAGTTCACGATCTCGTTCCCATCCTGCTCGGCCCAGTCCGCCTGCGGGTAGCCGATGCTGATGTTTGCCACGCCGCTGGACAGCGTGCGCCCCTGTCGATCAAACACCAGCGCCCGGCTGGCGTGCGTGCCCTGGTCCATGGCCAGGACCAGCGGCTTGCTTACAGCACCGATCCGTTCGTCCATGGTTCTTGCAATCATGCGATGGTTTGGTGTGTTGACATTGAATGGGTAAATTCTAGGCTTCAGGTCCAATCCACGCTAATTTCTTCCGTCAGCAGGCTCAGGATGCGGCGCGATTTCACCGCTGCTGTCGTCGGCATCGGTGCCGCTCAGGCTTTGCCTAAAATTCTTCCCACTGCTCTTCGCTGCTGCCAGCCGGCGTTGCCTTGGCTGTTTGCGCCGCTGGCTGGGAAGCCTTGGCCGGTTTCGCGGCCAGCCGCGGCGCCGCGAGGGCCGGGCGGCGGGACGCACTGCGCTGCGGTGTTGAGAGTGCCGGACGCTCGGTTTTTCTGACCGACGGCTGGCTGCGCACCGTGGTGGTTTGCCCGCCAATATTGAAGATGGCCACAGCTGCCTGCAGGTTCTGCGCCTGTTCTTCCAGGCTCTCGGCCGCTGCCGCTGCTTCTTCGACCAGGGCCGCGTTCTGCTGCGTCACCTCGTCCATCTGTGTGATCGCCTGGTTCACCTGCTCGATGCCCGCACTCTGCTCCTGGCTGGCCGCGGTGATCTCGCTCATGATGTCGGTGACGCGTTTGACCGAGTTCACGATCTCTTCCATGGTCTTGCCGGCTTCATCCACGAGTTTGGTGCCCGCACCTACCTTGTCCACCGAGTCGCCGATCAGTGCCTTGATCTCCTTGGCTGCTGCTGCACTGCGCTGTGCCAGATTGCGC
>CAITZZ010000356.1 GCA_903897005.1 uncultured beta proteobacterium | reverse complement strand
TGTCCGCTGCAGTGCACCGGCGCAGCCATGGCCAGTTCGATGCGCTCGCGTAAGCCCTCCACTGAGGACCGGTTGGCCGCGTAGAACACGGCGGCCAAGCTGCCGCCCGACAGGCGCGCTACCACCGGGTCAGGGCCGATCATGCCCTGCGCGGCGGCCGTCTGCAGGGCTTGGCTGGCGCGCTCGGCTACTTGGCGGATCAGGGTGTCACCGGTGGCATAACCCAAAGTCTCGTTGATGGTCTTCAGACGGGCCAGGTCCATCAGGGCCACGCAATTCGGTGACTGCTCACCCTTTACCGTCGGCTGGAAAAGCGCCGTACGGTTGGGCAGGCCTGTCAACGAATCGTGGAAGGCCAGGTAAGCGATCTCGCGCTCGCGCTGAGCCACCGCGTCGGTCATGGTGTTGAGCGCCTGACCGACACGGTCCACTTCCTGGGTGTGCGTCATGGGCACGCGCTGGCTGTAGTCGCCATCGGCAATGCGTTGGGCGGACGCTTCCAGTTGTGCCAGCGGCTCCACCACGCTGCGCGTGGTGCGCACACCCAGCCAGGTTGCCAGCGCGACTGCGAACAGTGACAGAGCGGCCACCCACAAGGCCGCCCGGTCAAACAGGCGCTGGGCGCCTTCCAGCTGCGATTCAATGCGCTGGCGCTCGTGCTGCAGCAGGGTGTTGGACTCCGCCAGCATGGTCTTCAACGCCGGGTTGACGCGTTCGTCCAGCAGGCGCCAGGCGGCCTTGGGGTTGTCGGCCTCGATCTCGTCCGCCGTGGCAATGAACGCCTCTGCGTAGGCGGCGCGGCCTTGCACCAGGCGGCGCAGGTTGTCGGCCTGATCAGCACTCTGCAGGTCGTTGGAGAGCGACTCCACAATGCCGTCGATGCGGCGGTTGCGCTCGTCAACTTCCGCGTACTCCGTGACCCGGCTTTCGCGCGGCGCGTTGATCAGGCGGATCAGTGCATTGCCCGCGCCTTCGGTCTGCATGGACAATGCCTGAACCCGCAGCAGACGCTGCATGTCTCCCGTGGCAAAGCGCTGCGTCACCCCGGTGATGGTGTGGATCTGGAAAATGGCCTGGGCCAGCGCCACCAGCATCAACACCACCAGCACACCAAAACCCAGTGCCAGTCGCCAGCCGATGCGCCGGGGGTTCCAAAAGGTACTCATTGCCGGGCCATCCAGGCACGCAATGGGGTGTCCAAGGCCCAGCGTCCGCTGCCGAACACCGCCAGGGCTGCCAGCAGCACACCCCAGGTCATGTGCAGTTGCAAAGCCGCCGGAGCGATTTCTGCCAGGGAAACTACCGCCACCCCATTCACCACCGACAGTCCGAGCGCCGCAAAAGGTCCGCCCAGCCCCGCCACCAGCAAAACCGGCAGCACCAGTTCACCCCCCGTACCGAGGATCGCCGCCACCTCGGGGGACAGCAGCGGGACATGGTATTCATCGGTAAAAAGTGCCACGGTCGTGCCCCAATCGCGCAACTTGGTCAGGCCCGAAGCAAAGAAAACCTGGGCCACATACAGCCTGGCCATCAGGCTCA
>CAITZZ010000355.1 GCA_903897005.1 uncultured beta proteobacterium | reverse complement strand
TCATCATCATCGACAAGATCACACCTTATGACCTGTGGGGCGAGATCGTGGAGAAGCAGAATGTGGCGCTGGCGCTGGTCGTGGCCGCCATGAGCCTGGGTATCTGCCTGATCGTGGCTGCAGCGATTCACTAATTAGGCCCCCACGCTTGTCGCTTCGCGTACTACGCTGGCCTTGCAGGCCGCGGCGTTGTCAGAGTCAACGCCCCTTCTGTCTGTCCCGCCTTGCGCAGGCAGGCCGGGAGCCGCAGCCATCAGCCCCGCGGGGGCTAATTGGCAAAACCCCAAGTCCACGCCTTGGGGCGGCCCGGCGGCGAATTGGGCCAGGTGACTTGTGTCGCATCTAAACATGGAGCCCGCGCGGGACACTCCACGCCCGCTGGAAGTCACGCTGCTGGTCAGCGTTTTCGTCGTGGCCGCCTGCGGCCTGGTCTACGAGTTGGCAGCGGGGGCGCTGGCGTCCTACCTGCTGGGTGACTCGGTTCTGCAGTTTTCCACCGTTATTGGTTGCTATCTGTTTTCCATGGGGGTGGGATCGTGGCTGTCGCGTTTTTTTGATCGCCAGTTGCCAGCGCACTTTTTGCGCATTGAGCTTTTGGTAGCCCTGGCCGGCGGCTTTTTGCCGGCGCTGCTGTTTTTGGCCAATGCCTATACGCCCGGAGCCTTTCGCTTCCTGCTCTACGCGATGGTGGGTGTGGTGGGCATTCTGGTGGGGCTGGAGATTCCGCTGGTCATGCGCATCTTGAAGCGGGAGGTGGCGCTGAAGGACCTGGTGTCGCAGGTGCTGACCTTTGATTACCTGGGCGCACTGGCGGTGTCCGTGGCCTTTCCGCTGTTGCTGGTGCCGCAGCTCGGTTTGATCCGCACCGGCCTGCTGTTCGGGCTGATGAACGCGGCAGTCGCCTTCTGGACGCTGTGGGTGTTTCGACACGAATTACGCAACCTGGCGGCCCATGCCTGGGCCAGTGTGCTGACTGTGGCGGTGCTGGGCGCGGGCTTTTCCTTGGCCGACCAGATCACCACGCTGGCCGAGGACAAGTTCTACCACGAGCGCATCGTGCTTTCAGCAGCATCGCCCTACCAGCGTATTGTCGTCACCAATGGGCGCACCGGACACAAGCTGTTTCTGAATGGCAACCTGCAGTTTGCCGAGCGCGACGAATACCGCTACCACGAGGCCCTGGTCCACCCCGCCATGTCGGCCTTTGGCGCGCCACGCAGGGTGGCAGTGCTGGGCGGTGGGGACGGCATGGCGGTTCGCGAAGTACTGAAATACCCCAGTGTGGAAAGCGTGACGCTGGTCGAGCTCGACCCGAACATGACGCGCCTGTTTGCCGACGACCCGGCCATGTCCACACTGAATGCCGGTTCGCTGCGCTCACCCAAGCTACGGATCGTCAATATGGATGCATTTCAATGGTTGCAGGGCGATGGCGTTGCCGAGCCAGAGATGTTTGATGTCATCGTCGTGGACTTCCCCGACCCCACCAATTTTTCGGTTGGCAAGCT
>CAITZZ010000354.1 GCA_903897005.1 uncultured beta proteobacterium | reverse complement strand
TGAAATCGGTGGCCTTGTCGAGCTTCACGGCATAGGCCAGACCTGCCTCCCACGGTGTCTCATCCGGGCTGAGCTCAGCGCCCCAGGCACGCCGTCCCTGCTCGATGCGCAACCCGTCGAGTGCGTAGTAACCGGCGTCCCGCAGGCCCAGATCGGCACCCGCCGCCAGCAGCGCCAGATAGACATGGCGCGCCATCTCCACCGGCACGTACAACTCAAACCCTGGCCCGCCGACGTAGCTCATGCGCGCCGCGCGCACGCGACCAAAGCCGAGTTCGATCAGCTTGGTCCAGGAGAATTTCAAGCCCTCGGGTGAGAGATCGTCCGGACTGACCCGCGCCAACAGTTCGCGCGCCTTCGGCCCCATCACCGACAGCACACAATACAGCGCTGTCACATCGGTCAGCACGGCATGTTCTTCTGCGCCGATGTGGCGGCTGATCCAGTCGAAGTCGCGCACCGTCTGCGCCGAGCCGGTGATGATCAGGAAGTTGTCGCCCATGCTGGTCGGCTGCTGGCGGATGATGGTCAGATCGCTTTCGAAACCACCGCGCTCATTGAGCATGGCGGTGTAAACCATTTTGTTGACCGGCACGTCGATTTCGTTGGCGCACAGACGCTGCAGTACAGACAGCGCATCGCGCCCCTGCAGCAACAACTTGGAAAACGAGGTCTGGTCGTACAGGGCAACGGCCTCACGGGTGGCGCGCTGCTCCTGAATCATCCAGGGCAGCCAGCCTGGCTTGCCCAGCGTGTAGGGAGGGGCACAGACATAGCTTGCGGCGGAATCGAGCGACGACGGGCCGCCCCTAGGCGCGAGGGCCCCCTCGGGGGGCAGCGACCCGCGCAGCGGCGGAGCGTGGGGGCGAAAGTAATTCACACGTTCCCAGCCATTCTTGGCGCCAAACTCGGCACCCTTTGTCGTCAGCATGTCGTAAAGGGGCGATGTGCGTAGCGGCCGCGCCGTCTCCAGTTCCTGCCGCGGCCAGCGCATGGCGTAATGCAGGCCCAGCGTCTCGCCGGTGCGCTCGGACAGTGCCTTGCGGTTCGCCGTGAAAGCGCCGAAGCGGCGGATGTCCACGTCCCACAGATCGGTGCTGGGCTCGCCCGCTATGATCCACTCGGCCATCAGGCGACCGGCACCACCGCTGTTGGCAATGCCTGCCGAATTGAAACCGGCACAGACAAAGTAGTTGCGCAGTTCCGGCGCTTCACCAAGGATGAAGTTGCCGTCGGGCGTGAAGCTCTCGGGGCCATTGAGCAGCATCTTGATTTCGGCCGTCTCCAGGCAGGGCGTGCGGTGCATGGCGTTGGTCATCAGCGGCTCGAACTGATCCCAGTCTTCGTCCAGCAGTTCGAACTGGAATGTCGAAGGAATCGGGTCCATCTTCCAGGGTTTGGCTTTTGGCTCAAAGCCACCCATCACCAGCCCACCGACTTCTTCCTTGTAGTAAATAAAGCCGTCCGGGTCGCGCATGACAGGCAGGTTCGGCAACACGCCGTCGATCTTGCCGGTAACGATATAGAAATGCTCGGCCGAGAACAACGGCACGTTGACGCCGGCCAGATAACCAAACTGGCGCGCCCACTGGCCAGCACAATTGACCAGCACTTCGCAGCGCACCTCGCCCTCGGTCGTCCGGATTCCCACTGCCTTGCCGTGTTCGATGATGACGCCGGTGACCTCGATGCCCTCAACAATCTTCACGCCCCGATTGCGCGCGCCCTTGGCCAGTGACATGGTCAGATCGGCCGGATTGACCTTGCCGTCGCCCGGCAGCCAGATCGCGCCCTGCAAATCATCGGTGCGCATCACGGGATAGAGTGTGCCGGCCTCGGCCGGAGTGATCAGGTGGCACTCGACGCCAAAGCTGGTCGCCATGGCGGTCTGCTTTTTCAGCACCTGCATGCGCTCGGGCGTGCGCGCCACGTTGACGCTGCCGCACTGCTTCCAGCCGGTGGCCAGACCGGTTTCGGTCTCCAGCGAGGCATAGAGCTCGATGCCGTATTTGCTCATGGTCGTCATGTTGCGGTTCGGCCGCATCTGCCCGACCAGACCCGCAGCGTGCCAGGTGGTGCCGCTGGTGAGCTTGCCCTGCTCCAGCAACAGCACGTCGGTGCGCCCCATCTTGGCCAGATGGTAGGCGGTGGAGCAGCCGACGATGCCGCCACCAACAATGATGATTTGAGCGTGACCTGGAAGACTCATTTGCACTCCTTAATACTCAACTATTTGCCGTGGCCATTGGGACATCCCAAAAACGACTGAAGGCTGTCATTGCGGACCCCGGATCGGAGTCCGGGGCAGGCCCGATCCGCAATCCATAGCTCGCGTGGCACTGGATCCCGGATCTTGTCCGGGATGACAAACTATTCTGTCACGCTAACCCAGCCGCAATGCCATGACACCGGCAACGATAACGCAGGTTCCCAGGGCCCGCCGGGGCGTAAAAGCTTCTTTCAGGAACCAGGCGCCCAGCAGCACCGCAAACAACACCGAAGTTTCGCGCAGTGCAGCCACGGTGGCGACCGGCGCACGCGTCATGGCCCAAAGCGCAATGCCGTAGGATCCGAGCGATGCGCAGGCACCCAGCGTAGCCACTGGCCAGCGGTGGCGGGCATAGATACCGACGGCGCGGCCACGCGTGGCAAACATCAGCAGGGCAAAGGGCCAGCCGTCGAGCAGGAACAGAGTGGCGACGTACTGCAGGGCGTTGCCCGAGGCGCGCACACCCAGGCCATCGATCACGGTGTAGATGGCGATGATGACGGCGTTGGCCAGCGCAAAGCCGACCGCCTTGGGCACCTTCAGCGCATGGGCGTTGAGCCCCAGCACCAGCACGCCACAACTGATGCCCAGAACGCCGGCCCAGGCCAGCGGCGACAGGGTTTCACCCAGGGTGAAAGTGGCCGAAAGCGCCACCAGCAGCGGCGCCACGCCGCGCATCAGCGGATAAGTGAGCCCAAGCTCACCATGGCGGTAGGCACCGGTTAACGCCAGGTAATAACCAATGTGAACCACCACCGAGGCCGCGATATAGGGCCAGGCCGCAGCCACCGGCCAGCCCGCCAGCGCGACCAGCGGAATGCCGAGAAAGGAGCCAATCAGGTGAATGACGGCCATGTCCAGGTCCTTGTCGCTGCTGGACTTGACCAGTGCGTTCCAGCTCGCATGCAACAGCGCGCCGAACAGTACCGCGGCAACG
>CAITZZ010000353.1 GCA_903897005.1 uncultured beta proteobacterium | reverse complement strand
TTTGTCGGCATCAGTTCCTGCGCCATCGTCGGCCTGTCCACCGCCACCCAAGGCAACACCGTCAAGAACTGGGCCTTGATGCTGGGTCTGCATGGCCTGCTGGTGGCGATTGCCTTTGGCGACTACGGCGAGTACAACGCGCAGATCAAGCTGGCACTTTTTGCCGTGGCGGTCATCATGGAAATCAGCGTCTCGAAACTCGCCGGCATCACCGGCCGTCTGAACCACGCGGCACTGGTCGAAGCGTTCGAAACCGGCGCCAAGTACGCGCTGGCGGTCGGCGCTGCTGCAGCCACCGTTGGCATCGTGATCGGTGTCGTGACATTAACTGGCGTGGGTTTCAAGATCAGTTTCATCATCACCAGCGCGGCGCAAAGCATGGCCGGCGGCCTGGCCTGGGTCATCCCCGCAGCCATGGCGAGCCCGCAGGCACTGACCCTGCTATGTGCCCTGATCATGACCGGCGTGGTTTGCATCCTGATGGGCTGCGGCATCCCGACCACGGCCAACTACATCATCATGGTTTCGGTCGCAGCACCCACGCTGGTTCAGCTCGGTGTGGAGCCACTGGTGGCGCACTTCTTTGTCTTTTACTACGGTGTGCTCGCTGACATCACGCCACCGGTGGCGCTCGCCGCTTACGCAGCGGCCGGCATGGCTGGCAGTGATCCGTTCAAGACCGGCAACACGGCCTTCCGACTTGGCATGGCCAAGGCGCTGGTTCCGTTTGTCTTTGTTTTTTCGCCCTCGCTGCTGCTGGTGGCCAAGGGCTTCACCTGGTACGACTTTGTGGTTACCTTCACGGGTTGCGTGCTCGGCATCACCATGCTCGCAGCCGCCCTGTCCAAGTACTTCCTGGTGGAGATGAAACGCTGGGAGCAATACCTGTGCTTTGCCGCCGCCCTGTTGCTGATTGCACCGGGCCTGACGCCGACGCTGATTGGTGCGGCGCTGGCCATTCCGATGCTGCTAAGACACGTCAGGGCCTTGCGCCTGGTGCCCAGGATCGCATAGGCTTATTCGACAGAAATCCCCTTGGCCTTGACCAGCCTGGCCCAGAGCGCTATTTGCGCCTGGATGAACTCCTGCGCAGCTTTCGGGCCACCCTTCTGAATCTCGCCACCGAGCTGGGCGATACGGGCTTTGACTTCCGGGGCTTCCATCGCTTTTTGCAAGGCCACGGAGAGCTTTTCCAGCACCGGCTCCGGCGTTCCGGCCGGTGCAAAGACAGCGTTCCATTCGTAGATTTCAGCGCCAGCCAGGCCGGCTTCGGCCAGCGTAGGCACATCCGGCAGCATCGCGGCGCGCTTGCCAGATGTGACGGCCAGTGCGCGCAATCTGCCGGATTGAATGTGCTGCAGGGTTGACGCCAGATTGCCAAAGAACAGCGGCACCTGACCGCCGATCACATCGTTCAGCGCCGGGCCACCGCCTTTGTACGGAACATGCACCATGTCCACCTTGGCGGCCGATTCAAACAGGGCGCCGGCCAGGTGCTGGGCCGAGCCGTTGCCGGAAGAAGCAAACGAGACAAAGTCCTTGCGCGAGCGGGCCAGTGAGGTCAACTCGGAGATATTTTTGGCCGGGAACTGGGGATTGACCAGCACCACATTGGGAAACAGGGCAATCACGCCAATCGGGCGAAACGCCGTCGCACTGTCGTAGGGCAGTTTGGGATACAGCGAGGGATTCACGGCAAACGACGAAGCATCAAGCATCAACGTGTAGCCGTCCGGCGTCGCCTTGGCCACTGCCGCTGCGCCGATCTGCCCGCCAGCGCCCGGGCGGTTTTCGACGATCACATTCTGACCCAACGCCTCACCCAATTTGGGTGCAATCAACCGTGCCATCACATCCGCGCCACCGCCAGGCGGATAGGTCACCACCATAGTGATGGGCTTGCTGGGCCAGGCAGCCGATTGTGCAAAAGAAGCAGAGGCAGACGCCAGCAGGAGTAGCGCCAGCAGGGGAAGGGAGCGGCGCGTCGTCTTCAGTCTCTTTGTCAGTTGGAAGTGGTTCAAGGTGATCTCCATCAGGGTTTGGGTTTGGGTTTGGGTTTGGGTTAGTGATAGCGTCCGGCCAGGCTCAGCGCACCTGCGCGGTGTACTCAAAAGCAAAGGCGTCGCCAAAAGTGGTTCTCAATTCAACGCAGCGGTTTGCCAGGTCGAAAGCGCGGCGTTGCACGCGTACACAGGGATGGCCACGCTCCAGATTCAGGCGTCTGGCCTGCTGCTGCGTGAGCTGGCCAAAACTCAAGTGATCCTCGGCATGATGGATCACCACGCCACAAACCCGCTGGTACATGGGGTAGAGCAGATCGTCCCAGGCTGTGGTGTCAGACTCCGCCAAGGCCTCAAACAGCGGCAACTGCAATACCAGCGTCTCGAGCAGGCAGGGTTGCGCCTCGATACTGCGCAAACGTTCCAGCACCAGCACCGAAGTCCCCGCCGGCAGGCCCAGGGTATCGGCCTCGTCCAGATCCGCCAGGCGACGTTTGCGGCTCAGGATGCGCGAACTGGGCGCGGCCTGCAACTCGCCACTCTGACGAAACCGGAAAAAACGCAGCATCGTGGCGCCGTCCAGTCCCGCCTTCACAAAAGTGCCACGCCCGTGGTGGCGCTCCAGCAAGCCGGCAGACACCAGCAACGCCAGGGCCTGGCGCAAGGTACCCAGCGCCACGTTGTAGGACTTGGCGAGCAGGGCCTCGGGCGGAATGGCGTCGCCCGGCGCCCACTCACCCTGCAGGATGCGGGAACGCAGTGCCGCCGCCAGCCAGCCAT
This sequence comes from uncultured beta proteobacterium, assembly GCA_903897005.1. GTDB lineage: Bacteria > Pseudomonadota > Gammaproteobacteria > Burkholderiales > Burkholderiaceae_C > Rhodoferax. Next base: position 1,578 of record CAITZZ010000353.1, on the reverse strand, counting down.
AGCGGCTTTGCCCGGGCTCGCGTTGCTCTCGCTGGGCTGCTGTGCCTGGAGCCAATTTTTGTTCTGACATTATTGATTTAGTCATCTAGAGGACTAGAATTTACACCATGAACAGCGCCATGTCAAAAACTTTCGTCGACAGCCACTTCCACGTCTTCAAGGCAGCCGTGGCGCAGCCTGGTGCACGCTATGTGCCGCACTACGATGCGCCCATGCAGGCTTGGCAAGCCCAGGCGCAGACGCAGGGCGTGCAGCGCGGCGTGCTGGTGCAGCCAAGTTTTCTCGGAACCGACAACAGCCACCTGCTGCGCGCACTCACGCAAGCCCCGGAAATGCTGCGCGGCGTGGTCGTGCTCAGGCCTGACACGTCGATCGCTGAACTGGAACGCTTGAACGAACTTGGGGTGCGCGGCATTCGACTCAACCTGGCTGGCGTCTCACACGAGATAAAACGATGGCAGCAAGCCACTGCGTTCTGGGACAGTCTGCTTACGTTGGGTTGGCACCTGGAATTGCATACCGATATCGGCGTCCTGCCCGGCGTGCTGGCGCAGTTGCCGCGCACACTGCCACTGGTGCTGGATCACATGGGCAAGCCCGATGCAGTCTGCATGACGGACCCGAGCATCAAAGCCGTCTTGGAGCGCACAAAGCAGTCCCCTGTTTACGTCAAGCTCAGCGGCCCGTACCGGCTCGGCGGCCGCGACGAGTGCGCACTGGCGCAGCTGTGGCAGAGCGAGCTTGGCAAGCATCGGCTGCTATGGGGCAGCGATTGGCCCTTCACCAACCACGAGCATGAAGCCCATTACCCGGTACTTTTTACCGCACTGCGCGAGTGGGTTGGAGAAGATGCGCTGCAAGCTGTGCTGGTTGACAACCCCAATGCGGTTTACTGGGGCCGCCATTGCGGGCGCCGATGACAACGCGTGCATCGCTGTCATGCCGGACTTGATCCGGCATCCAGCGCTGCGCCGTGACTGGATTGCGGATCAAGTCCGCAATGACAGCGGACACCAACCAGCCTTGCTAGACAGATGTCGTGGATTTCGGAGCCCCGGCCATCAGCAGAAGCCCCAGCGCACACGGCGCCGCTGGCGATGCGATACTCTCGCGTTCACACCCCAACAGCCTGCCCTACTGCAAGGTCCACTCACCATGAACACTATTTTTCGCAGCCTCGTCGGCACCGCTATTTCACTCACGCTGGTAGCTAGCGCGCTGGCTGCTGGCAGTGCCAAGCCAACAACGCAAAACCGCTCCGAGATCGCACCTGAATTTCGCTGGGACTTCAGCCCCATCTATGCCAGCTGGGCAGCCTGGGAAGCGGGCATGCAGGATATCGACGGCCGCATTGACGCCTTCGTCAAACTCAAGGGTACGCTCAAGAACGGACCGGACGCGGTCCTGAAGGCGTACCAGGCCTTCGATGACATCGGCAAGCTGCAGTACAAGGTCTACGGTTACACCGCGCTGCAGCGTGACATCGACACGCGCAATCAGGACATCTCGGGCAGGTTCCAGCGCGTCATGGCGCTGTTCGCCAAACTTGGCACCGCCACCTCCTGGTTCACGCCGGAG
>CAITZZ010000352.1 GCA_903897005.1 uncultured beta proteobacterium | reverse complement strand
GAGCCTCCAAGTTTGACCAGGTCGGCGTCCTGGCCCTGCAGGGGTCGTTGCGGCGCCAGGTGGAAGGCGTCTGAAAAGCAGTCCGCGCTGGCCAGTCCACGCTGCGCGAACGCCGGCTGGGCGGCCTGGACCATCTGCACCGAGCCGCAGGCATACACCTGGTGCGTCGAGAGATCCGGAAAATCGGCAAGGATGGCTTCGTGAACCAGACCGGTGCGCCCGCTCCACTGGTCGTCAGCCTGCGCATCGGAGAGCACGGGGACAAACTTGAAATTCGCGTGCTCCAGCGCCCACTGCTGCGCCAGCGCGCCCAGATACAGGTCGGCACGCCGGCGAACGCCCCAGTACAACACCATCTCGCGCTTCAGGCCGCAGTGGAAGGCGTGTTCAAGCATGCTCTTGACGGGCGCAAAGCCGGTTGAACCGGCGACAAAAAGAATCGGCTTCTCGCTGTCCTCGCGCAACGTGAACGCGCCCAGCGGTCCCTCGATTCGCAAGGGATCGCCCAGGCGCAGGGTCGTGAAAACGCCGGGCGTGAAGCGCCCGCCCTCGATGCGTCGCACGTGCATTTCGAGGCCGGTCGCAGCGTGCGGTGCGCTGGCGAATGAAAAGCTGCGCCGGGCACCGTCGCCCAATATCACGTTGATGTACTGGCCGGCGTGAAACGGCAGGCTCGCGTCGCCATCGATCTGCAGGTCAATGCGCATAACGTCGCTGGTCAGCAACTCCAGCCGTGTGACGCGCGCCAGATGCTGCCGGACGGGCGCCGCGCGTGCACCCGGTAGCGGCAGATACTCGATCTCGACCTCGCTCAGCGGCTCGGCGCAGCACAGCAGCGTCTGGCCGCTGGCGCGTTCGGCCGCGCTGAGGGCCGACTCCAGGTGCGGCTGCAGTTTCACCTCGCCATGGCGCAGCGTGCACTTGCACACACCACAGGCGCCATTGCGGCAATCAAAGGGCATCGGCAGGCCTTCACGCAGGCCCGCGTCGAGCAGCGTTTCGCCGACACGCACGGTGACGATGCGGTCGTCCGGATGCACCGCCATGCTCCAGGATTTGACACCGCGCAGGCGACGCGGCGGCAACCAGGGCAAGGCCAGCAGCAGCGCAGTTGCGCCGCCCACCAGCAGCCAGGTATTGGCCGCACCCCAGTGTCCGATCAGCGCGTAGGTGGGCAGATAGAACCAGTCGAATTCCAGGCGCGCCACCACCGTCCCCATGTCGGCTGCAGCCTGGCTGAGCGCCGGTTTGATCAGGGACAGCAGGGTCAGGCAGGCCAGCAGGCCCAACATCAGGCCACGCGGTGGATTGGTCTTGGCCGCCGGGACGCGCTGGGTATGCACCCAGAGCAAGGCCATGACGCTCAAGGGCAGGCCGATATGGACAAACGAGAGCAGGGAGAACAGACGGTCACTGACGTTGGCATTGGTGATGAAATTGCGCGTCATGGAGCCACCGATAACGGGCAGCACATCAAACCACTCGGTGGTCGCGGTGACAACGAACTGGGCCAGCCGGTCCCAGGGCAGCATATAGCCGTTGATGCCCGAGGCATAGGTCAGCCACAGAATCGCGACGCCGGAAACCCAGGAGAACCAGCGAAATCCACGGTGCCGGTCAAAAACAAAATGGCGCAGCAGGTGCAGCAAGATCACCAGCACCAGCGCGTCCGAGGCATAGCGGTGCAGGCTGCGCAGCAGGCCGCCGACATAGGGTTGCCCGAGTGTCAGCGCCTGCACCGAGCCGTAGGCGTGGACGACGCTGGTTTCGAAAAAGGCGTACAGGTACAAGCCGGTCCCGGTTACCACCCAGAACAGAAAATAGGCGATGGCGCCCAGGTGGTAGAACGGGTTCAGGCGTTCGCCAAAGAAAATATTGAATACGCGCTCGATGGCAAAGAAGGCGCGCTGTCCCGGGCTGGGAGAAGGGTTGCTCATTAATCAGGTGGCAGCGTGGTGCTGCTCAGTTGAGCGCCGACGCCGCGCCCGCCGCTGCGTGCGCCATTCGGCCAGAAAGAACCAGAGCATGGCCAGCGCAAACGTGACGCCGCCGGCAATCTCGATCAGCAGGCCGTATTGGACACGGTAGGTACCGGTCTTGGGGTCGTACACGGTGCACAGCAGCCGTATCCGATCGACCAGATCGTCGAGCCGAATCTGCTGCGGTGCCGGCGCACTGTTGAGCAACTGCCTGATCGGCTCGCCGAGTGCGTCTGCGTCAAGTGCTTCGCCGTAAATCTGACGATAGATGCGACCTTGCGCGTCGAGCAGGGTGACCTGCAGCACGTGATCAAAGCCGCCCGCAGTGGCCACATAGCTGAATCCAAATTCGCGGGTCAAGGCATCCACGATGGATGCGTGCGGACTCAGGAACTCCCAGTTGGGCTGGTCAATGCGATGTTGCGCGGCAAACGCCTTGAGCGACTGCGGCGAGTCCGCCGGTTGATTGAAACCGATGCTGACGACATTGAACTGACGTGTTCCGAAGACCTCGCGACTGGCCTCGATCGCGCTCTGCAGCGAGCGCGTGGTCAGCGGGCAGACCTGAAAGCAGCCAGTGTAGATAAAGCTCACCAGCAGAGGCTTGCCGCGGTACTGCGACAGACGCACTGCCTGGCCGGAGCGATCGAGCAAAGTGAAATCGTCAACCTGCTTGCCGACCACCGCCTGGCTGGCGCGCAAGGCCGCGATCGGGTCAAGCCCGCTCGCGCCGGGCTGAGACCCGATCTCGGCTGGCGCGCCGATGGCACCCGACCAGACCATCGCGCAAGCCACGACCAAGCAGACCTGCAGCCTGCTGAAAGACAATAAACGCGCCCTCCAGTGCGGCGCGTCCCAATGACTAGACATGAACGTTATTCTGGCTCAATACCCATCACAACAAGCTGTCCAGGGTGGTCGCAACCAGCAGCAAGCTCAATTGAATCAAGGAGGCGAAAAAGGAGCCCATCGCGGTCTTGCGCGAGGGCGCGCGTGCCAGCAACCAGGCCTTGTAGACAAAGTAGCCGCCACCCGTGGCAGCACCAACAAAATGGATGATGCCTGCGCCAAAGAAGATGGGCAGCAGCGAGGTGATGGCCAAGGCCACGGTGCTCAGCAGCACGATGCGGGACGCGCGTGGCACGCCCACCACTACCGGCAGCATTGGCACGCCGGCAGCCTTGTACTCGGCCTCATTGGCAATCGCGAGACTCCAGAAATGGGGTGGCGTCCAGAGGAACAGGACGGCTGCTAACAGGCACGGCAGCGGACCGAGCACCGGGTCAACCGCAGCGGCGCCGGCCAGCACGGCAAAGCTGCCGGCCAGACCTCCGACCACAATATTCAACCAGCTCCGGCGCTTCAGCCAGACGGTGTAAACCACGGCATAGAAAAAGGCGCCCAGGAACACAAACATGGCGGCGCTCGGGTTAAGCCAGTGCGCAGCGGCCCAGACGGCGGCGATCAGCAGCAACGCAATCAACACCAGCCAAGCCGGTGTATGTGGCAGGGCGCCGGTGACAAAGGCTCGCCCGCGCGTGCGCGCCATCAGGCGGTCGCTGTCGTGCTCGTAGTATTGATTGAAGGCGCCGGCGCTGGCGGACGCCAACAAAACCGTCAGGGCCAGCACCAGTACTTTGACCATCCCCGGGGTGGGGCCGGTTGATACCACCATGCCAACCAGCGCGGTGATCATGATCATGAAGCCGATGCGCAGCTTGAACACGCCAAGCACGTCGCGGGCCAGGCTGGTGATCGGTCTTGGGGTGCTGTTCATGGTGTTAGATGCAGGATTCAAAATTGACAGAGCTCCGTTGCAAGAAGATTGATTGACGAGGGCACGCGCGGGTGCCCTCGTCAGCGAATCAGCTCAAGCCCCACACTTGCGAAAGGTATTTCCAGTTGATGAAGTAGTACAGGATGAATGAAACCAGAAAGACCATCGCGAGGGCAAAGGTTCCCGGTGCCGCGAAACCGGCCGAGCCATAGCTCTGCGCAGCGGCGGTTGGCGCGGTCGGCGGAATCGGTGTGAACTTGGCACTGACGTCACCACCGGCAAGCTTTTTGCCCCACAGCAGGGAACCGACCGTGATGTAGATGTAGATGGCACCACCGACGATCGCGGCCACGCCAGCGATACCGACCAGCCCCATCATCAGGTAAGCCGCGCCCGGCCACTCGTAGGCCATGGCCGCACCGCCAAAGCTCATGTCCCAATGGCGCCGCGAAACGCCCAGGGTGCCGGCACCCATCATCACGAGGCAGAAGAAGTACATCGAGAAGCCAAACAGATAGGGCTGCCATTTCGCCAGGGCTGGATTGATCATCTCACGCTTGAATAGCACCGGGATCAGGAAGAAGGTCAGCGCCATGAAAGTCAGCGTTGTGCCGACCACCACGGTGGCGTGGAAGTGACCCGGCACATAGACCGTGTTGTGGATGATCATGTTGAGTTGTTCGGTGCCCATCATGACGCCGGAGATGCCGCCCAGGAAGCCAAACCCGATGAGCGAGATGAAGATGCCAGACCACACCGGGTTGCCCCAGGGCGCCTTGCGCAACCACTCGAACAATCCGTTGTTGTAACCCTTGGCGCGCTGTGCAACCTCGATCGCACCGGGAATCGTCAAGCCGTGGATCATCGAAGCCAGCACCGCGAAGTACATGAAGTAGCTGGTGTTGACAACTTTCCACGCCGTGCTGACGCCCGGGTCGGCCAGCAGGTGATGCGCGCTGGCCAGTTGCAGGAACAGAATGTAAAGCAGAAAGGCACCGCGGCTGACCCGCTCGGACATCGGCTTGGCGCCGAAGGCAATGGCAGCGACTGCGTACCAGATGGAGATATGGGCGGCGACGTTGATCTGCTGCGATGAGTGACCGAAGGCCCACCAGATGGTGCGATAGATCAGCGGATCCACTTCCTTGATGATGCCCACAGACATCAGGAAGGTCGGGATCAGGATGATGGCGCCCGAGGCAATCGTGAAAACAGCGATGATCGCCGCCGTGATGGCGCCGAAAGTCACCAGCGGCACCGAGCCCTGATAAGTCTTGTCGCGCTTGGCCACGACCAGGGTGCCGAAGAAAACAAAGCAGGCGACCAGCGCGCCAACAGCAAACAGAATCAGCCCCAGGTAAAACCAGGGCGACGCCATCATCGGTACATAGGAGGTCATCATGACACTGGAGCCGCCCTGGAAGACGGCGACGTTGTTGGTCACCGCACCAATCAGCATCAGCACGAAGGCAAGCCAAGCTACCTTGGGCGTAGCCAGTCGACAGCGCAGCAGCGTCGAGGAAGCAAAGTACAGCACAGCGATTTCAAAGAAGATGATCCAGAAAATCAGCATGTCAATGCCGTGCGCGGTGAGCACCATGTAGAAGGTGTCGGCCCCGAGCCAGTGCACGGCAGGCCAGCGCGTGAGTACCACCCCGATCGCCAGGATGCCGCCGACCAGAAGCGCCACAACCGCCACAAAGGCGTTGACGATCATCAGCTTCTCGGCCTGGGATTCGAATTGCAGGCCTGTACGAGGGCAGGTTCGGTAAGTTGTTGTTGTCATCTGTGCCACCTTATTTCACGTAAATCCGACCTACCATGGTGTGGTGGTTGATGCCGCAGTATTCATTGCAAACAACCGAGTAGGTGCCGGCCTGGTTCGGCGTGACCTTCACCACATGTTCGTAGCCGGGCACGACCTGGATATTGATGTTGGCCGGCTGCAGCGAAAAGCCGTGGTTGTAGTCCAGCGACGTGATGTGCAGGCGATAGGTCTTGTCTTTCTCGAGTTCGATGATGGGCCAGAAATTCCACAGCCGCGCCACCAGATAGACGTCGCTTCCGGCCGGGGGTGCGACGACCGGAATCTTCTCGTCCTGACCGCCCGCATTTTTGTAGGTCTCAGTGCGGATGGTGTACTTGTCCACCACCGCCTGCGCCTTTTGCGTGAATTTTTCCGGCGTGGTCTTGTAAGTCTCTGTCGAGAGGTTTTGCTTACCCCAGATGTGCCAGCCAATCATCATGGCAAACATCGTCAGGCACCAGACCAGAGCGATGACGATCCAGGTACCTTCAACACGGTCCAGCGGATGATTCCACCAAAGTCTTTCAGCAGGGGGCAATATGGCGCTCATTGTGAGTGTCTCCTTTTATGCGCGTTTGAATCGGGGGTCGACGAGCGACGGCTACTTGGCGAGCGGTACGGTGAGAATGTCAATCACGCCCCACAGCGTGTAGACCACCATTGGCACCATGACGCCGAGAAAAAGAAGAACGAACGGGTTGTCCAGCAACTGCTGCATGAACGGAATCGGTTCATCTGAATCATGTGCTGCATCGGACTGATTGTTTTGCGACATGGAGTCTCCTGAAATAATAAAAACGCGACGATGCGCGAGTAGCGTCGACTTTGTCTCAAAGCAGATGTGAGTTCCTTCATCTGGCTTAAGAAATTTGCAGGTAGATCGGAAAACCAGGCCCTTGCACGCTCCCGATGCCGACTCTGAAGCACTTCATGCGATAGCATTCGGCCTCGCTTCAGACATATTGCTTTTTTGAATGAAACACGCAACCTCCAACGCCCCCGAGGCAAGCGCCAGCCGCCGCTTGTGCCCGATCATTTGCCTGTTGGGTCTGGCGGGTTTTGCTGGCGACCATGCCTGCGCGCAGACCAGCAGTCCTGCGGTTTTGGTGGCACTGCAGACAGTCGTAGTGAGTGGTTCGCGCAATGAGCAATTCCACGATGATCTGCCGGTGTCGATGGAGGTGTTGAACGCCGCCCATCTTGAATCCGGGCAAATGGGCGACATTCGCGATATTGCCAATGGCTGGGCCAACGTATCCGTCAAGCGTGCACCGTCACGCTTCACGGTGACCGGAGCGGGCAACTCTGTCGGTCGCGACGGCAATGCCGGATTCAACGTGCGCGGTCAGGATGGCAATCGGGTGCTGATGCTGGTTGATGGTGTGCGCTTGCCGCGCAGCTACATCAACGGCAACAACGCCTTTGGCCGCGACACCTTGTCGCTGGAGTTGCTCAAACAAGTTGAGCTGGTGCGCGGACCGAGTTCTGTCCTTTACGGCTCTGACGCCCTGGCCGGCCTGGTCAACTTCATCACCCAGGAGCCGGCTGACTTCTTGCGCTCAAGTGACGGTGCTGCCAGGATGTCGGGTGGCAGGCTGGCGCTAAGTTCCAGTGGCGATGATCACGGTATCACTCTGGCAGCAACGCTCGCGACAAGCGTCGATCCGACCCTGCAGTGGCTGCTGACGGGAACGGCAAGGCGCTCCGCTGGTCTGGCCAGCATGGGAACGAATGACAGTGCCAATGTCGATCGAACAACGGCCAACCCGCAGGCAGACCGGGGCGCTTCATGGCTTGGCAAGATGGTGCTGCGCCCTGACTCCTCTCAGAAGCATGTGCTGACCCTCGAATATGTGCAGAAGAGCTCCGACCTTGAACTGCTTTCGACTCGTGCCAAGGCGCCGCTTGGCGCCGCATCGGTGGTCGATGAAAGTGCCGCCAGGAACCTGCGACGCGAACGCCTGGCCTGGCACGCGAGCTACACGCAGGACGCCACCTGGTTTGATCGATTGCAGACGGTGCTGAGTGTGCAAAACAGTGCGGCCCAGGAAAATGGCAATACCCTGCGCAAAGACGCCGGTTTGCGCGTGCGCGAGACCGCGTACGGCGAGCGGGCCTTGCAAGCCGGTGTGCAGGCGGACAAGACGCTGCTGCTCCCTGGTCAGTGGTCGCAACGAATTACCTATGGGATGGACTACGCACGCACTGACGTCACCAGCTGGTTCGGCGGTTTCGACCCGCTGCCGCTGCCGGCCTACGTGCCAAAAAAATACTTCCCCGACACGCGCGACAGCAGTACCGCCTTGTACATTCAAAGCGAGTTCAGTGGAGCGCGCTGGAGCGTGACGCCGGGTTTGCGTCTTGAACAGTTCTCTCTGGACGTCCTGACCCAGGCCGGATATTCGCCGCCCGCGCCAACCCCAGGCAAGTCGCTTGCCGGCTCCAATGTGTCGCCCAAATTAGGTGTCCTCTATCAGATGACGCCCGAGTTGCGATTGTTTGGCAACTATGCCAGCGGCTTTCGCGCACCCAGCGGTGCACAGATCAATGGCTTTGCCGAGAACCCGACGCCCAGCACCTTTGTGACACTACTGGCCAATCCGGACTTGAAGCCAGAAACCAGCAACAGCCTGGAATTTGGCATGCGCGCCAGGTTCGGCGCCAGCAGCCTTGATCTGACCCTTTTTTCCGGCAACTATTACCAGTTGATTGTTGACAAGAAGCCACTCGGAGGGGCCGGTGTTGCCGGCGACCCGCTGCTATTTCAAACGGTGAATATCGACAACGCAAGAATTCACGGCTTCGAGTTCAAGGCGGTAGTGCCGTGGGGTGCGATCGGCGGCATGGTCGTGAGCACGCCATGCTTCTATGGGCAGACACGCGGTGTGGATCGGTCGACTGGTCTGCCGCTGAACTCGATCGACCCGGCCAAATCCGGCTGCGGTCTGAAATTGGAAAGGACCGAGTGGGAACTCAGACTGGACGCAACCCACTACGCGGCCAAATCGGTGGCTGATCTGGAAAGTCCTTACCTGCCCAAGCCGGTGAGTCCGCCGCGCATTGAGCAGTTGACGCTTCCTGCGGTGACGACACTGAACCTGCATGGGCAATGGCGTGTGCGCAGGGGACTGCGGATCAATCTTGCGATCGTCAACCTGAACAACCAGAAATACTGGCGCTGGTCCGACGTACAGGGACTGGCCGCGAACTCCAGCGTTGTGGATGCCTACAGCCAGGCTGGAAGACACCTGAATCTGTCTGTGGTGACGGATTTTTAGTGCAGGCGTTCTGAAACACGCTGCTTGTGAGCGCCTGCGCTGCACGATTCACCCAACATTAGCAAATCACAACACAAGGATGCGAAAGAGGCCATGTTTAGTCAGACTATCAAAAACGTGATGGATCCGAACCGATTTCTGACAGCAGCACCTGATCAGACTGTCAGCGATGCTGCGAGCATGATGCAAACCCGCAATGTCGGCGCCGTTCTCGTCATCGCCGACGGTAAGCTGATGGGAATTTTCACCGAGCGCGACGCCGTATTTCGTGTGATTGCGAGAGGACTGGACCCCACGACAACGCAACTCGCCGATGTCATGACGGTTGAACCGATTACCCTGAGTCCGGAAAAATCTTATGGTCACGCTTTGCTGTTGATGCATGAGAACGGATTCCGTCACCTGCCGGTGGTTCAAAATCGCGTTCCGATCGGCATCATTTCTTCCCGCAATGCGATGGACCCCGAAATGGAGCAGTTTGTCTGGGAAGAGCGCCGGCGCGCCCATTACCGCTAGCAGCCTGGACTGCCTCTTGGCGCCCTGGCGCTACTCTGGCTGAGCGCTGCGGCAGCGGCCTGGAGCGTGGCGTTTACCATCTATATCTTCATCTATGCGCCGTGGCTGACGCAGACCCGCATTGATGGGAAGGATGGCTAAACGCGCATGAACGCTCGCCCGGCTCGCTGGAGCCTTGGCTCCAAACGGGTGCTGGGCGACAATGGACTCCTTGCAGAGAACTTGCATGCTATTGAATACAACACCCTAAGCCGATCCGACCAGGTAGCCTGAATGCGCAATAAATCCTCGCTCTCCAGCAAACTCATCCGCATCGGGTCGAGTTTGTTAGTGGTAGCTCTTGCGTCGATTGGCCTGACCTTGTGGGTGACCTGGCAACTCGAGGGCGGTGCTGCAGCCGTCAACGAGGCCGGGCGCATGCGCATGCAAACCTGGCGCCTGGTCAGTGCGGTGCAGGCAGAGCGTCCGCCCCAGGATGTACAGAGCCTGGTGGAACTGTTTGACAGGAGTCTGGCGTTGTTGAAAACCGGCGATCCGGCCCGCCCTTTGTTTGTACCTTGGGACCCGTCGGTAACGCAACAGTTTGCCCATGTGGAGTCGCTCTGGCACAACCAGCGCGGGCAATGGCTTGGCGACAAGCCCCAGATGCCGCAGGAGTCGCTTAACGCGGCGGGTGAATTTGTTGATGCCATCGACAGCTTTGTGATGGCGATTGAATGGCAGTTATCCAAGTTCACTGCCATCCTGAACTTGTTTCAGTTCGTGATGATGGCGCTGGCCATTGGCAGCGCGGTGGTGATGCTGTACACCGGTTACCTGTATGTGATCAATCCGTTGGCCAATTTGCACCAGGGTCTGCGCAACGTGGAGGCGGGGGACTTCAGTACCCGGGTGGAGGTGGGTACTGCGGACGAATTTGGTCAGGTCGCCACCGGCTTTAACGTCATGGCGACCCGATTGCAAGGACTCTACGAGGGCCTGGAGGCACAGGTCGCGACCAAGACCCATCATATTGAATCGCAGCGGGCACGGATTGAAACCTTGTACGAAGTGAGCGCTTTTTTGGCAAGTGCCAATACGATAGAAGATTTGTCCAAAGGTTTTGCGCGGCGCGTGCGCGAGGTCATGAAGGCTGATGCCGTGGCGGTGCGTTGGTCGGACGAGGCCAATCAGCGTTATCTGATGCTGGCATCTGACTGTTTTCCGCAGGACCTGGTGGAGGAAGAGCGCGCCCTGCTGGCCGGAGCCTGCGCCTGCGGCAGCCTGGCGCAAGATGCCCGCACCCGCGTGATTCCCATCTCCAGCCACGAAGCAGCGCCTATGCGCAACTGCGTGAAGGCCGGATTCGAGTCCGTTGTCAGCGTTCCCGTTCGACTGCAGCAACGTTTGATTGGCGAGATTGACCTGTTCTTCCGAAGCACGGTGGTGCTCAACAACGACGAGGTAGAACTGCTCGATGCGCTGGCCAGCCACCTTGCCAGCGCACTCGAAGGATTGCGCGCCGCGGCGCTCGAGCGCGAGGCAGCGGTCGGCGAGGAGCGTGCTCTGTTGGCCCGAGAGTTGCATGACTCCATTGCCCAGTCCTTGGCATTTCTCAAAATTCAGGTGCAGTTACTGCGAACCGCCACACAGAAGGAGCAAGCGCTGCAAGTGCAGACGGCGCTCAATGAATTGGACACTGGCCTGCGCGAAAGCATTAACGATGTGCGCGAACTGCTGCTGCATTTTCGAACGCGCACCAACACCGATGATGTGGAGCGGGCGTTACAGGAAACGCTGCAAAAGTTCAAGCACCAGACCGGCTTGCCGACACTGTTGCAAGTGCAGGGCGAAGGCTTTCCGCTTCCGGCCGACGTGCAGGTGCAGGTGCTGCACGTGTTGCAAGAGGCCTTGTCCAATGTGCGCAAGCACGCTGGTGCCAGCCAGGTGAGTCTGGAGGTGACCAAGGGGTCGCAATGGAGTTTTGTGGTGCGTGACAACGGCATCGGCTTTGACCTCGACCGAAATCAAGGTGAGTCGCATGTGGGGCTGAAAATCATGCGCGAGCGCGCGCAGCAGATTGGTGCCGAGGTGGAGCTTGTATCCGCACCCGGCGAGGGAACCGCCGTGAAATTGAAACTGCCACAGCACCCGGTCACCGGTCCAAGTGTGGCAACTGAGGGACTCAAGGTATGAAACCTGTTCAATTGCTGGTGGTGGACGACCACACGCTGTTTCGCCGCGGGCTCATCGCACTGCTGTCCCAGGACGGCCGCTTCGAGGTGATAGCCCAGGCCGCTGATATGGGCGAAGCCCTGCGCTGCGCCAACCGCTGCCTGCCTGACCTGATCCTGCTGGACAACCATTTGCCGGGTGTGCGCGGTGTTGATGGCATTGGCGCTTTGAAAGCGGCCTTTCCTGGAACCCACATTCTGATGCTGACAGTCAGCGAGGACGAAGACGATCTGGCCGCAGCATTGCAGGCGGGCGCAGAAGGGTATTTGCTCAAGACGGTGGAGTCCGAGCATCTGTGCGAGGCCATCATCAAGGTGTTGGCCGGGGAATCGGTCATTAGTCCGGAGATGATGACCAAGCTGGTAACCGCATTTCGTGCCAAGGGAATGCCTGCAGGCGCTGGCCCCAATGAGGCACTGCTGCCAGGACCGGCGCGACGTCAGAACGGTGTCACAGAATCGTCAGGGATCGCCCTGCTGTCTGCGCGGGAGCGTGAAATCCTGACCCTGATCGCGCGCGGCGACAGCAACAAGGTCATTGCCCGCAGGCTCGGCATTGCGGAGACGACGGTCAAGATCCACGTGCAACACATCCTGCGCAAGCTGCAACTTAGTTCCCGGGTACAGGCGGCGGTTTACGCGGCCGGAAACGGACTGGGGTGAACTGTAGCCGTGGTCTGTCCCGCAAGCCGAGGATAGATGTCCAAATCATGGCGGCAGCGCCAAGCGCAATCTACAGCCTCCCATTGGTGCCCTCACGGGCTGATGATTGCCCGGATTGCAAACCTTGCATCAGGAACCCAGCCATGGTCAGGCACCAGGCGACAAATGCAATCCACACCATCAGGGCAGAAATCCACTCGAGTGGTTCAAACTCGGCGGCCAGTCCAAGTCGGGCGCTGGCCACGGCATACATGCCCAGCGGAAACACAAAACTCCAAAGAATCGGCTCGTAGCGCAGCGGTGTCTTGTGCACCCTATGTTTCCAGTAGAAAAAAAGCACCAGCATCGGCAGCCACCAGGTGGCCCATGCCCAGATCATGAGTGTGATGCCTTCCACGAACGGCCTCTGCGCAAGAAGAAACGGCAAATGCGGGTCTTCGGTCAGCAGGCTGGTGCCGGCATTGGCACAAATGGCGGCGGCCCCCATCACCACCCACAAAAGCGGCGACACCTGTTCCGGCTTGAGCGTGAGAAAGAAGATACGGTAGCAAAACAGGGTGACGAAAATGCCATAGAACGCCAGACCCAGGCCCCATAGCATGTGAATTTCGACAATCATGAACTTGGCATAGGGCCCCAAGTCGGGTGCGATGCGTGAGCCCAGCAAGACCAGGGACTGGGTGCCCACAATCGAGATCAGCCAGCCCCCGTGCATGATGTTCACATTGTGCTCATGCGTCAGAAACGTCAGAACGCTAAAACTCAGGTAGAGCAAGGAACACCACGCCGCAAACGCGAAGACCCAGCACAGCAACGCCAGTTGGGGGTGGCCACGGGCATGCAGCAGCAGCCCGACGATGTCGGTCGCGGCCACCAGCGTAAAGTAGGAAAACACCATGCGGGGATTGAGCAGGTCAGCGCGCACCGCTGCGCCGAACTGCCAAAGACGCGCCAGGCTAAGGCCCAGCAGCACCAGCCAGAACGTGACACACAGGTAGTACATTGCTTCGGCCAGAACGTGCTGATGCAAGGTGGAGAATCCGATGGAAATGATGCCGCTGGCCATGACCAGCGCAAAGTTTCCCGGGTGCAGGGTTTGCAGCCAGTCGAGTTGAGGACAGAGCAAGCTCACTCGCTTCGCTCCTGTAGCCTTGGTCTGTCCCGCAAGCATTAGAAATACATCGCGACAACGGCTTTCAAACGCCCGTTCTCGATTGTCGGCAAGGTCACCATGGCGTCCAGGCCGGCTTTGCGGGCCGACTCGCCCACCGGTGTCAAGTCGTTTGCAAGCGATTCGATCACACAGGGCAGGCCGGTAAGCTGTGTGCTACCGATGGGGCCGGTGCCCGGCGGGAGAATCACGCCATCGTATGCAGAGGCGAAATCCGGATTGCAGTCACAGTCTCCGCCAGTGAATCTCATGCCCGCGTCCGCACTCGGCTCCCAGATCTCGAAGCGGCGCGCGATCGGTGTTCCCAGGGCGGAGAGAAACGCCAGCACGTAGCTGTGGTTTGGCACCTCGAAGAACGGAATGCCGATGCCCTTGTTGATGCCCATGCGCAGAGCGTCCGCACGCCGCACGAAGCGCAGCGAATGACCCAGATCCGCCATCACAACCGGCTTGCCGGCTTGCCAGGTCAGGCCTGGCAGTCCAAAGCCGCTACGGAACTCTGTGCGGCGCGAGATCAGTTCAAACGAATCCATCTGGCCGAAGTAGCCTTCTTCGAGCGTCAGGCCGGAGGAGACCCCGGTCTCGTTGTGCCACAGCTCGATGGTGCCGACGCGCTCTGCATCGTCCCCGCAGAAGAGCACCACCAGCGCCAAAAGAAAGTCACCGGCGAAAATCGGAATGGCCACGCCGCAGCTCAGTCCGGCACGCCGTGCGGCGTCGGTTCTGCGGAAGTAGGGCGACTGGAGATCCGTGAGAATCACCGGATGACGCTGTGCCCAAGCCTTTCCGGGCAGGCCTTCGTCGAAAGCAAAGACCAGGGACTCGCTCACAGCGCGAAACTCGGCATGCGGCCCGTAGAGGCCAGCGTGCCACTCCAGGCGCCGTCGGTCCCGGGACGGAATCCATATCTCTGCCACCTGAATGAAGGTTCTCACGCTGGCCATGGTTGTCTAGTCACTTTCAGAATTCGTTTCAACTTGCACAGAGTGGCGACGTTGCCGCGAGAGCGGGTTTGCGCCGCACTCTGATGCGCAAAATGTACTCCTCAATGCGCCACCCGTCGATACGTCGATACGCTGATCACCATAGTTCTTTTGGCGTATGGCCTGGCAGACCCATCGTCCGTTCAGAATGCGGCTACGTTCCGAAGGAGGATGTTCAAAAGATGCGCAAACGTGCATAGTCTGCGGGTAAACCCGGGCACGGATTTTTCCCATCAGGAGCAATTTCATGGAACAAGATATCACTCAGAAAGACTGGCCGCTACGAACACTGCGCTGTAGCCGTTGGGTCCTGACGTCCGCCATCGCCGCGCTGATGGCTGTCAGTGCGCCGGCGCTGGCGGCCAAGGCAAAAGTCGAGAAGCCCGACCTCAAGTTCGGCTTCATCAAGCTCACGGACATGGTACCGCTGGCGATTGCTTACGAAAAAGGATTTTTCGAGGATGAAGGTCTGTTCGTTACCCTGGAGGCGCAGGCCAACTGGAAGGTGCTGTTGGACCGCGTTATTTCCGGTGAGATCGATGGCGCACACATGCTTGCCGGCCAGCCGATCGGCGCAACCCTGGGCTACGGCACGAAGGCGGACATCATCACCGCCTTCAGCATGGATCTGAACGGTAACGCCACCACGGTTTCCAATGCTGTCATGGCCGCACTGAACAAGAAACTGCCAAAACAGGCCGATGGCAGGCCGGTGCATCCGATCAAGGCTGAATACCTCAAAGCGGTGGTTGACGACTACAGGAAAGCGGGCAAGACCTTCAAGATGGGAATGGTGTTTCCGGTCTCCACGCACAACTATGAGTTGCGCTACTGGCTGGCTTCGGGCGGCATTCACCCCGGCTATTACGCACCGCTCAAAGGCGATACGGCGGGTCAGATCAATGCCGATGTGCTGATCTCGGTGACACCGCCGCCGCAGATGCCAAGCACCATGGAATCAGGCACGATCGACGGTTACAGCGTCGGCGAGCCGTGGAACCAGCAGGCCGTTTTCAAGGGCATAGGCGCTCCTATCATCACCGACTACGAGATTGAGAAAAACAACGCCGAGAAGGTGTTCGGGGTCAGCAAGGAATGGGCTGACAAGAACCCGATTACGCACAAGGCAGTGGTCAAGGCGCTGATCCGTGCGGGTTATTGGCTTGACGCCGAAAACAACAAGAACCGCCAGGAAGCGGCGAAGATCATCTCCAGACCCAACTATGTCGGTGCCGACTACAAGGTTATTGCCAACAGCATGATCGGCACCTTCGAATACGAAAAGGGCGATGTGCGCCAGGTACCGGATTTCAACGTTTTCTTCCGCTACAACGCCACCTATCCTTACTACTCTGATGCAGTCTGGTACCTGACACAGATGCGCCGCTGGGGCCAGATCCCTGAGTACAAGCCGGACTCCTGGTACCTTGACATGGCGAAGAAGGTCTATCGTCCAGACATCTACGCCAGTGCCGCCAAGGAGTTGATCGCCGAGGGCAAGATGAAGGCATCGGATTTTCCTGATTTCGCCAAGGAAACCGGATTCAAGCCGCCCAAGAAAGACTTTATTGACGGCCTGGTGTACGACGCAACCAAGCCCAATGCCTATATCGACAGCATGAAGATCGGCCTCAAGGGCAAGGACATGGTGAAATAGTTTCGTTGAACATCAAATTGTGCTGTCGGGCTTTGAGGTGAATTGACATGCTGAACCAAACGGTAAATATTCTGAACAAGACGGGCATGACCTGGTTTGTTCCATTCGTGCGACTGCTGGCGGGCGAGGATCCGCTGTATCAACTGAAAGATATCCTGCGCCAGATCGGCATTCCGGTTGTGGCTTTTTGTCTCTTCCTGGTCGTCTGGCACGTTCTGGCGCAGGGCGTGCATACCAGCCTTGGCACGCTGCCCGGGCCGCTCAACGTTTACGCCGAAGCGAAGGGGCTGATCGAAGAGCACCACAGTGAACGCGAGAAACAGAAACGCTTCTATGAGCGCCAACAGGAACGCGTCGCGAAGGCGCTGGCCGAAGATCCGAAGGCCGATATCACGATTCGCAAATGGACCGGTAAACCGACCTTCTTCGACCAGATCGTTACCAGCCTGTACACGGTGTTCACGGGCTTTTGGCTGGCGACCTTCATCGCCGTTCCGGTGGGCATCCTGTGTGGCCTCTCGCCAACCATGCAGCTTGCGCTCAATCCGCTGATCCAGGTCTACCGTCCGGTGTCACCACTGGCCTGGCTGCCCATCGTCACCCTGATCGTCAGCGCTGTCTACACCACTTCCGATGGCGCCTGGTTCGACAAGTCGTTCATTACCTCCGCAATTACCGTGACACTCTGTTCGCTGTGGCCAACCCTGATCAACACCTCGCTCGGTGTCTCGTCGATTGACAAGGACTTGATCAACGTGTCCAAAGTGCTGCGCCTGCCCTGGTACACCAAGGTCATGAAGATCGTCCTGCCATCGTCGCTTGAGCTGATCTTCACCGGCCTGCGCCTGTCCCTCGGAGTGGGCTGGATGGTGCTGATCGCGGCCGAAATGCTGGCGCAAAACCCCGGTCTGGGCAAGTTTGTCTGGGACGAATTCCAGAATGGCAGCTCCAACTCGCTCGGGCGCATCATGGTGGCGGTCTACACCATTGGCTTCGTCGGCTTCGTGCTTGATCGAATCATGTACATGATGCAACAACTCGTCAGCTTCGGCGGACAGTCCCACTGATCGCCCGGGGGACCCATGTCTGAGCTGCAACTGAACACCACGGCGATCGAGTCCGGCGCTAGCGAGCCGGCGGCGGTCGCCACCCCGATTCTGGAACTGAAGAATCTGTCCAAGTCCTACGGCAGCGGCTCGCAGGCCACGTCGGTGCTGAAGAACATCAATCTGCGCATCGCGGAGGGTGAGTTTGTTGCCATTGTCGGCTTTTCCGGCAGTGGAAAAACGACACTCATTTCGCTCATCGCCGGCCTGATCGCCGCCGACAGCGGCGCAGTGCTGCTGCATGGCAAGCCGGTCGAAGGACCGGGCGCCGAGCGTGGCGTCGTCTTCCAGAGCTACTCGCTGATGCCCTGGATGACGGTGCGCCAGAATGTTGCGCTCGCCGTCGATCAGTTTTTCAAGGATACGCCCAAGGCACAGCGCGCTGCGCGCGTGGAAAAATATGTGGCCATGGTCAATCTCACTGCGGCCATAGATCAGCACCCGGCCGAGCTTTCGGGCGGCATGCGCCAGCGCGTTTCGGTCGCGCGCGCGCTGGCTGCCAGCCCCGAGATACTGCTGCTTGACGAGCCGCTGTCGGCGCTCGACGCACTGACCCGGGCCAACCTGCAAGACGAAATCATCCGCATCTGGAGCCAGGAGAAGAAGACCGTCGTCCTGATCACCAACGATGTGGATGAGGGCATCATCATGGCGGACCGAATCATTGCGCTGAACCCGGGTCCCGGTGCGACCTTCGGGCCGGAGTTCGCGGTCACCCTGCCACGCCCGCGCGACCGCTCCGGGATGAACCACTCGAGCGAGTTCAGGCGCATTCGCAAGGAAGTTACCGCCTACCTGATGAAGGTCGGACTGGAGCAAACGGCGGGCGATGGCAGCGCGGCGGTTGCGCTGCCGAGCGTGTTGCCCAATACCAGTCGCGAACACCAGGCGCAGGTCAAGGGCGTCGCGGCACAGGAAATGACGGCGGAAAACGTTGACCGCTATGTTGAACTGTCGAAAGTCTCGAAGATATTTCCCAGCAAGAAAGGCCCGGTTACGGTCGTCGACGGCTTTGATCTGAACATCCACAAGGGCGAGTTCGTCACGCTCATCGGTCACTCCGGCTGTGGCAAGTCGACGGTGCTTTCAATGGTCGCCGGACTTACCGAGATCAGCGAGGGCGACATCACGCTCGATCAACGCAAGGTGGTCAATGCCGGCCCCGACCGCGGCATTGTCTTCCAGGCACCCAGCCTGCTGCCCTGGCTGAGCGCTTTTGAGAACGTCGCGCTCGGCATCGAACAGGTGTATCCGCATGCAACGCGCCAGCAGCGCAAAGAAATCTGCGCTCACTATCTGGAGCGGGTCGGGCTGGCCGAAGCTGCAGACAAGAAGGCTGCCGAGCTGTCCAATGGCATGAAGCAGCGCGTCGGGATCGCACGCGCTTTCGCGCTATCGCCCAAACTCCTGTTGCTCGACGAGCCCTTCGGCATGCTCGATTCCTTGACCCGATGGGATTTGCAGGAAGTGCTGATGGAGGTGTGGCTGCGCAGTCGACTCACTGCCATGATGGTCACGCACGACGTTGACGAGGCGATTCTGCTGGCTGATCGCGTGGTGATGATGACCAATGGCCCGCGTGCCAAAGTTGGCAGGGTACTCAAAATCGACCTGCCCCGACCACGTACGCGCAAGATGCTGCTTGAACACCCGGATTACTACCCTTTGCGCGAAGAACTGCTCGGCTTCCTTGCCGCAGGCGGCCACCCCTAATATCTTGCGAAACGCTCGGGAGCGCTGCGGCGCCCGCCAAACTGGAGCGGCATAGTTCTTTTGAACGATGACCCGGCGTCCTCGACGTCGTTCTTTCAGACCAGCATTGGCGTCCCTCTGGGGGATGTTCAGCACGACCGTATTGCGCGAAAGTCATGCCTTGACCGAAGTCCCCTGCCCGAACACCATGCCCGAAACCCTGCAACACCAACGCCACGCCTGGTCCGTGCTGATCGTCAGCACGCTGGCGTTCACCGTGTGTTTCATGGCCTGGATGATGTTTGGTGTGATCGGCATTCCAATTCGCGACATGCTCAGACTCAACAGCACCCAGTTTGGCCTGCTCATGGCCACGCCGATCCTGGCCGGCTCGCTGGTCCGACTGCCGCTGGGGGTATGGACCGACCGCCTGGGCGGTCGCATTGTCATGACGAGCCTGATGGCCCTGACCGTGCCGGCGCTTTGGATCATGGTGGCGGCCACGGAGTTCTGGCACTTTCTGGTCGCCGGCTTGTTCGTCGGCTTGGCCGGTGGGTCATTCGCGGTCGGCACGCCCTACGTGGCACGCTGGTTTCCCAGGGGTCAGCAGGGGATGGCCATGGGCGTGTTCGGATCCGGCAACGTTGGCGCGGCGCTCAACCAGATTGTCGCGCCGGTGTTGCTGGTGGCATTCGGCTGGACCATGGTGCCAGGCGTCTATGCACTGCTGATGCTCGCCACGGTGGTGGTTTTCTGGACCTTCAGCCACACCGAGCCCGGTCATAACACCGCAGCGCCCTTGACGCTGGGTGCGCAGTTGCGCATGCTCAAGGACCCGCGTGTGCTGCGCTACTGCCAGTACTACGGCGTCGTGTTTGGCGGTTTTGTGGCGCTGGCCTTGTGGCTGGTGCAGTATTACGTGGGCGAATACGGGCTGAACATTCGAATGGCTGCCCTGATGGCGGTATTCTTCACGCTGCCGGGCGGATTGCTGCGCGGTCTGGGTGGCGCGCTGGCGGACCGATACGGGGCGCACAGCGTCACCTGGTGGGTACTGTGGGTGAGTTGGGTTTGCCTGTTCCTGCTGTCGTATCCGCAATCCGACATCACGATTCAAACTGACATCGGCCCGCAGTCGTTCCACGTCGGTCTGAACGTTTACGTGTTTACCGGCCTGATGTGCGTGCTCGGCGTGGCATGGGCGTTTGGACGTGCCAGCGTCTTCAAGTACATCAGCGAAGACTACAGCGGCAACCTGGGCGCCATCAGCGGCGTTGTCGGAATGGCCGGCGGGCTGGGCGGCTTCGTCCTGCCGATTCTGTTTGGTGTACTGATGGATCTCACCGGCGTGCGTTCAAGCGCCTTCATGCTGCTTTACGCCCTGGTCTGGATGTCCCTGATCTGGATGTACCTGGCCGAAGTGCGTCGTACCGATGTCATGAACCGCTGAAGCATGCCCTCGCGCCAACCCAGCCCAATTTTCAAAGCCCATTTTTTTCAGGAGACCCTGTCATGAGCACCAAGAACCCGCGCCAAGCCTCGTCTGAGGCGGCGAACACCCAAACCTACTCCAGTGCGGACATTGTTGACTGGCGACCTGAAGACGAAACCTTCTGGCAGAGCAAGGGCAGGGCGATTGCAAATCGAAACTTGTGGATATCCATTCCGAACCTGCTGTGCGGCTTCGCGGTATGGGTGATGTGGGGCATCATCACGGTGCAGATGCTGAACCTGGGCTTTCCATTCAAGCCTGCGGACATGTTCACCCTCACCGCCATTTCCGGTCTGATGGGGGCCACTTTTCGCATTCCGGCATCGTTCTTTATCCGGCTCTCGGGCGGTCGCAACACCATCTTTCTGACCTCCGCGCTGCTGATCATTCCGGCCATCTGGACCGGTATTGCGCTGCAAGACAAGAGCACACCGCTGTGGGTGTTTCAGGCCTGCGCATTCTTGAGTGGCATTGGTGGCGGTAACTTTGCCTGTTCCATGTCCAACATCACAGGCTTCTTTCCCAAACGCCAACAGGGAACGGCGCTCGGATTGAATGCCGGACTGGGCAACTTTGGCGTCACCACCATGCAGGTTCTGATTCCCCTGGTCATGACCGTCGGCCTGTTTGGCGCAGTAGGCGGTGGTTCGATGGTCTTGCTCAAAGACAGCGGCTGGATCATGGGCAAGATTTTGGCCGGCACACCCACCTTCATTCAAAACGGTGGCTTTGTCTGGGCCGCGATTCTGGTGCCGCTGGTCATTGCCGCCTGGTTTGGCATGAACAACCTGCTGCCGCTCTCACCCAACTACGGTGGCACCCTGGCGGCCTTCAGCAAGATCCTCTACCTCTGGGGCATTACCGGCGTGATTGGCCTGTTGGGTCTGTACCTGTACCTGCCGGCACCCACAGGCCTTGGCTTGCTCAACATGTGGGTCGCGTTGCCCCTGATCATGGTGGTGACCCTGTTCGCCATGAAGATCGCCGCCTTTGGCGAGATGAAAGGCAACATCGCCAAGCAGTTTGAAATTTTCAAGAACAAGCACACCTGGTCGATGACGATTTTGTACGTGGTGACTTTCGGTTCCTTCATTGGTTTCTCGATGGCACTGCCCTTGTCAATCACGGTGATTTTTGGTATCAGCCATGTACCCGATGCAGCCGGCGTCATGCAGCACACGCTGAAGAACCCGAATGCCCCTTCAGCCCTGACCTATGCCTGGATCGGGCCGTTTGTGGGTGCGCTGATTCGCCCGATCGGCGGCTGGATCGCCGACAAGGTGGGTGGTTCGATAGTGACCCAGGTTATTTCGGTGGTGATGGCAGGTGCTTCTGCCGGTGTCGGCTACATGATGATGTTGGCCTATGCCTCGGCCACGCCCGAGCAGTACTTCTCGACCTTCATGTGGCTGTTCGTGCTGCTCTTTGCCGCCAGCGGCATTGGCAATGGCTCCACCTTCCGCACTGTCGGGGTGGTCTTTGACCGCCAGCAAGCAGGTCCCGTGCTCGGCTGGACTTCGGCAGTTGCCGCCTACGGTGCCTTCATTGCACCGGTGGTGATCGGTGCCCAGGTCAAGGCGGGTACACCGCAAGCCGCAATGTACGGTTTCGCCATCTTCTACGCCCTGTGTCTGGTGCTGAACTGGTGGTTCTACCTGCGCGCCGGCTCTGAAATCAAGAATCCTTAGAACTTGCGGGACAGACCGCAGCTACGCGCAGCGAGCCAGCTCTGTCCTCAACATCTTTAGAAATCAACTGGAGGCCCCATGAGCCACTTTCTCGACCGACTTAGTTACTTCTCTCAACCCAAGGAACCGTTTTCTGGTGAGCACGGCGTCACCACGGGCGAAGACCGCACCTGGGAAAACGCTTACCGCGACCG
>CAITZZ010000351.1 GCA_903897005.1 uncultured beta proteobacterium | reverse complement strand
GGCGCTGACCAGGGCGGTGTATACCAACAATGCAATTTCCGGTGCCTTTCGCGGCTTCGGTGTGCCGCAAGCGCACATCGTGACCGAGGCACTGCTCGATGAACTGGCGCACAAGGTCGGCATCGACCCGCTTGAATTCAGGCTCAAGAACGCGATCCGGGTCGGCCAGGCGACAGCCACCGGACAGGTGCTTGCGGCCAGCGTGGGCATGGTTCAGTGTCTCGAAGTCTTGCGGCCGGCCTGGCAGGCCGCACAGGCTGCTGTGCAGGCCTTCAACACCGAAGCTGACGCGAGCAGCAGCCCCTTGCGACGCGGCGTTGGAGTCGCCAGCATGTGGTACGGCATTGGCAACACCGTGATCGCCAATCCCTCCACCATGACGGCGGCATTGCGGCGCCAGGGCAGGCTGTTCTTGTACAACGGCGCGCAGGAAATAGGGCAGGGCAGCGGCACCATCATGCCGCAGATCTTTGCCGATGCGGTGGGTTTGCCGGTCGCGCTGGTCGATCAGGTCATGGGCGACACCGATCTGACCGAAGATGCGGGCAAGACTTCCGCTTCGCGCCAGACTTTTGTTTCCGGCAACGCTGCCAGATTTGCCGGTGAAGATTTGCGGCGCCAGTTGTTGCAGACGCTGGGTCTCGGGCCGAACGCCAGCTTGAGCCTGAGTGCAGGCCTGCTGAGTGGCGTCGATGGAGCTGTTGAGCGCCAACTTGATCTGAGCAGCCTGCCGGCCAATGACCGTGGCGATGTGTTCTCGGGCCAGGGCTACTTCAATCCGCCGACCGTCCCGCTCGATGCCAATGGCCAGGGTGTGCCCTACGCCACTTACGGCTTTGCGGCGCAGGTCGCGGAGGTCGAAGTTGACAGCGAACTCGGCACGGTCCGGGTGCTGCACATTCATGCGGCGCATGACGTGGGGCGCGCCGTCAATCCAACCCAGGTCGAAGGGCAGATTCACGGCGGTATTGCCCAGGGTCTGGGTCTGGCGCTGATGGAAGAGTACATCAGTGGACGCACCGACAACCTGCACGACTATGTGATTCCGACCGTGGGTGACATTCCGCCGATCACGGTTCACATCATCGAAGACAGTGAGCCGCTCGGACCCTATGGCGCCAAGGGCGTGGGCGAGCCGGCACTGGTGGCCACGGCGCCCGCCATTCTGAACGCCATCCACGATGCGGTGGGCGTTCGCGTGCGGCAAATTCCGGCGACGCCGGACCGTGTGCGCGCCGCGATCCTGGCGAAGAAATAGAACTCACGCTACAGTTGCAGCCATGACCGCACCCGCAAAAATTGACGCTGCACCACGCCAGAAGATTGCGTGCAATGCGTGCCCGGTGCTGTGTCAGATCACGGAGGGACGCAGCGGTGCCTGCGACCGCTATGCCAACCGTGACGGGGTTCTGGTGCGTCTCGATCCGGTGCTGATGCTGCGACGGGAACTGGGCAAAGCAGAGCCGGCACTGGTTCCTTTTCTGGCGCGGGACAGTCATGACACTGCCAGCGCGCAGCTGGGCGGCGCAGAACTGCTGACCGGGGACGATGTCTTCATTACCGGCGTCGGTTCATCAACCACCTACCCGGACTACAAACCGGCACCGTTCATTGTTGCCTCCAAGGTAGCAGGCGTTGATACGGTGACGGTGGTGACCGAAGGCATCTTCAGCTATTGCAGCTTGAAGGTGAAGATCGATACCGACCGCTTTCTGGGGCCGGAGCAGGCCCCGGTGCGCTGCAAGGGCGAGGTGGTTGGTCATGTGACGACGGCCGAATACGGTTCGCAGATGCTGTCGCTCGGCGGTGTGCACCACCTGACCGGTGGCAGCAAGAAAGAGGGTCGGATCACGGTCGAGATGATGATGGCGCTGGGCAACAAGCAGGCGGTGACGCTCTCGATTGAGGGCGGCTCCGAGGTGCTGATCCAGGCCGGTCGTGCGCCCATCGTCAACGGCGTCGAGGAAAAGCGCATGCGTGTCGGTTGTGGCTCAGCCACCGTCGGAATTTTCGCCGAGCAGTTGCTCGGCAAGGCAGACGAGGTGGTGGTGGTGGACGATCACATCACCGGCGTCCTGACCGAGCATCAGGCCGGGTGTTGTCTGGACATGCCAGCCTCGGGCATCCAGATGCACGGTCGCAAGTCCACACCCGGACGCTATTTTCAGGTGGCCAATCCGGGCACCGGCTGGGGCGGTACCGACATCGCCGACCCGCTGTCCATCATCGAGGGTTGGGACGCCAAAGTGGCCTGGCCCGGACTGCGCCTGCTGATGACCTCCACCACCGGCGAGCACGCCAGCTGGTACGTGCTCGATGAGGCCTTGCGGCCGGTTGAGCAGGAGATGCCTTCTGAGGTGCGCGCCGTGGTGGAGCGCGTCGGTGAAAACTGCGAACCCTCGCTGACCACCGTGCTGTTTCTGGCCGGCGCCGGCGGCAGTCTGCGCGCTGGAGTCACCGAGAACCCGGTGCTGCTGACGCGCGCCATCAAGCATGGGCTGGTCAACGTCACCTGCGGCGGTGCTCCGGCTTACGTCTGGCCGGGTGGTGGCATCACGGTGATGGTGGATGTCATGCGCATGCCTGACAACAGTTTTGGCACCGTGCCCACGCCGGCCATCATTGCGCCTATCGAATTCAGCATGAAGGTGGAAGACTACCGCGCGCTGGGTGGCCACATGGACTATGTGCGCTCTCTGGAAGATGCGCTGCAAAGGGGCGCGTGGCACAGCGAAGGTGCGCCGCTGGCCAGGCAGTGGCTGCAGGCTCCTGCCAACAATCCCTGGCCGCTGGGGCAGCCGCCGATGCTGGGCTGAATGCGCAACAACCCATGACTGCATCCCGCACACGATTCTCCGACGGCCGCTGGCATTTCCAGCACGGTCCGATGGACATCATCATCGGTGCCGAGGGCAGCGCCGCCGCGTTGGACGCAGCGCATGAAGCGGCGTGGCAACGCTTTGCCGGCTTGCTGGACGAACTGGTGCAGGAACTGCCATTGCTGCGTTTGCCGGTGCGGGGGCGGTGTCCCCTGCAAGGACGCGTTGCGCGGCGCATGTGGCAGGCCTGCCAACCTTTCGCGAACGACTACATCACGCCGATGGCGGCGGTGGCGGGTGCCGTTGCCCAGGAACTGGCCGGCTGCTACGACAGGGCGGGTGTGGAGCGCGCCTGGATCAACAACGGTGGCGACATTGCGCTGCAGCTGGCAGCCTCTCAGTCGCTGCGTGTCGGTCTCTACGCTGATCTGGCTCGACTCGATGCACAGGCGCTGCAACAAGGCATCCACAGTGACGGGCAGTTTGAAGTGACAAGCCGGATGCCGGTGCGCGGCGTGGCCACCAGCGGCTGGCGCGGCCGCAGCTTTTCACTGGGCATCGCCGACAGCGTGACGGTGCTGGCTGGCACGGCGGCAGCCGCCGATGCGGCGGCCACCGTGATTGCCAATGCGGTTGATGTGATCGACGCGCGCATCGTGCGGCGCCCTGCGTGTGAGCTGAAGGATGATTCGGATCTGGGCGAGATGGTGGTCACCGTCGATGTGCCGCCGCTGGAGCCCAAACTGGTGCAGCAGGCCTTGCACGCCGGATGGCTGCGCGCGCAAGCCTTGCAGCGCGCCGGCCTGATCTGGTCGGCGGCGCTGGTGTGCCAGCGGCAATTGCTGGTTACCGACACAGCGGAACCGGAACTCGCACGAAGGGTCTTCGTACCGCTACAAGCTGGCGCGGTATTTGCATGAAACACAGAATGGACGCACAGTCATGATTGAAATCAGACGCATCTTTACGCAGGTGGAGGAGATCCGCCATGAGTTTGGTCCGGTCGCGGCAACGCCGCTGCTGCGCGGCGCCATCGGTGCCGTGCTGACGAATCCTTTTGCGGGTCGCTATGAGCCGAATATTTTGCCGATGATGGATGAGCTGCAACCGGTGGGCGTCGAGATGGCGCGGCGCTTGCTCGCCGCCATGAAGGTGCCGGCGGATCGCATCGAGGGCTACGGCAAGGGCGCCATCATCGGCGCGGCTGGCGAACTCGAGCACGGTGCGCTCTGGCATGTGCCCGGCGGCTACGCCATGCGCGAACTGCTGGGCTGGAAGGGTGACATTGCCAGTTACAGCAAGGGGCAGGGCGAGACCAAAACCGGTCAACCCGGCAATGCGCTGGCCATCGTGCCATCGACCAAGAAGGTCGGTGGACCGGGCGCCGCGCTGGACGTGCCGCTGACGCACATCAACGCCAGTTATGTACGCAGCCACTTTGATGCGATGGAAGTCCGCGTTCCGGGTGCGCCCTCGGCCCAGGAGATTGTTTACATTCTGGTGATGAGCACCGGGCCGCGCATTCACGCCCGCGTCGGCGGTCTGGCTGCCAGCGCCATCGCCAAATGGGACGGCTTGCGCTGAAGCCCTCTCCGCCACCAACTTCTGAAGGAAAGACCATGAGCGCCAAAATTCGAAAAATCATTGTCCAGGTTGATGAAACCCTGATCGAGATGGGCCAG
>CAITZZ010000350.1 GCA_903897005.1 uncultured beta proteobacterium | reverse complement strand
TGTCGCTACGCAGAGCGCCCCATCAGCCAGATCTTTCAACCAGGGTTGGTGTACGAGCAGCATAAACCACAGACTTTCGTTGCGGAGGGCTATGCGGTGGGTGGCGCAGCGAAATCAAGGAGGAGGCCGCAGGCCGGGGGACATTCGCGGAGTCACCCACTGCATAGCCCTCGGCCCACGCGAGGTTGGCACCAGCTTCTCGAAGGAAACAACTGCTAGCGCAGCAGGATCAGCGCGGTACCCAGCACCGTCAAACCGGCGCCGACCCACGCCCCTGGCGCTGGTGCGCGGCCCAACCGCAGCCACAGCAAGGGCAATAGCAGAACGGGCGATACCGAGGACAGAATGGCGACCATGCCGACATCGCCGCTTTGCAGGGCCTGCAAGACGAGAGTCATGCCGACACCCATCGCGATGAAACCATTGAGTGCCGTTTGTGCCAGCACGCGCAGCGTCAGGCTATGGTGCGCACGGGCTGCCGGGAGACCGAACCAGAGCAGGACGAAATGGGCGGCGCAGGCCACCGACACCCGAACGGCAGAGGCCGAAACCGGATCCAGGTCGCCACTCATCAAGGGTTTGGCAATCAGTGATCCGATCGCCTGGCACAGGGCCGCCAACAGCCCCAGCGCAACGCCAACACCGACATGTCCGCGATCTGCCTCCCAGGCATGCTGGTCGTCCTTGTCGCGGCCCAGCAGGATGGCGCTGATGACGCCGGCCATGGTCAGGGCGCTACCCCAGCTGGCCTGCAGGCTCATGCGTTCGCCCAGAAGCCAGAAACCGAGCAGCGCACCGAACATGGCATGGGTGGCAAACAGCACACCCGAGCGTCTTGGCCCGAGCCGGTTCATGGCGGCAAACAGGGCGGTGTCGCCGACGAAGATGCCAATCAGGCCGCTCAGGGCCATCACGCTCCAGGACGTCGGCTGAAGACTGCGCCAGCCGCCCGTGGCGATTGACACCGCCCACAGCATCAAGGCGACCATCAGCATGCGCCAGCGCGTGAATGCAAAAGCACCCAGATAGCGTGAAGGTGATACCGAAATAAGGCTGGCGCCGGCCCAGCAGGCCGCCGCACCCAGGGCAAACAGATCGTGGGAGGCCAGCATCTGGCGTGTAAGCGGTCAGCGCTTCTGCTGGTCTGACCCGGCTTGGGTTTGATGAACCAGTGTGCTCAAAGGCAGGCTGTCCATCTCCGCCAGTAATAGGGCCAGACCACGCCCGGCTGCATCGATCAGGGCGCGCCCCTTCTCCATGCTGGCGGCAGCGGCGTCGCCGACGGCCCCGCTGGCGTTGTAATCCTGCATTTGCCAGCCGAGCTTGGCGCTCTTGCCATTGCCCAGAATGCTCAGAGACTGTGCGCGGTCTTGGGCGGTCGACGCAAAATTCTGTGCTTGCGCCATGTCCACTAGCGAGGGTTTGAGCGCCAGCATCATGGAAGTCTCGATCGCGCCGCCATGGATGCCAAAACGGTGCTCGTCGGCGCTGAAAAGCTCACTGACATCCTGACCGCTTTCGTCGAGCAGCGGCAGGTTGAACCAGCTTGCGCTG
>CAITZZ010000349.1 GCA_903897005.1 uncultured beta proteobacterium | reverse complement strand
GAGATGGCTTTTACCCACACCCTTGCGCTGGGCGTGCTGGAGTCCATTCCAGCCTATGTGCGCGATTTCACACAGGTGTTTGGCAAAGACAAAGTCGACATCGAACAGGTGACGCTGGCGATCGCCGAATTTGAAAAAACCCTGGTTACGCCCAACTCACGCTTTGACCAATGGTTGCTGGGCAAGAAAGATGCGCTGACCGGCGATGAGCTGGCGGGTTACAAACTGTTCAAAGACAGCGGTTGCATTGCCTGCCACAACGGCGAGGCCGTCGGCGGTAACTCCTTCCAGAAGATGGGTATCGTGTCGGCTTACAAGGCCAACAGCCCTGCAGAAGGACGCTCAGCCGTCACCGGCAAAGACGCTGACCGGTTCAACTTCAAAGTGCCAACGCTACGCAATGTGGAGTTGACCTACCCGTACTTCCACGATGGCGCTGCCAACACCCTGGGCGAGGCCGTGGACACCATGGGCCGATTGCAACTGGGCAAAACATTCACCAAGGATGAAAACGCCAAAGTGGTGGCGTTCCTGAAAACCCTCACGGGCGACCAGCCGAGTTTCATGATGCCTATCCTGCCACCGTCATCCGACGCGACACCACGTCCAAAGCCATTCGCCAAAAAATAGGCAATTTTTCCACTGCCGAATGATTGCCCGATCAAAGCGGAACGCCTGCACCCAGCCAGCGCGCCAGCGTGGCCTCCAGGGCACCCTTGTCAATCGGCTTGGTCAGCACCGCGTCCATGCCGGCGTCCATGCACTGCTGGCGATCATCTGCAAAAGCCCCCGCCGTCAGGGCCACCACCGGCAGGCGTGAGCACCCGGTTTGCGCCTCCCAGGCCCGCAGCGCCCGGGTTGCGCTACAGCCGTCGAGCACCGGCATTTGCAGGTCCATCAAGACCAGATCAAACGGCGCAACGGGCAGGCGCGCCTTGAGCACGTCCAGCGCCTGCTGGCCGTCGCCCGCCAGCGTGACTTGCACGCCTCGCTTGCCCAGCAAGGTCTGAATCACCAGCTGGTTGATGCGGTTGTCCTCCACCACCAGCACGTGGCCCGCAAACTGCTGCGGTGCTGCCTCGACGCTCGGCTGGGCTGCTGGGGTGCTGGCTGGCACCACAGCGCTTGCCATCGCCCGTGCGTGAGCCAACCACACACGAAACCAGAAGCGCGAACCCTGCCCGGGCTCACTGTGCACACCCACCCCGCCGCCCATCAGCTCGGCGAGCTTGCGCACAATGGACAGGCCCAGCCCGC
This sequence comes from uncultured beta proteobacterium, assembly GCA_903897005.1. Taxonomy (GTDB): domain Bacteria; phylum Pseudomonadota; class Gammaproteobacteria; order Burkholderiales; family Burkholderiaceae_C; genus Rhodoferax. The sequence continues at coordinate 2,361 of CAITZZ010000349.1, read as the reverse complement.
TGCCGCCGTATTCGCGCGTGATGGAAGTGTCGGCCTGCGTGAAGCTGTGGAACAGCAGGCTCTGTTTGTCGGCTGCAATGCCGACACCGCTGTCACTGACCGCAAATTCGAGCAAAGCGCCTTCTTCGTTGCGGCTGATCTCGCTGGCCTCGATGCCGATGTGGCCCTGCCGGGTGAACTTGATGGCGTTGCCCACCAGGTTGGAGAGCATCTGGCGCAGGCGATGCGGGTCGCCCAGGTAGCAGGCATCGGGAAGGCCGCCCCATTGGCACTGAATGGCCAGGCCTGCGCCTTTGGCCTGCTCACTGAACAGGGCCATGGTCTCAGTGATGACCGCCAGCGGCTGCACGGCAATGGCTTCGAGTGGCATATTGCCAGCCTCCACGCGCGAGAGGTCCAAAATATCGTTAAGCAGAGTCAGCAGGGTCTGGCCGGAGCTGACGATGGTGCGGGCGTAGTCCACGCGTTCGCTGTCACCGATGCCGGGCATCAACAGCACCTGCGCCATGCCCAGAATGCCGTTCAGTGGGGTGCGGATCTCATGGCTCATGTTGGCCAGAAATTGGCTCTTGCTGCGCGAGGCTTCCTGTGCCTGGCGGGTGCTGGCACTCAGCTCGTGATTGAGTTTGGCCAGTTGCAGTTGCTGGCGCTTGATCTGGGAAATGTCAACGTGGGCGTAGAAGGCTTCCGGTCCGCGGGCCGCCTGGGTGATCACCCGGCTGAAACGGTTACCCGGCAAGGGCAGCTCAAAGGGCGCACCGGGAAACCGCAGTTGCTCTTGCATCGTATCGAGCCCGACTTCCAGCAGACACGGCTCCAGCGGGTCCTGCGTTTGCCAGGCGCAGCGGTACACCGCATCCATGGTGGCGCCAACAGCACTGGCGCGGTCAGGCAAGCCGTACATTTTGACCAGTGAATCGTTGACCCACTCAATGCGCCCGTCCTGTGCGCAAATCATCAACCCGTCCGGGACGCGGTCAAGCATCGCGCGACTGGGGTCGACCGGTTGCGATGCTGCACTGGAAGAAGCGCTGTTGCTGTGCCCCGACGCCGACAAGCCTGCGTCTGCAAAGCGCCAGGTCCGCACACGGCCAACGCCGGCAACCGCCAGCGAGGTGGCCCGAATGCGCCGGCCCCGGTGCTCAAACTCAAACGGATGCATCTGCATTTGATGGCGTTCAATGCCCGCCTGAATATAGGCATCGATCCTGGGCAGTTCTGCGGCACTCAGCCGCCCCGTATAAAAACGGCGCAGGTTATCGGCATAGGGCTCGCCATGGCGAATTTTGAACTGGTGTTCCGGGAAAAACGCAAAGAATGCATCGTTCCACAATTGGCAGCGGTCTTGGGGGTCAAACACGCACATGGCGACCCCCAGACCGTCCAGCATTTCTGCCATGGCACACAGTGCGCCTCGAAGTTCAGCATTCATGTCGGTTCAAAACCCCTGTGAAATTATTCGTACCAGCGTTACGGGAACGGCTGGTTGGACTCCCATCCCTGCTGTTGCGCCATCTGTCGCAAGCGCTGTTGCACCCGATCAAAACGAAACTCCTGCAACAAGCGAGCGATCTGCGTCAGGTCGTCCTCCAGTGCTGTGCCCGCCAACGCCTCCTGCAACTGCCTGAAGCAGGCAATGGAGGCGAACTTGCTGTGTGCCAGCAGGGGCATGATTTCCACCAGCAGCGTGCGCACGTGTGCCACATCCACAGGCTTGTACACCAGCGCTGGTGCGCTGTCTTGCGCTTGCACAGTGGCTGGCTGGCGCCCAACCCAGTGCGCCAGCGCGGCCTGGAGCTGGTCCATGGCAAGCGGCTTGGTCAGCACACCGTCCATGCCGGCGTCCAGGCAGTGCTGGCGATCCTCTTCAAAGGCGCCCGCCGTCAGCGCCACGACCGGCAGACGCCGGCACCCTGTCTGTGCCTCCCAGGCCCGCAGCTGCCGGGTCACACTGCAGCCGTCCATTACCGGCATCTGCATATCCATCAAGACCAGGTCGAACGGCGCCACCGCCGGCAGCGCCTTGAGCGCTTCCAGCGCTTGCTGGCCATCGCCCGCCAGTGTGACTTGCAGGCCATGCTTGCCCAGCAGGGTCTGAATCACCATCTGGTTGGTGGGATTGTCCTCTGCCACCAGCACGTGGCCGGCAAACTGCGGCAGTGCAGCCTCGACGCCCAGGTTTACTGCGGGTTGACTGACCGTCTGCGCTGGGTTCGAGCCCTGCGGCGCCAAGGCCAGCCGCACATGAAACCAAAAGCGCGACCCCTGCCCGGGCTCACTGCGCACGCCCACCCCGCCGCCCATCAGCTCAGCCAGCTTGCGCACAATGGACAGGCCCAGCCCGCTGCCGCCGAACTCGCG